>JAITCP010000134.1 GCA_031283025.1 Spirochaetaceae bacterium | reverse complement strand
ATTATGGCGACGCGGACGCTTGCAAGCGAGCGGGATAAAAAAATGACCATACTGCTTACGCCGTTTATGAGCTGCAGCGCGAAACTCCCCATATACGCCCTGTTTGCCGCCGCTTTTTTTCCAAAACATTCGGCGCTGGTAATGAGCAGCCTGTATTTGCTGGGAATCATTTTCGGCGTACTTTCAGGTTTTCTGATGGAAAAGACGGTTTTTAAGGGAGCGCCGGTTCCCTTTGTAATGGAACTGCCCAATTACCGTTTCCCTTCCGCCAAAACCGTATTGCGGCTTTGCTGGGATAAAGCAAAAGATTTTATTCAAAGGGCGTTTACCATTATCTTTATGGCAACTGTAGTAATATGGTTTTTGCAGTCCTTTGATATGCGGTTGAACTATGTTGAAGGCGGAGAAGGCTCGCTGCTTGCGGTAATCGGAAGATTAATCAGCGGAATATTCGTTCCGTTAGGTTTTTCCGACTGGCGAATTTCCACGGCGCTTATAACCGGCTTTACCGCGAAAGAAGCCGTTATAAGCACATTGGCGGTATTAACGGGAGCGAATGTTGCGGAACTTGGGAATACTTTGCATACGTTGTTTTCTCCGTTAAGCGCATTCAGTTTCCTGGTGTTTACGCTTATTTACACCCCATGCGTTGCGGCGGTTGCCACGGTAAAGCGCGAATATGGCAGTATAAAGGGCATGATTTTTATCATTCTGTATCAAACCTCCGTTGCATGGCTTGCCGCTTTTTGCATATACCAAATTGGCTCTTTACTGTTGCCTCTGTTTTAACAGAACGTCGAGGTTTTTTATAGAACGTTTTTTCTTAAACCGAAGCGCCGATAAAAAACAACGAACCTTGTGATAGCAAATAATTAGTGTCTGACCACAAAGTCGGCTACTTTGCGGCCGGACACTAATTAAAGCGTGTAATTTTCTCTTTGCCGGAACCTTTCCCTTTACCAAAATTAAAATTTCCGGTATATTAATAGCAGGGGCTTTTTGTAATCGAACCGAGCGGCGAAGATGTCAAAGTTACAAAACCGGCGGGAGAAGTGAGGGTTTGGTAAATAACAGGTAACAGGTAACCATCGCGTGCCCTATGTAACAGCAGATGCGGCAATTTTCTCCTTAACCATATCGCCAATGACTTGAGCGGGCAATTTTTGCGCTTGAAGTGCACGGTTTAAAATATAATCGGCAGCAGCCCTATCCAATACATCAAGCAACTCCCGCTGGCGGGTAAAATAGCCGCCCTTTTTGTTGGGGTCAGCCTTTGGCGGATTTTTGGTAAAAAACTCGTCCCAATAATCGGCTTCTTCGTCAGTCATTGGTATCTTCACTTTGTCCCGCTCCCTCCACAGGGGGAACTCCCAATCCGCCAGGTTTCCGGTATGCGCCTTCCCTTAAAGTCCTCGTCGCGCAGTTGTTCGGTGATATTGGTTATGGCAGGGCTCAATTTTCTGCGGAAATGCCCCCTTTCCGGCGTTTCCGTATCCAGGGTAAAACCTTTGACATTGGCGCTAAAGTACAGCACCCCGCCGGGATTAAGGAGGGGAAGACACTTGGCAATCAAAGCGCCGTGATCCCGCTTAAGGTCAAAATCGTCCCGCATCTTTTTTGAATTGGAAAAGGCCGGCGGGTCCAGGAGGATCATGTCCCAGCGTACAGAGCGGCGGCGGGCTTCTTCTATAAATTGGAGAGCATCGGAGCGGATAAGGGAAAATGGGGCGGCGCTTCCGGCACGGGTAAAAAATTCTCCCTCCTTGACTAAAACCGCTTCCATCCCGTTTAGGGCAAAATTATCCCTTGCCCAGTCCAGGTAGGTGTTGGAAATGTCTACTGAATCCACTTTGGCGGCGCCGCCCGCCGCAGCGGCAACGGAAAGAGAGGCGGTGTAACAGAACAGGTTGAGAACGTTGCAGGATGCAGTTTCGCTGCGGGACGCAGTTTCACGGCGGACAAGGGCGCGGAGCAGCCGCCTGTCCGGGAAAAGGCCCGTGTCCAGATAATCGGAGAGGTTTACCCGGTAACGGAGGCCGTATTCGCAGACCTCCCGCCGGAGGGCCTTGTCCGCCAGCCTGCCGTACTGGGAGCTTCCCCGCTGTTTTTTCCGTTCCCGTAAAATAACATTTTCCGGGTTTATGTTAAGGGCGGCGGCGGCGGCCTCCCTCATGGCCCCAAGCCAGGCCGCTTCTTCAGCATCGTCCTTTTCATAGGGCCGTTTGTAGATGGCTCCCGCCAGGATCGGGCTTTCTTGAGCGCGTGAAGGTTCGTAAAGGTCTAAAATTAGGGGGATTTCCGGAATATCCCGGTCGTAAAGCCTGTAAACCCCGGCTCCTGTCCGGCAGGCCCATTTACCCAGATGTTTGCGGCGCTTAATCAGCCGGTTGGCTAACATTTCCGCCTGGGCCTCTGTTTTGGCGGAATTAGGAGGATTCCGGGCATAATTCACCAAATAATCATACTATAAAATATTGAATAAAATGTCCTTTTCCTTTATGCTATTGTATAAGAAGTCTCTAAAAACTTCAGTTTTTAGAGACTTACTGCTGAAAATGCAAAATACGCAGTATTTTGCTTCACTTGTTCAAGAACCAACCGGTTTCTTGAACAAGTCTACTATAATACGGTACGCCTGTAGTTTGTGCCGTGAGGTGAGGTTTTTAGGCAAATGCAGGATATTGGTACCATCCATCGTGCCGAATACGAATTGAGTGGCAATTCTGAACAGGTGGTTATTGCTGAAGCTCCCGGAAGGCTTCATTATCTGGGCGAGCATGGGGAAATCGGAGCAGGATTATACCTTTCCTCTGCCATTAACCGATCTGTCCAGGTTGCCGTAAGCTCCCGAAAAGACAACTCCTTCCGCTTTTTTGCCGCCGATCTGAGTGAACGGAAGCGTACTACTCTTATAAACCTTAAATACAAGCGGGAAGACCGCTGGGCCAACTATATCAAACTTGCCATACATATCTTTGCGGAAGCGGGTTTTTCCGTTAAGGGGCTAAATTTTACCATATCCGGGAACATACCCCAGCAGGCCGGCCTTGCCTCTTCAACGGCCATTGAAGCCGCCGCCGCAGTTGCCCTTAGGAGATTTTTCAAGGCCTCGGTTACAGACAGGGGATTGATACAAAAACTTATCCGCGCAGAGACGGAATTTTTGGGCCGGGAAGGGGTAAACCCGGTCGATTACCTTATCGCCTTTAATGCAAAGAAAGACCATTTTCTGGTGATCGATGAAAAAACCGGCAGAGTGGCCAAATTTAAATCCCCCTATGGCCGTTACAAAATGCTCCTTCTGGATTCCCGTGTTCCCCGTATGGGCGTAGAGGAAGAGCTTAAACAGCGGAGGGAAGACGCCCGGCAGGGATTGGAAATCTTGACCCGGAAGCGGCAGGGTGAAAGTTTCAGGGATTATGTACCGTCCGATCTTCTGGAATCTATGGGCGATTTAAGGGAGGAGATACGCCGCCGTTCCCTCCACATTGTAGAAGAAAACCAACGGATTAGGGAGGCGGTGGAAGCCTTGCAGACCGCTGACATAGCGGAGCTTTCCAAAGCAATTTTTCATTCCCATGAAAGCCTTAGAGATTTATTCGAAGTCTCCTGCCCGGAAATTGACTGGCTGGTAAAACGGGCACAGGAAATTGAAGGGGTTGCCGCATCCCGCATGACCGGTTCGGGTTTTGGCGGCTGTACCTACACTATCCTTAAGGAAAGCGCTCTGGAACAGTACCGTAAGCGGCTGGAAGATTATGAAAGGATTTTTGGGTTTCATCCCCTGGTCTATGATTTCAAGCCTGCATCAGGCGCACGGCTTATTGTTAAAAGGTAGAAAATGGCTGTCCATACATCCCTGGAAGAAGGTATCCGGCTCTTCAAAATGAAACGATGGGACAAGGCGCTGGAGGAATTTCTGCGGCTCGACACCGCTCATTTTGAACCGGATGACAATGTCGAACTGGCCTATTACCTGGGGCTCTGCTATACCAAAATGGAACGCTTTAACGACGCCCTCTTGTATCTGGAACAGGTTGTAACATCCTGCAACGATCCCCTCCGGGTGTACCAGTGCCGTTTAACCCTGGCATATATCTATGTTATTTCAGATCGGTCCAAACTGGCGGAATTTGAACTAAGCCGGCTGGTAAAGGGCGGCTACGAATCTGTCCAGATTTACACTACCATGGCGTATGCCGCTTGGGTGCAGCGTCTGTATCAAAAAGCGGTGGATTATTATGAAAAGGCCCTGGAGATGGACAAGGATAATACCACCGCCCTTAACGGTTTGGGATATATACTGGCGGATTCGGATATTGATGTCAGGCGGGGAATATCGCTCTGCCGAAAAGCGGTAGACAAAAAACCAAAGAGCGCCGCTTATCTCGATTCCCTGGGCTGGGCTTATTATAAAAACGGCAACATAGCAGAAGCCAGATCATGGCTGCGGCGTGCCTTTGAATTGGCCCCCAACCACAAAGAAATAAAAAAACACATAAAACTTGTGGTTGGAAAGGACTAGCTGAATGAGGAAATTACCCTTTGCGGCGCTTCCCATGCTTCTTTTGGCAGTTTCCGTATTGGGAGCGCAGGCTGAAAGGGCTGACCGGGGGCCGAATTTTTTGCCCCAGGGGAATTCCACGCTTTCTGAAACAATAAACGCGCAGAGCGAATTCCGCATTGGGGTTCAGGCATATTACCGTTTTTCCTACAATGAAGCAATTAACGCGTTTGAACGTGCCAATTCATTCCGGCCCGGGGAACCTTTGATCCTCGATTGGCTGGGACGATCCTATTACCGTTCCGGTTTTGAAGATACCGCCATACGGCAGTGGACCTTTGCCGCAGAACGCAGTTCGTCATCATCAGAAGAAATACTCCTTCGCAGCCGTATAGAAACAGTCCGCAGCCGGCGGAGTTTTCTTCCCTTTACGGAAGAAGGGCTGCGCTATGTGGAATCGGGCCGCTATCCCGGCAGAGTCGGCACCGGCATTTTTTTCCGCCAGCCAACAGCTGTACTGCCTTTGGAAGACGGCACCTCCTGGGTTGTAGCTTACGGCAGCAATGAGCTGGTGCGGATAGACGTAAACGGGCTTATCCGTCAGCGTGTCCGGGGTCCCTTCAACGGTTTTGACCGCCCCTATGACGTGGCGCGTTCCCCGGACGGGAAACTCTATGTTTCCGAATTCCGGGGTGGGCGGGTCAGCGTTCTGGACGCGGAAGGGCGCTGGCTTTCCTATGTGGGGAGCCGGGGCATAGCAGACGGGCAGTTTGTGGGCCCGCAAAATCTTGCTGTAGATGGAGACGGGTATCTTTACGTGGTGGATTACGGCAACCGGCGGGTTTCCAAATTTGATCCGGAAGGCATATTCCTCTTTTCCTTTGGCCGGCGGACTTGGGGCTTTGGCGGTTTTCTTTCACCCACGGGCATTGCCTGCATGGATGAGCGGGTTTTTATTGCGGACGGCGTGTCAAAGCAGATACATATTTTTGATCGGAACGGAAGCTACCAGGGAATTCTGACAGAAGGCGGCTTGAGCGGCCCGGAAAGCATAAGGGTGATCCCCCGTCCGGGTACTAATCAGGGCAGGCTTCTGGTGGCGGATACCAATCGGGTGCTTCTTATCGATCCGGATTCTTCTATAATACGGGAACTGGGCGTTGTGGGGGCCAAGGCCCGGATCACCGGCGCGGCAATTGACAGTAACGGTGTCATCCTGGCCGCCAATTTCCGGGAAGATGAAGTTGCGGTGATGTGTTCCGCGGAAGACATGGCTTCCGGCTTCTTTGTCCAGATAGATCGGGTAATTGCCGATAACTTTCCCCAGGTAACGGTGGAGCTTTCCGTTCAGGACAGCCGCCGCCGGCCCGTGGTGGGGCTGGATCAGCGTAACTTTCTCCTTTCTGAACGGAACCGCCCGGTATCCCGGCAGGAATATATGGGTGCCGCCTATCTGTTAAGAAATTATGATGTATCGGTGGTAATGGAAAAATCAGACCGGACTTCACTGGTTAAAGACGATCTGGCGGCGGCTTTAAGGGACATCAATGACGTTAGCCCCCGCATAGTGTCGGTAATTTCCGCCGGAGAAACCCCGGTAAAAGAACGCTTTACGCCCTCCACTCTGGCGGCGGCGGCCCACGGCGGCGCTTTTAGCCCCCGGTGGCGTTTTGATACGGCCATACGGCTGGCCGCATCTGATCTTTTGGCGGGTGAAAAAAAACGGGCTGTGGTGTTTATTTCTTCCGGAGTTATGGGAGACTTGGCCTTTGAACAATACAACCTTTCAGAATTGGCCGCCTACCTTGCGAATAACGGCACCGCTTTTTATGCCGTTATCCTGGACGGCAAGGCAAGGGAAGAGTTCCGTTACCTGTGCGAAGAAACCGGGGGAGAAGTTGTTTACCTGTACCAGAGCAGCGGGGTAGGGCCTGCCATCAAGTCTATAGGTACAAAAGGTTCCGGCTCCTATTCCCTGCGTTACCATTCGGCCCTTCCAACCAATTTTGGCAGGGATCTGCTTACCGTAGAAGCGGAAGTGTACCTTATGGAACGCTCCGGACGCGACAGGATTGGCTACTTTGCCCCGCTGGAGTAGAGGAAGGTTTTGAACGTATTAAGCATTACCCCAAAAGAGCCTCTATATAATGAAAGAATTTCATAATTTTCCTGCTTTTTCATATTTTTTTGTTGACAGCCCTGAATTTGCGTACTAATCTAAATTATCAACACGTGTAGACAACACGTGTTGATAAGGAGGAATGAGTAAATGAAGAAAATTGTTAAGGTTCTTACTGTATGTCTGTTGGTTTTGATGCTGGTTCTTACGGTATCCTGCACCAAAAAAACTGAGGCTAAAACACCGGAGAAGCTCACATTCTGGGTATACGATGCCGGCCGTATTGAAGTGCTTAATGAACTGGGCAAGAAATTTGAAGCTGAGTTCGGCGTGTCGGTGGAAGTTTCCATGGTTGATCTTGGGCAGATCCGCAACCAATTCCTGCTGGCTTCCGGCGGGGAGGAGTGCGCCGATATTGCCATTATCCCCCATGATAATCTGGGGGCCCTGGTTGAAAACGGTATGGTAACGGAAATAAACCTTGGCGCAAAGAAAAGTTCTTACCTGGAACCGGCGCTGGATGGGTTTAATTACAACGGGAAACTTTACGGCGTACCTTTGGCAGTGGAAAACATCGGATTTTTCTACAATACCACCATGATTCCCGCTCCACCTGAAACATGGGATGACGCAGTAGCCTTGGCCGAAAACCTGATAAAGACCGGAAAGGCCGAGGTTATGATGGGCCTTCCCGATGCCACTTATAATGCATACCCTGTGTATGATGGTTTTGGCGGGGCGATTTTCGGTAAAAAGAATGACGGAAGTCTGGATGGAAAACAAGTCCTTATAGCGGATCCTGGCTTTACGGCGGGGTTGGAATTCCTTACGTCTCTGGTAAAACAGAAGTTAGTTCCCGAAAACATTGACTGGGATGCGGCTCATGTGCTGTTCGAGAGCGGCAAAGCGCCTTTTTGTATGACCGGACCCTGGGCGCTCACCCGTTTCAGAACAGCCGGTGTACCTTACGCCATCAGCAAGTTTCCCGCGGTGAAAAAAGGCGGCCCGGCGAGCAATCCTTTCCTGGGAGTCCAGGGCATGATTATCAGTTCCGCCAGCCCGCGTAAATTGCTGGCTCAATCGTTCGCGGTGGATTTTATCGCCAGACAGGAAAATATGCAGGCTATTTTCGATGCCGAACAACGTCCTTCCGCGTGGAAATCCATATTTGAAAACAGCGGAGACAGCGATACCAAGGGATTTAACGCCGCCGGTGTAAGCGCCGTACCCATGCCGTCAATTCCCGAAATGGGTAATGTATGGGATGCGTGGGTCGCCGCTGCTGCGCTGTCTTTTTCCGGTGAAAGATCTCCTGCGGATGCGTTACAGAATGCCAAGGCCCAAATTTTGAATCGATAGCAAAATGATTAAGCAGATTTTCCGGATTGCCGGGACAGTAGTTTTATGTTTCTTTGGCTGCTACTTCATGTTCCGGCTTTTCAGAGACGGCTTTTTCGCTTTTGGAATCTTTGTAGGAGCGGTAACATGCTTTGTTACCCTTATTTTGCTGCGAAAATCACTCACCGCCTGGCGCTGGGTTGCCGCCGGGCTGGTGATGGCCGTACTGTTTACCGTGTATCCCATTTTTTACACTGTCTATCTTTCCTTTACCAATATGAGCGGCGGCCACCTTTTGACCAAAGCTCAAGTTATCCGGCGGCTTTCAGAGGAGATGTACAGCCCGGATGAGGGCGGCTCATGGGCCTATACGGTCTACCGGAAAGGAAAAGATTTTATGCTGTTGCTCCGGCACGATGAGGGTTTTTTTACCGTTAAACCCGACGGTGTTCCCGAAGAGCGGGATTTGCAGGAACCTCCTAATGTAATTGACAATTTTGTAAAATTAAATCAGGCGGAAACCATGCAGAATCTGCAAATATTGGGGAAAATTGATTTTGGCCGTCCGCCGACGGTCGTCAAAGTCATCTCTCTCCAGGAAGCATCCGTACAACTGCCCGCATACAGTTATGACGACGCAGAGAATACATTTACCGATAACCGAACCGGGGAAGTATATCGGGAAGCGAAAGGGACTTTTACATCCCAATCAGGCAAAACCTTAACTTCCGGTTACATGGTTGGCATAGGCTGGAATAATTACACCCGTTTTTTGGGTAATCCGGGTTTTTTGAAACCGGTGTTGGGGATACTCATTTGGAATACCATGTTTTCCCTTTTTTCCGTGTTGGCGAGTTTTGCCCTTGGCATGATGATCGCCCTGCTCTTTGAAGATTTAAAATACCGGCGGATTATCCGGACATTACTTATTGTGCCTTATCCTATTCCGGTATTGGTTTCTATCATGGTATGGCGGGGCTTGCTTAATGAAAATATGGGTTTGGTTACAACGTTAATCACCAATATTTTTGGCTCTTCTCCCCGGTTCTTTACCGATGTAGGCTGGACCCGTTTTGCCCTGATCCTGATCAACGTATATTTGTCGTACCCTTATTTTTACGTGCTGGCCTCCGGAGCGCTCAAGGCCATACCCAAGGACCTTTTTGAGGCTGCCGCAATTGACGGGGCAAGTCCGTTTTCTGTCGTTATAAAAATTATTCTGCCTTTGGTGATGCGCATTTTGGCCCCCCTTGTGATTGCATCTTTCTGTTTCAACTTTAACAACTTTACCCTGGTCTGGGGCTTTAACGCCGGACTGCCCGCAATGGCGGATACGGCGGTGCCCATGGGTTATACGGATCTGCTGATCTCGTTTATTTACCGTTTGGGCTTTAGCTCTTCCAACGCCGCCGATTACGGTTTTTCTGCGGCTATTACGGTAATGCTTTTTATTCTGGTGGCGTTGATGGTATTCTTCCAGACTTTGAATACAAAAACCATCAAGGAATCGTGACAGGCAAGGGAGTATTGAATGGGAAAACAGTTAAACAGGCATATCGTCAACAAGTGGATTGTCAATTTGATGAAATATGCAATTGCGCTGGCGCTTATTGCATTTGCGGTAATTCCTTTTATCTGGATTATTGCTACTTCTTTTAACCCTGCCCGTTCCCTTCTGGGAGCGCGGTTGATTCCTTCTACCCTTACAGTAAACAACTACCGGGATTTACTGAGTAATACCAATTTGTTTTTTAGTAAATGGATG
>JAITCP010000111.1 GCA_031283025.1 Spirochaetaceae bacterium | reverse complement strand
TTACGAGTAAACGCTTGCTAAAACGAGGACCTTCTTTCCACCTATTTCCGATAACACTCATTATTTTCTCTCCTCTATTACAAAAAAGCCGCTTTCACCACCCTAAACTGGTTTTTCATTTCTAGAATTACCTACACGATTTTCGGGTCAAAATGCCCACCTGCCTTCGTTTTGATGATTTGAACACCGCTTACTCGGCCGTAAATGCTTCTTTATTTAAATATTAACAGAATTATAGCACCTAGTAACGAAGTTTTGGAATATATTTATTATCTCCACTTAAAGAATAGACACTATTCTATAGGATATTAGATAGTTTTTCAAGCGGTTTTAATAATATTTAGATTAAATGACACAAAAGAAACAACAAGGAGAAACCATCAAGAATCTTTTAAGCCACAATATTAGGCTTTATAGGGAGATTATAGGTTATTCACAAGAAGAACTGGCCGAAAAAGCGGGTATTTCACCGCCATTTCTAGGGGCAATTGAAAGGGGAGAAAAATGGCCAAGCCCGGAAACTTTAGCGGGAATAGCCACTGGATTAAAGGTTAACCCTTACGATTTATTCAAACCAGAACATATTATTTCCAGGGATATAAATAGGCTTACAGAAAAAATGCTGGCGGAAATAAAAAAAACGGTAAATCAAACAGTAAAGGCAATAAATGTCTCCTTACAAGGAAATCCGGAGCCGGAAAAATAGAAATATAAGAATAACTATTGATTCAGAATCAACAAAACATTTGATTAGCACTAAGGAGATCAAGCGTTTCTTGTGGCCGTGGGCTTCTTTGTCAGAATTGAAGGTTCCGCTAACCTTCTTAATTCAGGATTTCAGCTTATTATGGGGCACATTAACCGCTGGAAGGCTCCGGATGGGCTGCCGGGGCTGTCTGCCGTTTTGCCTTCATCCTCATTATCCTGCCTGTGCCAATTTTGCCAAAACAGCATTTTAAAAAGAATTGACAAAAAAAATCAGGCATGATAGTATTATTAGTATAATATATGTTGTTAAATACAGGATCAACGGGCCCCAATCATAAAGAATATGTTACTTGGTCAGACTCATATTCGATGGGAGTAAAAATAATTGATGACCAACACAAGGGGCTTCTGGATTTTGTCAACGATTTATTCAATCATTCTACCGGGAATGAAGTAGAAGAATACGCTTATTTTAAGGAAGTAATTCAACAGGCAGTACAATATGTAAAAGACCATTTCCAGACAGAAGAAAAATTAATGATTGCGACTAAATTCGCCAACTATCCGGGACACAAAAAGGCTCACGATACATTTACATTAACGGTATTAAAAAGTGTAAAAGACTTTGAATCCGGAAAGCGGCTGGTACTTGAAAAATTTGCCTATTTTCTTAAAGACTGGATATTAACCCATATAGCCGTAATGGATAGGCAATATGCTGAATATTTCAGAAAAATCGCCACGCGTAAGGCAGATGGGAAACTGACTATCACAATAGAAGATTTAGAGAAGCAAAGCTCCCCGTAAACAGTCAGATGACCCGGTTCTATTATCCCCGTTTCTAAAACTACCCCATAGATGCCTTGCAAGGCCAGACAATGTTTGGTGCTTGGACTGGTACGATTGTTGTTTTTGCTTTATACTGCATTTATGCCGCTTGACACCCTTGTCGCCGTGAATGATTTACGAAAGCGTTTTAACCTGGAAGCTGGTTTCTTTGCCCAACTGGGCAGGTATGTTTACGCCGTCAATGGTCTTTCCTTTACCATTGGCGAAAACGAAAGTTACGGTCTGGCGGGAGAATCCGGATGCGGCAAAACCACTGCGGCCCGGCTTCTGGTACGGATGTACGATTATGAAGGCGGGACGATCCGTTACCGGGGTGCCGATCTGAAAGCCTTTAATAAAAAAGAACTGACGCAGTACCGGCAAAAGGTAAAGTACGTGTTCCAGGACCCTTCCCGGTCGCTTAACCCCCGGATGAGCGTCTACGATGTACTGGTTTCCGGACGGCGTTGGGCGACGGGCGGAGTGCAAACAGGGGAAAAGCAGCTAAAGAAAGGGGCTGCAGCAATTCTGGAAGAAGTAGGCTTATCCGCCGCTGATCTGGAACGGCGGCCAGCGGAATTTTCCGGCGGCCAGCGGCAGCGTATCTCCATTGCCAGGGGCCTTCTTGCAGAGCCGGAACTGTTGATCTGCGATGAAGTAGTTTCCGCCCTGGACGTTTCCATTCAGGCCCAGATACTCAATCTGCTCATGGATATACGCCGCCGCCATAATCTTTCTTTTTTGTTTATCGCCCACGACCTAAAAGTTGCCTGCTGGTTCTGCGATCGCATAGGCATTATGTACCGGGGGGAATTGATGGAAGAAGCCCCGGCGGCGGATTTGTACCGGACAGCCGCCCATCCCTATACCCGGCTCCTTTTTTCTTCGGTACTTAACCGGGGAAATACGATTTCTTCCGCCGAAAGCACGGCGGAGACTGCCGCAGCTCCCGCGCTAAAGGGCGAAGTGAGGACTGTACTGGAAGAAATAAAAGGCTGCTCATTTGCCGATCGCTGCCCCCAGGCGGCGGAACGCTGCTTTCGGGAAAAGCCTGAACTGAGTGAAAGCGAACCGGGCCGAAAACTGCGGTGTTTTAATTACGGAAATCTCTAAAAACAACCTGTATTTAGCAGTTCCCAAAATACATATTCTCCGCAAATTCTTCCATAAAAGACGGGTCTGTGGCAAGATCGATCACAGTGCATTGTCCGGTTAATTGCCTGCACGTGTCGAGGAAACCCGGCAGAGTAAGACATTCCAGAGCGCCCCGCAGGCTTGTGTTGCCGCAGACAGACAAAACATTTAGAAACTCAGCCGGAAAAAGCCCCGCCGCCGCCGCATTATGCTTGTTGATAAAAAAACCAAAGCCTCCGGCGATAAATACATTGCGTATATCGGTTACGTTAAGCCCGGCATTTTTGCAGAGTATCTTTATGCCGGAAAGAATCGCGCTTTTTGCAAGTTGAAACTGCCGTATGTCCCTGGGGAGAATTGTGATGCCGGGGGCCAAACAAAAGCCCTTTTCTAAGCCGGGCATAAAACCGGTTTCATCAATTATTCCCTGTTTAAGCATTACCGCCACCGCGTCAACAAGGCCGGAACCGCAGACTCCCAAAGGTTCTACATTCCCGATTGTTGTCAGCGCAAGGGAGCCTTCCGTAAATTCCACAGCGCTGATCGCCCCGCTTACCCCGCCCATGCCGCAGGAAATTTCCGCCCCTTCAAAAGCCGGGCCTGCCGCCGTGGAACAGCAAAGAATGGATGCCCCGTTCACCAGGGCTGTTTCCCCATTGGTGCCTATGTCAATAAAAAGAGCGGGGCCGGGAATGTTTGTAATGTCAAGAGCGGCAAGCCCGGCGGTAATGTCCCCTCCGATAAAGGCCGCAATGGAAGGGAGGACAATTATATCTTCCACGGAAAGCGCAATATCCGCCCCCTTTATTTGTTTTTCTTCAAGGAATACCGGGGTAAAGGGCAGTTCCCCCATGCCTGAAGGATCAACATTCAGGAAAAGGTGGAGCATTACCGTATTGCCGCTGACGGCAAGTTTAGCGATTTTTTGTATGTTCCACCGTTCCTGAAAGGTTTTTAGGATTCGTTCTGTCTGGCGGTTTATCCGGCTAAAGAGTTCTTCTGTCCTGCCATTTTTTGCCGCGCTTATCCGGCTTATTACATCCGCGCCGAAAAACCGCTGATCGTTTATTTCAGAGATCGTATCCAAAACCTGAGCGGAATCCAAATCAACAAGCTGGGCAGAAACCGTAGTAGTCCCTATATCCAGCGCAATCCCTGGCCGGACAATGTCCGGAACGGCCAGACTTGCACGTTCAAATCCGGCGGCGCAGACAACGTTGTGCAGGGATATGTTCACTAATTATAAAAAGCCCGGCATACTTCCGCTGCGCTGGCCGCATCCGGGGTGTAGGCATCGGCGCCTATTTCATCGGCAAAACCCTGGGTTATAGGCGCGCCGCCGACCATTATTTTTACCTTGCTACGAAGGCCGGCATCTTTGAGCGCGTCAATGACTTCTTTTTGCATATTCATGGTGGTTGTGAGCAGGGCGGACAGGCATAAAACTTTTGCTTCCGAGTTACGGACCGCTTCTACAATTTTTTCGTTGGGGCAGTCTACTCCCAGATCAACCACATCAATCCCCTTGCCTTCTATCATCATTCTGACAAGGTTTTTACCGATGTCGTGGAGGTCCCCTTTTACCGTACAAATGATAGCCGTACCTACGGATTGTACCCCCGCTTCTGTCAGGGCCGGTTTAAGTGTGGCGGAAGCCCTGTTCATGGCGCGGGCCGCTATCAGCACTTCGGGAACAAAAACCTCGCCCCGTTTGAATTTTCCGCCTATTATACTCATACCTGCTAAAAGGCCGTTGTTTAAAATATCCGCCGCAGCCGCGCCCTCGCTTAATGCCTTTTCTACTGCGCCGGTAATTTCTTTGGCCTTTCCCTTTTGCAATAGTTCAGAAATCTCATTAAAGATAACGGAAAAATCACTCATATAAACCGCCCTTAAAGATTAGGATGCTATCATTATACCATATTTACAGAGATTAGCAATAGACTACGCAATATTACGCATTAAAAAGAATCATTGAAAAATAAGTGATTGTATTTTCACCGTTATTATAACGCAGGCCCGCAGCACGGCTAAGTTCGCTTACATTGATTCCCGCCGCTTCAATAGAAGAATATGCTTTTTCCGGAAACCTGCACGGCTGCGGATAAGCGCAGGTTTTGCACACTGTACAGCCTCCCGCGCCGTAGACAGGATTGGTTTTGCCGAACTTTTCATGCATCTGTGCGCTAAGACCGTCATGGCGTTCCTTTGCCTTCATCATCCCCTCATAATCAAAAGAATCCTCCAGGCTGGCTTTGGTAGTAAAAACAAAGGCGGAGGAAAAGGCGGTTATTTTCTTTTTTTGATCTTCCGGCTGCCCTATGGCCGGCGGACAGGTCCAGCACTTGTTGTAGTTTCCGCACACATTTGATTGGCAAGCCTTGAGTAATTCAGGGGTAAAATGTATCGCGGCGGTTGGTATTACAGCGTATTCAAAAGCGCGTCCCTTAACTGCCTGTTCAAAGACTTCTTGCATTATTTCCCGAAGAATTTAACCGCCTGCCTGTAGCAGACAGGCAGGCAGAGTATACGGAGCAACACGATGGAAAAGATCAAAATTTTTTATTAACTCCGTGTCCTCCGTGGTAAAAAATCTTAATCTTTCTTAAAGCGCATGACGGACCACCGCTTATCCGGAAAGCTTCCGGTGGAGCTTTTCACCCAGTGCCCGCGCATCGTCCGCGGTGGGCGCGGAGGTTTCTATAATAAGGCCCTTTCTGCCAAAGGTTTTTACCAGATTTTCCGCATAGTCTGCCAAATCAACGGGAGCGCCCTGAGGGTGATCCCAGTAACGTTGACGCAGACACAGCACTGTTTTTCCCGCGGCGGCATCCCGCACCGCTTCCCAATTCATCACCTGGGGAATGGTAAAGTCCAGGCCCCTGAGCCCTTCTATTTCCATCATTGCCGGGGCCACGTGCTGAATATCCCCGCAGGAATGAACCACAATACCCCCAAATTCGCGGGAAATTTTATTGTTGTACTTTACGCCGAATTCCCGGTACAAATCCGGTGAAAGCAGGGCCGCCGTATCATCGCTGACACGCACCCCGGCAAAGCGGGGAACAGGGCAGATGGACTCATGCCCCACGCTGAAAAGATTATGTATGCGCCGGAATTGTTCCTTAATGTAAAGTATCGTTGCTTCCGTTACTTTTTTCAAAAGGGCGTGAACTTCATCGGGACAAACTAACGTGGCCTCAATAAAGGAAGTGTAATCCCAGATCATCGAAGCGGTTACCAGGGGAGAAGCCACGTTCACCATCCGCAGGGGCATAGTGGAAAGGCTTTCAAGAGACTCAATACGCTGCCACACTTTTTTAAAAACGGGGTTTGTTTCAGGATTGGGAATCTCCAGCTTATAGACATCCTCGGCGTTTTCTTCCCGGATAACGGATTTTATCCAAGGATCGGCCTCGTCATTTACCGTATAGTCGCAGCCAAAGGCCGCCGCTATGGTTCCGATTCCCTGATTGGGTTTGATGTTGGGGAGCCCGTAATCATAGACACCCTCGCGGTTTTGGTGAAACTCCTGGCTCCATTTAACTTCCGCCGCGGGGTCATCAAAAAACGCCTTTGTGGCTCCGTGAAAGGGCCCAATTTCAACAACAAAGGGGACTTCACTGGTCTCCTCCAGCCGCCAGACGGCATCCAGGGCGGCTATTTTTTCTTCCGGTTTCAGGGGGGCAGTCATTGGCATTCCTCATTCACTATGATGATTTTACAATAGGCCCTGCCCTCTTTCTTGTCAAGCGTGGTATCTTACGTTTTTGCCGTGCACATTTTATGCCACATAGCTTTCAAGCACTTTACGGGACGACGCGTGTTTAAGCCGGCTGATGGCTTTTTGTTCAAGCTGCCGAATCCTTTCTTTTGTCAGGTCAAGCCGGTCTCCGATCTCCCTAAGGGAAAGGGGAATGTTAGTCCCAAGCCCGTAACGGAAACGGATAATATCCGCTTCTTTGTCTCCCATCCCGTTCAATATATCCTCAATGTCATTCTGCAAAGCAGTATTTATTACACGGGCATCAGGGGTCTCGTAGCCGGAGGCTTCCACAAAATCACCCACGGTGGAAGAATCTTTTTCATTGTACAGGGGAATATCCAAAGAAATCATGTCACGGGAAATGCTTAAAAGGTCCTCCACATGGCCGGGTTCCATATTCAAAAGCCGGGCTACTTCCTGTATTTCTGATTCCCCTTCCTGAACAAAAGAGCGGGCCTTTTCAATCTGGAACAGCTCATTAATCCGGTTCATGGGGAGCCGGATCATCCTGGATTTTTCACAGATTGCCTTTAATATGGACTGCCGTATCCACCATACGGCGTAGGAGATAAAACGGTAGCCTCTTTCAACATCGTAATGCTCTATGGCGCTTATCAAGCCTACATTTCCTTCATTGATCAGGTCTTCCAGCGGAATACCCTGTCCCTGGTACTTTTTTGCAACGTTTACCACAAAACGCAAGTTTGAACTGGTTAACTTTTGCTTGGCTGCCCGGTTCCCTTTTACTGCTTCACGGGCGCATTTTTGCTCTTCATCACGGGTAAGCAGGGGAATACGGTTTATTTCTTTCAAGTACAGAGCCAGTATGTTATCATCCGCGGTGGCAGTCGGCCTGGAATCGCTTTGTTTTCTCTTTGTCATAATGCTTTTCCTCCTCATTTATACCTATTTAGTAGCAAATTCCATGCCAAAAGAAGGGAAAGAATCAAAAATAGGATGATTCGTTACAGGAAATCCCAAAAAATTCAGTTTCTTAGAGATTTACCGCCGGAAAATACACGTTTCGCAGCCCATAGGGTTAAAAACTACAAAAGAACCTCAAAAAACAACCGGTTCTAAGAGATTCCCTATAAAATAAGGAGTACACGGACACACGCTAGGCCGCAGTTATTTTAACCACAGAAAAAACGGGTATTCTTGACACACGCAACAGAAAACCGCTTATTGCTGTGTCATTTTGATACAGTTTGGAGAGTAGGGAGTGGAGAATGGGGTAATAGGGAGCAGGAATAGTTATCCACTCCCTATTCCCTACTCCGGGAACCTATTCTATGATTGCAACAATATCCTGCATTTTCAGGATTAGGTGTTCTACCCCGTCAATTTTAATTTGCGTACCGGCGTATTTATCGTACATTACTTTGTCTCCGCTTTTGACGGTGATTTTTTCCTTTTCCGTGCCAGGGCCCACTTCTACTACGGTGCCTTGCTGAGTTTTCTCTTGGGCGGTATCGGGGATAATAATCCCACCGGCGGTCTTTGCCTCATTCTTCTCCAGCTTGACAATAACCCGGTCTGCCAAAGGTTTTACCTTCATATTTTCCTCCTGCTGATTAATAAATGTTTCTTTGGATTGAATTCAATATATATAAATGAAACTTTATTGTCAATAACCTAAAGATTGAGTCATTTCCAAAAACTAAAGTTTTGGAAAAGCATCGATTATAAAATACTCCGTTCGGCGCCTAAACGGCGTTTTTCCATTTTGGCTTCAAGGTTTCCCGGATCCAAATCCAGGGCATAGTCCAGAACACGGATGCTTTCCTGATTTTTCCCTAAAGAACGGAGCACCCGCGCTATGCACAACTGTATCCTGGCGGCATCCCGCCGTTCAACGGAAATTCCGGCAGCGGGAAGCCCCCCCTCTCCTTCGTCCGGAAGCCTGTCGGGCGGCTCTACGAGGGCGTCGGCCATTGCGTCTGCCTGTGATCCGGCCTGCAGCCCTAACAACTGGTTCGAGGCGATTTCATAGTACTGCAGAGCTTCCTGGTAATCGCGCTGCCGTTCCAAAAGCATGGCCAAATCCGCGCTTGCCTGCCAAAGAGGCTGGTGGAAGCGGCCCGGAGCTTTTCCGGTTTCCTGGGGGGAGCGGACTATGCTCCGCAAAGCCTGCTCCGCTTCTTTAAATTTACTGGAGCGCATCAACGCAAATGCCCGGTGTAAAGCCGCCCAGGGGCCTTCCACTTGGTTGTTTCCCGCGTTCCGCAGGGCCATGACTGTTTCTTCATAACGGCGCTGAAAATCAAAAAACCAGACGGCCCACTCAAAAAGCCTGCCGTCTTCCGGATGGCGGTTTAGCATAAGCCAAGTTTCCGCCACAGCACGGTCTACAGTCCAGCTTTCATTGCGCCGCCGCAGTAATTCCAGATCATAAAGCCCCTCAAGATCGCGCTGGGTACGCTCAAGAACAGCCAGGGCCTTGTCCTGGGGAAGCAGCCGGGAATACCGGATAATCCCAAAGACCTGGCCCGGCTGGTAGTCCGCACCGGCGGCAAAGAGTTGTTCCAGCCAGTGCCCCGATTCCTGCCCATTGGGAGCAGTGGATGCCAGATTATAGTAGGAGCGGGCTTTAATGGCGGAAACATCTATTTCTTCAAAGCCGGGCACTGATGTCCGGTTTTGGGAAACCGCCGCCCTCCATAACCCGCGGGCGGCTTCTATAAAACCGGCAAGCCAGAGGGAGTCTGCCTGACGGGCCAGGCTTTGATCATCTGTAAAGGAAGAAAAAAATTCCGCCGCCCTAAGGTAATTCCCATGATCGTAGAAAAATTCACCGCCAAAACGGATCGTTCCATCCAGCAGGGGGGTACTTTCAAAAAGGCTGTTTACCATGAGCATCGCTTCACGGGGATTGTTTTCCAGTATTGTTCTAAGGCACGAGTTGACCAGATATTTTTCCCGTTCCTCACCCTGGGCAAGGGAGCAGATAAGGGGAAACAATTCCCGCGGCAGGGACAGCGCGGCGGCGGGATCACTCATGGCACCGGAATAAACAGAAAAAGCCAGGGAAAGGTCCTGAAAAGTTCCGTATAAAAGGGCTGCAAGTTCACTTAGCTCCGCCGCCGCTTCGCCGGGAAGGGGGCGGGCGCTTAGGATGATCGCTTCCGCCGCCAAAGCGCTTACCTGGGAAGAATGGGGAAACAGTTTTTGCGCCCGTCCTGCGGCGCTAATATAAGCGGAAAGGTGCTGCTCCCTTTGTTCTGAAGGGCGGAAAGCCAGATGGCGGCGGCGCTTTAGCACGGAAAGAATGTTTTCCGTATCCAGAGCTTTCTTTTCCAGCGCATATAACAGATTGTTATGCTGCCGGAAGGAAAGGGAAGGATCGTCCCGCACCGTTTGATCGTATTCTTCCAGGGCCAGGGCAAAAGAGCTTTTTCCGCCCCCGCCAAAAGAGAAAAGGGGAATATCCCCATAATATGACAGGAAAAAGAGCGCTCCAAAAAGGACGAGTGAAACCCCCAGCCCTAAAAAGCATACTCCCCTTAATAGACCTGCCTGCTTGTTCACAATTTCTCCTTATTACCGGCAGTTGAACGATTTATGGTTTTACTTACTCCGTCCAAAACCCCGTTGATAAAGCGGTAGGAATCGTCCGTGCCGTATTCCTTGGAAATGTCTACGGCTTCATCTATTACCACCGACGGGGGGGTGCTTTGAAACATAAGCTCATAAACGCTTGTTCGGAGCAGCGCCCGGTCAACCATATTTATCCGGGAAAAATCCCAGTGTACCAAATGCTTCTTTATGGCGGCGTCCACCGCTTGTATATTTTCCACCGTTCCGGCAATTAAAAGGCGGGAAAAATCCCCTTCTTTTGGGGGCCTGTCTTTTTCCAGCCAGGAAAACATGAGCAATCCCTGCAAGGCTTCGGCCTTGTCCTCCGCCATATCCCAGGCATAAAGGGCTTGAAAAGCCAGAATACGCCCCTTGTGTCTTAACCCCATCTACCAGGTAATTTGGTTGTATATATCCATTTTGATTTCAATGGTGCCTTTTTTTCGCAATTCTGCCACAAGCTCTTCCGATGCCTGTTGGAGCGCAGCCATTAATCTTCTTTGCATTTCCATCGCTATAATAGCCTGCTTTATGGTAATGTTTCTGGGATCTTCCAGACTGTAAATATCATCAAGGGCAAGGATTCTGGCACGGTAGGTTTCAATTACCTTAATTAGATAAAAGCCATCCGGCCTTTCCAATAACTTTGATACTTCTCCCTGCTTAAGGCTAAATGCCGCATCAAAAAAAGCCGCTCCTATGGATTCGCGTATTCTTTCGTGTTTGTACATATAGCCATTTCCGGTTACGTAACCTGAATTTGGTTTTTGAAAATCCCGCGCTACTTCGTCAAATCTGCCCGGATCATTCCCTATTTGTTTTGCCAGATTATTGGCGGTGGTTTGCGCCGCAGTTCTTCCATTGGAATTAATAATGGGAACTATAATCATTCTAACTCCGATAGTGTCGGGCCGGGAAAAACCACCTTCCAGAGTACTTTTTCCCTTAAAATCGTTATAAATTACTTGTATTTCCGCATCTGTGGGCTGCTTAATCGATTCAAAAAGGGCTTTCTTTTTAATTTTAAGATAATTTTCGGTAATCAGGCTGCGCTTCATAATATCCTTAAAACCAGCCCTTGTCATACCGGTTCTGTTTCTTAGTTCCGCATCAACTTCCGCTTCTGTTGGAGTATGTCCCAAAACTTGAGCCAGGCTTTCGGAAAAATTCTTCATACTTTGATCAAAATACTGGTCTATTTCCCGGCTGGTAACGGTAATTTTTTCCTGTTCTGCCGCCTGGCAAGCCAGAAACTGGTTTCCTAGTTCGTCCAGAGCAAGCCGTCTTTCATCGTTTGTTAATCTGGCATTTATGTCTCCGGTAGACATGATTTTGGTAATAGTAAGCCAGTTTACATAATCCTTAAACTGTTTAACGCTAATTTGTTCGGTCTTGGAAAGCCGTATAACAGCCAAGGGTTGAAGATCAATCTGCCCAAAAACCGCTGCTGAAATCAAGAGAAAAATGCTCAAAAACACTATAAACCGCTTCATTGATTACTCCTCAGTATTAAAACTATACTATATATTAAAAGTTACTCCAGTACCGCCCTGATCCGGCGGACTCCAGCGGAGGAGGACTGCTCCTTCTGTATCTTAAAACGGCCCATGGTTCCGGTTCTTTCTACATGGGGGCCCCCGCACACTTCTTTGGAAAAGACATTTGTCCCCCCGCCCACGGAATAAATCTTTACCTGGGATTCGTACTTTTCCCCAAAAAGGGCAACAGCCCCGGAAGCCCTGGCCGCATCCAGGGTTGTTACTTCCATGGTAACGGGAAGGTCTTTTTGTATCTGTTCATTGACGATGTTTTCCACCTGGTTAACCTGTTCCGGTGTCATGGGTTCGCCGTGAGAAAAGTCAAAGCGCATCCGTTCCGCGGTAATATTGGAGCCTTTCTGAGCCACATGATCCCCCAAAACCATGCGGAGCGCTTTGTGGAGCAGGTGGGTGGCGGTATGGTACTTGACGGCCATTTCACCCTGATCGGCCAGGCCCCCCTTGAAGGCCCCTTGGGCACGGGACAGTTCCTGATGTTTTTTGAAAGCTTCTTCAAATTCTTCACGGTTTACGGTAAGGCCATTTTCCGCCGCTAATTCCCCGGTCAACTCAATGGGAAAACCGTAAGTGTCGTAGAGCTTAAAGGCCAGCCTGCCGGATAAAACACGGGATGCCCCTTTAAGGATGTTGGGGAGGAGTTTTTCAAACTCATGTTCCCCCTTCTGCAAGGTTTCCAGGAATTTTATTTCCTCGTTTTTCAGTTCCTGTATTATATAGCTTTCATTTTCCTTTAATTCCGGGTAGGC
>JAITCP010000130.1 GCA_031283025.1 Spirochaetaceae bacterium | reverse complement strand
TATTCATGTCTAACCCCATTTGTTCCTCCGTGTCTGGTAGGAACCAGTATAATTTGGGCTAGATTTTTAGTTTTGATGCACACCCCCTTTTCGGCTAGATTAATTATGAGGCAATGCGTTCCCTTGCCCGCAGTGTCTGACTGTGATACATTCAATGTATGAAAGCTGCTATTATTTTTGGTTCCCAATCCGACAAACCAATTATGAAAAAAGCCGCCGATGTCCTGCGGGAATTTGGCGTGGATTTTTCTTCCCGTGTTGTGTCCGCCCACCGCTGCCCTGAACTGCTGGAAAGCGTCATCGCGGAATTAACGGCAGGGGGAACGGAAGTAATCATTGCCGGGGCGGGGCTGGCGGCGCATTTGCCGGGAGTAATCGCAAGCAAAACGACAATCCCCGTTATCGGCGTTCCCATCGCTTCGGGGGCCCTCTCCGGTCTGGACGCCCTTTTTTCCATCGTGCAGATGCCCCGGCCCGTGCCGGTAGCCGCAGTGGGAACAGACAACGCCGCCAATGCGGCATACCTGGCGGTGGAGATACTCGGCTTGAAGTACCCGGAACTGGGAGAAAAACTTAAGCAGGCAAGGGCGAAGCTGAAGGAAGAAGCGGCAAAAGACAGCTACGCGGAATTATAGGGGAAGGCACCCCCTCCGGTTCCGGGAGACTGAAGTACCAAAGCGGCGGCGGCATTTCCTGCATGGCCGCATTGCCGGGGGCCTTCTTCCCGAAGCCATGCTGCCAGAAATCCGGCGGCAAAGGCATCCCCTGCGCCGGTGCTTTCCGCAGCGTCCGCCGGCTCTGTTTCTGCATGGTAAACTTCTCCGCATGAAAACACCGCCGCTCCCCGCTCTGCAAGTTTCACCGCAATTGAAACGTTCCCATCTGGATTCTCCCGGCTGAGAGCGGTGAACAAACTTTCCCAGCCGGAATCATACTTCAAGGTACCGGCAAAAACTTCCGCCTCTTTTTCATTCATAAAAAGTATGAGGGGACGGCGGCCAAACCAGGAACGAACCAACTCCGCATATTCCGCCGCGGTGTCCGCCGTTCCAATATCCAGGGCAAGTGTCAGACGGTACTTGTCCGCCATGTCCAGTATGTGCCGGACAAGGTTCGTTCTATCCAGAAGAAAACCTTCTATCATAAGCAGGCGGGTCCGGGCAAAAAGAAATTCATCCAGGTCTTTTCCGTCCAGTTCCAGCGCCGCAGATGGAGCCGCCGCAATGACACGCTGCGGAATGTTGCCCGCAGGCTCTTCTTCGGGGCGCGGGCACAGGCTGATAAATATCCCCGTGGGGGATTGCTTGCGGGAAAGGTGGAGAAAAACACCGGAGCGCTTTAATTCTTCTTCAAAGATTGCGCCGAAACGGTCGGGGCCGCCTATGGCTCCGGCAAAGGCGGCATTAACCCCAAGCCGGGCGGCAATTTTTGCCGTGTTGGCAGCGCCGCCCCCGGATACATATAAAACTCCGGAGGCATTTGCCGGAGGGCGCTTCTCTTCCAAAACCGCCAGGATTGCCCTGGCGGCTTCCGGCCCGATATGCTGAACCGGGGCGTTGAGTCCAAACTGTTTGCAGAAGTACGGAGGGACATCTGCAAACACATCTACCATGGCGTTACCGATGCAAAGCAGTTCCGTTATTGGGGCGTTGCTATGATTTCTTTCAATTCCGGGCATTTTTCCAACTCGCCCTTCAAGCTTTCTGCCCTGCCCTTGTTTACATAATCCTTCTTCTGAAACGAATATATGAACCTTGTGTGGATGTCGTAACTTCCCTCCATCAGGGCATGGGCATCTTCCGTCATTACCAATTCTTCATCGGTGGGGATGATGTAAATGGGTATCTTTGATTCCGGCTTGCTGATAATTGTTTCCGTGTTCCGGGTGTGGGACATTTCGTTTTTCTTTGGATCGTAGGCAATGCCGATTCCCTCAAGGCCGGGAAGAATTTTTTCCCGCATAAAAAAGGCAAATTCCCCAACTCCGGCGGTAAAGACCAGGGCATCTACCCGGCCCAGTACCGCCTGGTATGCGCCGATATACTTTTTTACCCGGTGGGCTTCAATTTCCTGAGCCAGGAGGGCCATTTTGTCGCCGTCCAGTTTGGCCTTTTGAATGTCCCGGCGGTCTGTGTATTTTCCGGTAATTCCCAAAAGGCCGCTCTTTTTGTTCAGGGCGTTTTCTATCTCCGCCGCGTCCATGCCGGTTTTCCGCATCACATAGAAAGGCAGAGCCGGATCAATATCGCCGGACCGGGAACCCATGACAAGCCCTTCCAGCGGAGTGATTCCCATGCTTGTATCAAAAGAACAGCCGTCCTTTACCGCATTCACTGAAGCGCCGTTCCCCAAATGGCAGATGATCAGGTTTGTCTTAAAGGGGTCCTTGCCCAGCAGCACCGCCGCCCGTTTGGCGGTATAAAGAAAACTTGTGCCGTGGAAGCCATAACGGCGGACGGAATACTTTTCATACCACTCATAGGGCACCGCATAGAGGAACGATTCGGGCGGCATGGTCTGATGCCATGCGGTGTCCATAGTCGCGCAGTGGGGAACGTTGGGCAGCACCTTTCTGGCCGCCTCTATTCCCATGATGTTGGCGGGATTGTGGAGGGGGCTCATGTCCTTCATTTCATTAAAGGCCGCCATGGCCGCATCGTCCACGATCACGCTTTTGATGAATTTGTTCCCCCCATGGACTACCCGGTGGCCCACCGCGCCGATTACTGACATATCGGTAATGCAGCCCGTTTCCTTGTCCGTAAGCGTCTTGATGATAAGATCAACCGCATCCACATGGGTGGGACAATTGTGGTTAAGGACGATCTCCTCTTTGCCCTTGACCTTGTGCGTGATAAATGATCCGCCCACCGTCACCTTTTCTACAATTCCTACGGCCAGTACATCCTGTGCATCCCAATCGAAAAGCTGATACTTGGCGGATGATGATCCGCAGTTTAACGTTAAAATGACCATGTTTCCATCCCTCTCTTAATTTGATATTAGAGTTGTTCAAAAACTTCAGTTTTTAAACAACTTCCTATTAAAACTGCAAAATACGCAGTATTTTGCTTAACTTGTTCAAGAACCAACCGGGTTCTTGAACAAGTCTATTATAACAATTCATTGCGGCCCTGTGCCTTGATTTGCGCAACAATATCCCGAACGTGCTGTGTTTCCCCCTTTTTGGCAACCAGCACGCTTCCCGGCCTTCCGTTCTTTCCCGATCGGACGGCGATGATTAGGCCTTCCGTTCCTATAAGAGCCACGGGTATATCCGAATCTACAAAACAATTCTTTGCGTTGATTTGGTATACTTCACCGTTGCCGGCTCCGTTACTGCCTGCCAGAAGGGCGTATTCATCCCAGCTTCCAACGTCTCGCCAGTTAAATCCCGCGTTTACCATAATGGTATGGGAGCTTTTCTCCGCAATCGCGTAGTCAAAGGAGATGGCTTCCGTTTCGTTATAGGCTGCATCCAAATTCAACCAGTCCCAAAGTATACGCAATCCTCCTTCGGTTTTGAAAGAAGTTTCTCCCGGCGCGCGGAGCCTGTCAAAGGGGCGTATCAGTTGCGGAGCGCTGCGGCGGTATTCGTCAAGAATAAATTTGGAAGAGAACGCAAACATTCCGGAGTTCCAGAAAAAGTTCCCCGCCGCCAGAAATTCTTCCGCTTTTTCCCTGCCGGGTTTCTCATGGAAGGACAACACCCTAAAAACTTCGGGTATTTCCTTTGCTTGAGAAATTACCTGGCCCGCTTCAATGTAGCCGTAACCCGTTTCCGGCCCCAGAGGTTTAATCCCAAGCACCGCCAGCTTGTCCGCCTGGGCAAATGCCTCTGCCGCAGCAATGTCTTTTATAAAGCGATCGGTGGGCGTAATGATGTGATCGCTGGTAAGCACCAGCACTTTCCGTTCTTCCCCGCTCATCCAATCGATATAATTTACCGCGCAGGCAATGGCCGGGGCGGTATTTTTTGCTTCCGGTTCGGGAATTAAAACCATGCGGCTTAATTCATTGGCAGAGTATTTTTGGCAGGCTTCTATGATTGGGGCCATGTGGTTCCGGCCAGAAACGATCAGTATTCTGCCATCACCATTTTGGTCTATAACCGCCAAAGCCCGCTCAACGGCGGCATTAAAAAAACTGCCCGGAGCAACGGCCTCCGGCTCCGTGCTTGGAGAGGGCATAGGAAGGAATTGCTTGGGAATGCGGTTGCTGCTGACCGGCCATAGCCTTGTACCGGCCCCTCCCGCCATGATTATACAGTCGTTAAACATGGTTACAATAGTATACAGTATATTTGGAGTGTGGGCTAGGGCATGGGGCATGAATATAGTTTTTGGAAACCTTTTATTGTCATGAACCCCATGTTATACTTTTTTCTGAATAATTCAGGAGGTATTCAATGAAAAACGAAAAAGCTGGGAATTTCCAGGCAGGCATTCACTCTACAGGTTATGAAAGCGAATACCTGGAGGCCCGGCTTGACGCTTCCTCTCTTGTAAACATTACAGGCCGTGAAACGGAATCCCTCAACGGCAGGTGGAATTTTGCGCCTGACCTTTACGACACCTGCCGCCGCAATCATTGGTACAGGGATGAACGCTTTGACGCGTCGGGAAACGAGCTTCCCCTTGACTATGACTGGGAGGGCTGGGAGCGGATTACCGTTCCCTCGTCATGGAATCTGGCAAAACCGGAACTGCTTTATTTTGAAGGTTCCGGCGTTTATACCCGAACTTTCCGTTATTTTCCAAAAACAAAGGACGAACGGCTGCTGCTTGTTTTTGAAGGCGCTGCATACAGAACTTCTGTCTTCCTCAACGGAAAGATTATCGGAACCCATGACGGCGCGTCTACTCCTTTTAACGCCGACATAAGCGCCATAGTGAAAACCGACAACCGAATTGTGGCAGTAACCGATGCCCGGCGCAGCCCCCTGAGAATCCCCGCGGATAATACCGACTGGTTCAATTACGGCGGCATTTACCGGGATGTTTACCTTGTCCGCCTTCCGCCGGTTTTTATCAAAGACTGGTTTGTGCGCCTTGCGCCGGACGGCAATTTTTCAACAATTTTAGCAGACATCGAAATCGCAGATACCGGCGGTGTTAATTCCGGCGACATTACTGCCGGTGGTGTTAACGCCGGCGGTAACGTAAACGGCACAGCGCTTCTGGAAATTCCCGGCCTTTCCGTAAAGCAGAAAATTGCCGTTAAGGACGGAAAGGGGACGGCGGCAATCTCCGCCCGCCCTGAGCTCTGGAGCCCCGAAAACCCAAAACTCTACGATGTTTCCATTTCATTCAGTGCAGGCGGTTTTGACGGCACGGCAGGAGGCATTGCCGACATGGTAATGGACCGTATTGGTTTCCGGGAAATAAAAGCCAAGGGGCAAGAAATTTTTCTTAACGGCAAAAAGGTTTTTCTGCGGGGCGTTTGCGTCCACGAGGATCATTTTTCGCTGGGGAAGACAACTACGGCGGAAACAATCCGGGAAACAATCCGGGACTTAAAAGAGATGAACGGCTCTTATCTGCGGCTTGCCCACTATCCCCATGACAGGCGTTTTGCCCGGATTGCCGATGAAGAGGGGGTGCTGCTCTGGGAAGAAGTTCCCGTTTACTGGACTGTTGCTTTTGACAATCCCGCTGTTTATACAGACGCAGAAAATCAGCTAAGTGAGCTGCTGCTGAGGGATCGCAACCGTGCCAGCGTTATTATCTGGTCTGTCGGCAATGAAAATGCCGATACGGATTCCCGGCTTGCCTTTATGTCCGGACTGGTACAAAAGGCAAAAACCCTGGACGATTCCCGGCTTGTATCGGCAGCCTGCCTTGTCAACCATGAGAAGCTCCTCATCCAGGATCGCCTGGGGGATTTTCTTGACGTGATTGGAATTAACGAATATTACGGCTGGTATGATCCGGACTTTGAAAAATTGCCCCGGCTGCTTGCCAATTCAAAACCGGAAAAGCCGGTACTTATCTGCGAATTCGGCGGCGATGCCCGGTCTGGCCAGCGGGGAAGCAAAGATCAACTTTGGACTGAAGATCACCAAAAACAGCTTTATGAAAAACAGACGGAAGTTTTCAAAAAGTGCCCCTACATTGCCGGAATAAGCCCGTGGATACTGTACGATTTTCGTTGCCCCCGGCGGCTTAACCGCTATCAGGAAGGCTTTAACCGCAAAGGGCTTATTGACGCGGAGCGGAAGAAAAGAAAAGCCGCCTTTTATGTTATGCAAAAATTTTATGAGGCAATGCGGTACCTCGACAGAACTAATTGTTAGTATTAAAATAGAGGGAATCTCTAAAAACTGCTGTTTTTAGAGATTTACCGCTGAAGTTATTGATTACAGAGGAGATTGCAAATGAAATTATTTAAAACATCATTTCTTCTGGTTCTATTACTAAATAGTTTGCCATTATTTTCCCAGGATAATGAATTCCCCAAAGTAATGTATGTTAATTCTATTGAAGGATTAAGAATACGTTTAGAACCTTCTCTTAACAGTACCAGAATAGGAAGTTATTTGCATGGAGAAAGGATAGTGGTTTATGAAAGAAGCAATATGCGGGTAACAATTGATGGAATCACCGATTATTGGTATAAAACGGAATATTTTAAGGATTTTGAAGGTTCATATATTAGGTATTCATGGGTTTTTGGCGGTTACTTGTCAAATAACCTGCCTCCGGACGCGCCTGTTGTTTTAGGCAGATGGGATGATGAAAATGACAGCAGACAATATTACTTTTTTGGCCCTGATCATTCTTATCGGGAAGGTTATAAAGAAACAGATATGGGCATTTGGGGAACCTGGAAGCTAAACGGGAATATCCTTACATTAATACTTGATTCAGCAATGAACGACATTATTATAGATCCGCCCGATATAGTAAATGTTCAAATAACTATTATAAGTAGAAATAATATCATTTTGACGTTTCAGAATAATGAAAGAGTAAGACTTACAAGAAATAATGATATATGGTAAATGAAAAATCGTGGCGCTTCGCCTAACAATATGCCGACACCCCTTCCTCCCGCTTATGGATCATTGACATGATTTTCAACGGAACCTATAAACGGGAAGAAGTCAGGCCGCAATACTCTTACACGTTGGTATGATGAACCTTGTTACACAACAAAGTTATCACCCCTTTTCCGCCTACGCCCACTTAATCATGCCGGTCCGGTAGGGATGAACCAGCGCATCATGCTTGGGAAGTATACGCACGGTGTGTCCCTGCTGGCCTGTATCGGCGCACTCGATTTGTACCTGATAAACCCATGCGTTTCCTTCCTGTTTTACGGCCTGCATTTCGGTACGGC
>JAITCP010000123.1 GCA_031283025.1 Spirochaetaceae bacterium | reverse complement strand
TTTTTACTGAGTTCCACTTTCGTTGCGTTTTTCCATGGCATAGCTTCATCCCCTCCTTTCTTTTATTATCGGTTTTACAAAGGTTTTCTGGAGGGGATATTTATGCGGGGCAGTACTAGCCGCTTTAGCGGCGTACAGTTACAGTCCTGTTATGCGAAGTTGGGGCGTATACCATTATTTAGTATATTTTTTATCTATTTCTATTTTCAATTTCTCCATATTTTCAAATATTATATATTCTTCATCTTCAGAAAAATTCTCAAATAATTTTGATAAATATTCAAATGTTTCTTTATCAAATACATAATTATTTGGATTATTTTCTTTATTCCGTTTTTCCACTCTTTCCCAACATATATTATTGTCCGTATTTATATATACAAATATTACATTATATTTATTGAATCGTTCCTTTAGAATTTTTCTGTCGTTCTTTGCCCAAAAACCAAAATCAAATATTATGTTTCCATTTGTATTTTCTAATATATTATCACTTATTTCATAAATTATTTCTTTACATATATTAAATTTATTTTCAAATAATTCTCTCCCATCAATTTCTCCAAATAATTTTAACATTATTTTATCAGCAGAAAATATTATGCTTTTATAATATTTAACAATTTCATTAGCAACATAACTTTTTCCAGAACCAATTTTCCCACATAATGCAAAAATATTATTCATAATATTTATCCTATTATTTTTATATTATAATCTCAAATTATTCCTTTTGTCAACTAGCGGCGAAGCCACTTATATAATATTTTAAATTAATTTTAGCCCCAATTTTGCATAACAAAATGTATGCGCTCACCACCCTGTTCGGGCGGTTCGGGTTCCGCAAAATGTCGCATACAATGTAACGTTTAAGCGCGTTTAACAAGCCTTATACGGAAACCGCACGACCGTCCAGAATGGCTTCCCCGGTTTCCTTGTCAAAGTACCGGGCCCTGGCCATATTCGGTATAAAGTTAGCCATGTCTCCAACCCGGAAGTTGTAGCGAAACTGTACCTTGGCGATCAGAGGCTGGGTTGCGGTGGTAAGCCAGAGGTGGATTTCCGATCCAAGAGGTTCAACAAGGGTAATTTTGGTTCCCACATTGTTTTCTGGCTGGGGCCGTTTGGTAAAAGCTAAATCTTCCGGGCGTATGCCAAAAACAACCTCTTTGTCGATGTACGCCCTCATGGCTTGTACGTGCTCCGGCACAACCGTTACTTCAAAAGAAACACCGTTTAGTACGATTCTTCCGTTTTTTTCCAGCGCCTTGACGGTAAGGAAGTTCATGGGCGGAGTGCCCAAGAACCCCGCAACAAATTGATTGGCCGGATTGTCATAGAGCGAGAGGGGCGTCCCTATCTGCTGAATTCTGCCGTCTTTCATTACAATAATTTTATCGGCCATGGTCATGGCTTCAATTTGGTCATGGGTAACATATACCATGGTTGCGTCAAGGCGCACATGAAGATTTGAAAGCTCCGCCCGCATTTGCCCCCGGAGTTTAGCGTCCAGGTTGGAAAGGGGCTCGTCAAAAAGAAACACCTTGGGATTCCGTACTATGGCCCGGCCTACGGCCACCCGTTGACGCTGGCCGCCGGAGAGGGCCGTTGACTTGCGGTGAAGGTATTGTTCAATGTCAAGTATTCTTGCCGCTTCATGAACACGGCGGTAAATTTCCGGCTGCTCAACCTTTCTCATCTGAAGCCCAAAGCCCATGTTTTCATACACCGTCATGTTGGGGTAAAGAGCGTAATTTTGAAAAACCATTGCAATATTCCGGTCTTTGGGGGGAACGGCATTCATCAACTCACCGTCAATGTACAGATCCCCTTCAGTTATATCCTCAAGTCCGGCTATCATTCTAAGGGTGGTTGTTTTTCCGCAGCCTGAAGGGCCTACCAGAACGCAAAATTCCTTGTCTTCTACAATAAAATTTGCATCATTAACAGCCCTGACGCCGCCTTCATAGTCTTTACTAATTCCCCTTAATTCTACCGTTGCCATGTTTTCCCCCTGTATAAGGAACTACCGGAGCAGTGATTGTTCGCTGCTCGGCCATTCATGTCCAAACCGTATCTCAAACAAGGTTACATCATCCGCCAAGGCGGTATCTTTAGTCCAAAGGTTTATTTCCCTGTCTATAAACGTAGAATACCCTTCACCGGAAAGGAAATGAAGGTTCTGCAGGAAATCGAGCGTCCGCTCTTCCCCGTATTGTTCACCGTAAATATCTTTTATATCACCAAGCCCGTCTGAATAAACGACTATGCGCAGTCCGTTGCTGATGGGAAGCTTTTGAAACGGCTCCGGTATTATTTCTTCAGCCAGCCCCAGCGGAGGCATATTAGGCTGGTAAATTTTATATCCTATGGATTTCTCCCCGGTGGGAATAAAGGCAACCACCGGAGATAAGCCGCAGTTATGTATTACTATGGACATGGTAGAAAAATTAACGTACAAAATAGCGGCGGCTACAAAAACATCGGGAGGATTAACCGTACGAACCAGAGAATTAAGAAGCGTGGTAATTTTCTGGGGCTCCGTTTCACTATAACGCACCAATTCCAGGGCGGCAAAACAGGAACCCAGGGACATGGTAACAAGAGAGCCGGATATATTCTTTCCTGCCACATCAAAACATCCGACAAGATACATATCCTTGTTTAACCGCAGGGTTTTGTACCAATCGCCCCCAACTTCATTAGCCATCTTGTTATAGGTTAGGAGGGTAAACCGGGGATCATGTACCGGGGGCTGGTTTAACAGATTCCCCTGTATCTCCCCGGCCCGTAATATATCCCTAAAACGCACCCCGTCCAGATACTCCATCATCTGCCTGAGGTTAACAACTCCTAAATACTTATGCTTATGCTCGACTACATACCAGGCGGGATCATCCCAATGGGTTGTCCTTAAACCCCGTTCAACCACCGTACTGATATAGGTTGATGCTTCGATAACTTCCTGAACAGGCAAGAGCGAGGTCAGCATATTTTTGCTGTTTAAGCCCCGGTTCATAAGGGTAGGCTTGGTATTTTTTAGTTCGTTGATCGATTCCCGCCGGAGAAAACCCAGTATAACGCCGTGGCGTTCAACGGGCATTACATCCGCATTGTCGGTGCCGGAATCAAAATTTATGGCCCCTCTTACGTCAGAGGCAATACTGATAGGTTCAATTCGATTGGTAATACAGCCAACCTGCGTAGGGGAAAAGTGAAGGTTTTTCTTTTTTACTCCGGTTTCTTCCGCCACCTGGTTTTTATCCCCTATCAAAGATGACAGTTCCAAAATGTCAGCTTTGGAACAGGTTGTTGGGGGCTATCCTTTTTGGATAGCCCTTACAACAGACAAGAGAATTACCACATATCGATTGGGTCGTCTTTTGCCCTGTTTTCCTCGTCAGAAAGATCGGTATACGCCCTAAGGTCGTCAAAATAAACATAATAGGAGCCGTAGGCTTCCACGGGATCACAGTCAATACGGAACCCCACAATTTTGATCCCCATCATAGTGGGATAATGGTAGTTTTGCTGGACTATGCCGTTAACGCCGTCCCTGGATTGGGGAATGCGTACCGTCAGTTTTTTCCATCCCGGGAAGTTCAAAGTGCCCATTCTTATCTCAAAGTTCCGCCCAAAAGCGTCTTCCAGCAACAGATGAAGGGTATGCCTAAAATTACGGCCCGCTACCCATACCGAAACTCCCTGGACTATCCCTTCAACGGGGATGGGCCGCCGGGAATAAATGTAGAAACTGTTCGTTCCCCTGCGGAGAAAATCGATCCTGACGCCTAAAACATAATCGTCAGCGATGCCAAGATCCTTTTCATCTTCTATGGGTTCTTTACCGGCAGGTCCGCCCTTAAAGAGCCTTGCCGTTGCATAACCTTCATCGGAAGACATAGTAACCTTCCAGGCACCCTCGTACTCAAATTTGTCAACCGATACTTCTTTGTATCTTGCCCAATCGTCCAATACACCCAATTGATCGGCATTCATGTTGGTTCCCTGGGCAAAAACTCCGGCGGCTGCCATAGATACAATCAATACAATAATAACAGAACGTTTCATTTCCGGCCTCCTTATTTGTTTGTTCCCCAGTTTTCCCGAATCCAGTCAGGATCGGTCAATTCATCACCGTCATACAGGGATACAAAAGTATCAGTTAATACCTTGAATTGATCAAGATAAATATAGAAATTATCCACTGCTTCCCTGGGAGTGGTCCAGATGCGGAATTTAACAAATTGCAGGAAAACAGAGTTTCTGTCCTCTGTCGGTAAGGTGTTTGAAGAACTGGGGTCCAGTATAATACGCTTCCGTTGGGGTATATAGGTGGGTATTGGCGCCCTAATGTTTCTCCAGCCATTATAGGTAAGGTTATCCATGAAAATGGTATGGATGGTACCTTGCTCATCCCTGAGGTATGCTTCTATGTAGTAGTTTACATTGGGGCTCCAAACCCATAAATCCAGGAACCGGGCCCTGCCGGGAATGGGAATTTCGTAAGGCTTTGCATCGTTCCCTTCAGACTTGAGCGTAGGATAAATGTCTACCCAGTTATAACCCCTCCGTTTGAATTTGCCCCAAATGCCCAGGCTCCGCAGTTGCTTGTTGTCACGGTTGCTCCTGAACAGGGCCATGGGCCAAATTTCAAAATAATTGAGTCTGGGGAAAAATTCGCCCTCTTTAAGCTCCAAACTGGCATAGATGGGATTATTCCTATCCGCAGCATCCTTGCCTATAGCAAAGCGGCTTGCATCACTGTGCCATACATATAAAGCATTTTCCGTGTTGTCAAAGGTCTCCAGTACCCTTGACTCCAGGTTTACGGTAAGATCGTCGCCAAATGCCGCCAGGGCCGTTCCCGCAAGCAACACCAGACAAACTACCCTAAAACTACTATGTTTCATCCTAATACTCCTTTTCACTTAACCGGGTACTTTTTGTCCCAATAAAAAATGAAATCCTTTCTGGAATTATAGCAATTATTTTTATTCATGTCAAATGACTTATGCACTACTTTTTTTATTATCCGGTTTTTCTTCATTATTCTTTAATGGTTCATTATACTTTAGAAATTTTATCCGGTTTATGCCAATTGTCCCCATTTTTGGCTTAAAAAGCCGTTTAACAATGGTAAGTTTTGAGGGGATAAGGCCAAAATCCGCTGTTTCCGGGGGGGTGGCGCCTTTTTTAAGGAGTTTTAACGCGAAACCAAGCTGCGCCCAAGGGGAATCGTCAAAAATCGCCGCCGTTTTTCCGGGCACCAGGGCCGGATCCGACCATGTAAAGAGGACAAGAGAGCCGGAATCCTCAAAAAACCGGGAATCACCCTTTCTGAGCAGTACCAGACAGGCAATTCCTTTTCCTAAAAAGCGGCTTGTTATTTCACTGTTATTGGAAGAAATAAGCGGATTTTCATCCCAGCCTTGATCTTTCACTCCCCGGTTAAAGGCGGTTCTTTCCGCCTCGGAGAGCCCGCTCTGGTACAGCGCCACCGCGCCGCCCTCCGGGTCCTGCAGGGCCAGTTCCCCCGCCAAAACGCCGGCCCGGTACAAATCGGCGGCGGTATCGGTATAAAACCATCGGGGTTCCTCCTCCTCCTTGGCAGCTTCCCGGCGGTTCCGCCCGCCCAGAATCACTACGGCAGCGCCGGGCCTGTCCTTGAGGTAACGGCGGGCCCCTTCCCGGTAACGGTAGGGAAAAAAAACCGCCAGAGGCCGCCGGGACAGGCTTGCCGCCGCCTGGGCAACCAGATCAGGGCCTGCCCCCTCGGCAATGTTTATTGTTTTTACCTGCCGGAACAGGCTAAATGAATAAGTATGCCTTTCTAACCGGGCCCTGCCCTCCCCGTACAGTTGGTTAAAGGGTTTATCGGTAACCAAAACCACCGGCTTACGGATAAAAAAAATCGCAGTTATGACTAAGACAAGCGCTACGGGGGCCAAAGCCCTCAAAATGCGCTTTTTTGTAAAGATCATACGTTTCCTGAAGTATACACATATTACGGATGATATGACAATAACGCCGCACGGGCAGCTTTTTACAGCGAAATGGTAAACAATGCCCGTCCGGCGCCCGCTTCAAAGAGGAGGAGCATTTTTTTTCCGGTAAAGGGAACGGAAAAACGGAAAACTTCTTCCGTTTCCGGGGTAAAGTAAACGCGCCGGGCATCAATGGGCTGATTTTCCCCCTTGAAGGAAACGGCGATGTCCACCGCTCCCGAGTACGCTCCGGCGGCCTTTGCGGTTTTTTTTACGGTAATGTACGATTTATCCCCGGCGGTGGCAACAGAAACAACAACGGTATTGTTTTCCAAAACACGGGTATTCTCTGACGTTATAAAAAGTGAGGCAATAATCACCGCAACACAAACGGTAACGACAGAAATAAACATAAACTGCAAAGGCCGGGTAGCGGTAAGCGTCCTGAACAAATTGGACTTGCGGGGGGGGGCGGCTTCGTTGAATTTCCGCACTGATGGGGAAGCTCTCTTAAGCCGCCTTTCCCGCGAATAGTAAAAAACGACCCTGCCGTCATCAAAATCGTCTTTATCGTTCATTTATTCTTCCCTAATTTACTCGCGCAGAGGCGCAAATTAAAGTTTTTGCTGTTACAAAGCCAGGCTTCACCGGCCAGGGCGGCGGCGGGTGCGGCCAGTTCCAGGGGATCGTAGAAGCGCTGCCTCATACGGCGGGAAGCTGCCGTGAGCAGGGTTCCTGCGGCGGCGGCAACTGCGTAGGGATCAAAGCCGCCGGCGGCCCGTGTTTCGCCAGGCTGCAATTTTGCCGCCTGCGTATCCACAGCCCGCATACGCCCCGCAATGCCGGCGCAAAGGCCCGCCAGAAAATCCCCGCTGCCCCCCGCCGCTAAAGAAGGATCCATGCCGTCAATAAATCCAAGTTTACCGTCCGGGCCCGCTGCGATCATCACATGGCTTTTGAAAAGTATCACCGCGTTGAGTTTTTGAGCCAGTTCCGCAATAAGGGCAGGTTCGGAAAGGAGCCTCTCTTTAGGAATACCGCAAAGAGCTTCCAGTTCCCCCGCATGAGGGGTAAGAATCACATTCCGGTGAAAAATGCCCTTCCCGTTTGCGTCAACCAAATCCGGGTAAAGAGTTTTAAGCAGGGCTATGCCGTCGGCATCAAGGATCAGGGGAGTACCGGAGCGCTCCGCCTCCAGGGCATTCCGCAAGACGGCAAGGCGAATCCCTCCCCTGCCCCAGCCGGGACCAAGGAGCAGTGCATCCGGTTCAAAACGGGGGCCCATAAAAGAATGGAGGCCCGTAAAAGAACGGCTAGAAGCCTCTTTTTCATTCTCTCCGTGAAACCCCGCGTCCTCCGCCTGCCTGCGCAGGCAGGTGGTTTTATTTGCAAAATCAACGCGGGAAACGGGAGCCACCATAACGCCGCCTGAGCTTGACGCAAGAACCGGGTACAGTTCATCGTCAACGATGAGCCGCACCAGCCCTGCTCCGGCGGCGGACGCTCCCGCGGCGGCAATGCGGGCGGCCCCGGCGGAACCGGTACTGCCCGCGTGTATTTCTACGACCCCGCGGGTGTATTTGTAAGCGTCCGGCTGCAACGGAGGGATCCGCGCCCGCTGTTCCCCCCAGCAGAGCAATTCGGCATCGCCATAGTGATCCAGCAGTTGTGGGGGGAACACCCCTGTAACCGGAATAATCGTGCCGCAGAAGGGCCGCAGGGCAGGCGTAAACAGCACGGTTTTGAGCGGCTCTATAGCCAGGGTATAATCGGCCTGTACAACAGGCATACCGGGTTTCCAGGCGCTGCCCGCTCCGGAAGGAACATCGACTGAAAAAATGCGGCACCCTTGCGCCGCGCTCCGCCGTTTGTTGAGGGCGGCGGCCATATCCAGGGGAATTCCTTCCAGAGCGCCCCGAATGCCCGTCCCGGCAATGCCGTCAATGATTAGCGCCGCGTCTATGAACAATTCCGCTGCATGATCCGGCCCCTTCCATGCGATAAGCTGCACGCCCATGGCCTGTAGGGCTTTGACAGCAAGGGAGCGGGGGCTCTCCTCATCCGGAGCGGGAAAACGGCTGAGCAGTGCCGCCGCACGAGAAACGGGAAACCCCTCGGTGAGGAGGGATCGCAGCATAACCAGAGCGTCGGCGCCGTTATTGCCCGGCCCCGCGCAGGCAAGAAGGCAGCCTGCCATATCCGCCAACTTTCGTTTTTTTACCACGGAGTTACACGGAGTTTCAAAGAATTTTTGATTATTATCTCCGTTAGACTCCGTATCTTCCGTGGTTAAATTAGGTAATATGATGCCGGATGCCAGTTCCGCCGGCTTTTGATTGTTAACCACAGAGAAACACGCCGCGCATGCCCGGCCTGCCGCTTCTACCAGTGCAAAAGGGTTAAGGCCCCAGACACTGTGCGCTTCCCTGTCCAGCGCCGCCGCATTCTCCGGGGTAACCAGACGGGAAACATTGTTCCGGCAGAATTGCGGCGGTTCGTTCACAAATTCACTTCTCCCAGGAGGCGGTCGGTGCGCCACCAGACAAGCCGGGCATCCCACTCGGTAGCCAGCAAGCCGGAAAGTATCCCCTCCGCGGAAAGGTTAAAGGTATTGTATTCCAACTCATCGTTTTTTACCTGAATAAAGCCCAAGCGCTGTTCTTTTGATCCCGCCGTCAGCAAAAGGAGGGAATAACCGCCATCCACGGGAAAATAAAGAAATACACGGGACTCCCGGATCACGCCCAGCATGGCATAGGGCAGTTTTTGGGTTACCTTTTTGTTGTTTTCCGTGGAGGTGTATTCAAAAAAAGGAACGTCGATCGATTGAGAGTAAGCGCCGGTTTCTACATCCATGATCCAGATCACAGATGAATCGGGCAAGGCAGCGGTATTGTCGTTTTCACCGGAGACGCTCCGGTAATAATCAACCTTGAAAAAAAGCTTGCGATCATCCGGAGCGGCGGCCACCGTTTCAACAGAAGCATAGTTTGCATGGGTATCCGGAGGCAGGGGGATGCTGTCCCTCCTCAAGTGAATCAAAAAGAGCAGAGTGCCTTCCGAACTGAACCAGTAAACATTCCAGCCTGAGGAAATTAGGCACACAACCGCTACTTCGTCATCTCCAGACGCATAGATTCCCGTAATCCGGGGAAAGGGCTTCCCTCCTATTCCTTCCTGGCCTAAAATATTTACAAAACGGCCAGCCTCATCAAAATGCAGTACCATATTATCCAAAAGGCTTTTGTCTTCAGCGTCGTTTTGGCTCCGTTCCGGTTCAACTTTGTCCGCGGTAAAGATATGTTTCCGGGAATCAACGGCAAGCGCTCCCGGCTCCCGCAGGGGATAGGTAATGGACCAGCGGGTGGCCATCCCTTCCTCATCAATGCCCCTGCGCAGCGTGATGGGGGGGGGATTGATTTCTTCGTTATAGATTACAAAAAGTATATCCCCGTAGGAATTGTACCGGACAATTTTTGCCCCGGAGGAATCGGAAATATAAAAGAGCCCGTCCCGCATGGCAAGGCTTGTTCTGCCCGATGATCCGCCGCCTGTAAGGTTAAAGAGATTTATTTGATCTTCCAGCGGGCCTATTTCCAAACTGAACAGATCCATCCTGGCAACCGATGAGATGCGCCCGCGGGAACAGCCGGACAAAACAAGCAACGTTAAAACCAGAGGGATTAGTTTCTTGACCATTGAAATTACCTTAAAGGGGGCGGAGATTATTGTCAATACCGCAAATGTATTCTTGGGGTTACCTTAGTCTATGGCGGAGGCTCGTTCAAGAAAAAACGCATGACTCTCGAACGAGCCTCAGACCTCTTTATGCCTTGGGATTTGGCCCGTAATTATTATTTCCGGACGTGCCTTCTTTAGCGGCAAACACTATTAAAATAATAGCGCCAACCAGAGGAATAAGAGCGAAAAAGAGAAAAAAACCGCTCCGGTTTGTATCATGCAGGCGCCGTACTGAAACAGCAAGACCGGGTATCAATACTGCCAGACTATAAAGAACGGAAAGACCGTAAATAACCGTTCCAACAGCCGGGATTTTGCTCAATATCCCCAATACAATGCCAATAAGGAAATTAAACAAGAAAAACATCCAAAATTCCTTACGCCGGGCACGGCCTGAAAAGACCGCGTATTTTTTTAATACGCTAAAATACCATCCCATAAAAAACTCCTTACTTAAAATAAAATGTAGCAGCATTCACAAAACCCGGAGGTTATGCTATTACCACTGTGCATAACAGTATCATATTATTATAGAAATGTCCATGATTTTATGTATGACTCCTATAACATCAACTATTTCCACAAACTGTCCAGCGCCGCCATAAGATAGACGGAAATATTGTAAAATCCGTGGGCCAGGGCTATGCCGTGCAAAGACAATGTTTTTCTGTAGGCGAGTGAAAGAAAAAAACCGGCCAAAAACGCGTTGATAAAGCCCCAGAGGCCTTCATAAGCATGGCAAAGGCCGAACAACAGAATGGGGAACCAAAAACCGGCAAAACGCCCCAAAAAAGCGCATTGGGCGGGAAGAAAAATGCGGAAATAGGCTTCTTCCAGATAGCCGGTACTAAGGGACGCAAGGACAACCACGGCCCAGGCAAGGGCACCGGCGGGAAACGGGACGGGAAACGGCGGAAAGCCGGAAAAGGCGGCCAGGAACGATACAAGATAACCTGACAATAAAAGAACCGGAAAACACAGGGCTAACGCGGGGAAATCCCTTGCCGGACGAAAAACAGCGCCCTCAAGCAAGGCGGCTTTTCCTTCCGGGGATTTTCCAAAAAGCAGCAGGAAGAGGATAAGCGCGGGAATCTTCCAGAAAAGTGAATATAGCATCTGTCCACAAAGTATATTATAGTAGAAACGAGGAATAAACCATGTTTGTTACCATTCTGGTAATTTTAATCATCGTTGCGGGAATTGCGGGGCTTTTACTTTCCCAATCGAAAAAGGACAATAAAAAGTCTTGGGTTAAGTTCTTTGCCAAGGGCAAGGATGCGGGGTTTAGCCTTGGAGAAATAGAACTGCTCCGGCGCCTGGCGGTAAGAAGCAGCCTGGACGATCCCAGCTCCCTTTTTTGGTCCCAGCACGAGCTTGACAACTGCATCAGGAAAATAGTTCGCAGCGCCAGGCTTTCAGGCGGCGGTGATCAATCCACCCATGATTTTCTTTCCAAGCTCTACGACTACCGCAAAAAGATAGAGATGGATAAACCCAGAATAAAGAAGGGGATTCAAGACACCCGCCAGATAGAAGAAGGCCAAAGTCTGCGGCTCCTATTGGACGGCCAGGGAGTGTTCGGCTCCAAAATACTAAAAAATACGGGTCAGTACCTTACCATTGTCCGGCCTAATAATTCAAAACTCCCGTTAAGTTTTTCCTGGACCGGGACGGTTATTTCCGTTTACTTCTGGAGGGAGGACGATGCGGGTTATGTGTTCGATACAGAGGTTCAGGACGAAGTGTTTTCCAAGGGGAAACCTTCCCTCAAGATAAACCATGCGACAAACCTTTCCCGGACGCAGAAGCGGCGTTCCGTCAGAATTAAGACTCACAGGGCGGCGTTTCTCTATATTCTGGGCCACGATGAGCCTTCAAATTCCATAGAAATGAAACCGGGCCTTAAATGCTTTATAGAAAACCTGTCCGATACGGGCTGCGGAGTACTTATAGGGGGTAAAGCCGCATCAGGGATGGGAATCAAGGTTCAGTTTATTCTGAACAACACACCGGTCTGTATTTCCGGTATAGTCCGGTCAACAGAATACAATGAAGAAAAAAACCAGTCTTTTCTTCATGTGGAGGCAGACACCATGGATACTGAGACCCGTAATCATGTTTTGGGCGAAGTTTTTGGAATGCTTCCGGAAGAAGATGACCTTCCTTTTAGGGTTTTGGATGAAGAAGCGGATGTTGAAGCCGCCGCCAATGAAATTACAGCCGACACAAGCGCCACGCAGGACAATGCCATATAAGGGAAGTATAAGGGGGATACCATGAATTTAACCAAAACGCCTGCAAGACCTGTTCCGGAACCAACCGGGCTCTTGAACAAGTCCGCGTTATTACTTCCGGTTTTAGCGGCTTTGATACTGCTTGCTCCGTATCTTGAAGCGCAAACGCCGGGTGAAACGATTCTGCAGTCTTATGAACGGATTTTTATCCGTTCCAATCTGAGTACCAAGGTGAATATCCTGCTTGACGCGGCAAATGATGAAGCGGCGGACGAGTTTTACGGGCCTTTTTGCGAACTGGCCCTGCGCTTTGTCATAATCAACGCTCCGCTTTTCCCTGACGATCCGGATATGATCAACATTACCATCGGCGCCATTAAAGGGGTGGCGAAATATAGCTATACTCCCGCCGCGGATACCCTGTGGCAGGCGTTTCTGCGGTTTCCCGATAACGTGATCCGCGTTGAAATACTGCGTACTTTAGCGCTTTTAAACGCGCCGGTTCTTACTGAAAGGATAAATCAATTTCTGGCGGATCAAAACCGTTTGTATGGTACGGGGCCCGGAGCGGATATGCGTATATTCCCCGCCCTGATCGAAGTGCTGGGGAAAATAGGGAATGACGCAAGCTATCCGATTCTTTTTGCCGCCAGCTTTATCTATCCCGGAGATTTGGGAGAAAACGCCCTCAGGGCGATCCACCAAATTAAGGGCGATTTATTTTCCTTTTGTTTGGGAGTTATTCTGAAAAACCCGCCGGCAGAGAAGCTGGAAGCCCTTAAGCTGGCCGCCGTCCGAAATGATTTTACCGACGTACAAAAGGGTGTTTTGGCGGAAGCCGCCCTGGAAACAGCCCTTGCGTCCGTCTCTGCGGAACGGCGAAACCAGAACAGCGCCCTGTGTGAATTATCGGTGCGCCTTATTAAGGAAACGGAACGGGTAACGGCCCTGCCCCTGGTCATTAAATATTACCAGCAATGTCTTGCATCGTTCAGGCTTGATCCCTCTCAAATACAGCCCCTGCTGGATACCGTTTCCTGCCTTGCCGTCCTGAAAAGTACCAACGCTGCCCAGCTCTTGAGCCTTCAACTGGGAATTTACAATTCAAGAGTCAATGCAATAAGTGCGGAAGAACAAAAATTTGTCCTGGCCCTGATTTCCGCCCTTGGCAAACTGGGATACAAGGCATCCTACGATTCTGTCTATCAAGCAAGCGTGCTCCCCTATCCGGCGGAGATAAACACCGCCGCTCTGGACGCTCTGAACAGACTGCAATGGTAACAACGCCCTCCCCCCTTCTTTTTGCGGCCCTTGCCGCCGCATTGACGGTATACATCCCCCTGCCCGCTTTCCGCCTTGCGCTTTTTGCCCTTGCGGCGGCGGGTTTTGTTTTTAGCGTTGTTTGGATATGCGGAAGGCGTAAAGCGTTTTTTCGCCGTCCGGATCCCGTTTTTATTTTTACCATCCCCGCCCTTTGTTTTGGCGTTTTCTGCGGCCTTTGGTCGGTATCAAGATTATCGCATTTTACTCCGGGAGTCCCGGCAGAAAACATCGTTTCCCTTAAAGGAATACTCCTTGATGATCCCCGCTCTCTTTCATCTTTCACCGTACCGGAATTAAGTCCGGAAACCGAGCGGGGCATATCCCTTATGGAACTGCGGGAAACCGGAGCGAAGCTTCCCGGCGGCAAAGTCCGGGCCTCCGCCGGCGGCAGGGTGCAGGTCTTTTTCCCTGCGGGAACCATGCCCAGGCTGCGGGGTTTTGGCCGCGGGGCGGAATTGTACGTGGAGGGCAGCTTTTTGCCGGATGACACGGCAGCCGCCGTCCCCCGGTTCCGGGCCGCGTCTGTCCATGTAGTAAAAGCCGCCCCGGCGCTGGAACAACTGCGTACTGTTGTGCGGCTTTCCGTCCTGAACCGACTAAAACCAAAAACCTGGGGCGGCCTTGCGGCGGCCCTTCTTCTGGGAACCAGGGAAAACCTGGAAGGCGGCCTTGCCCTGTCCTTCCGAGATGCCGGTCTTTCCCATGTTCTGGCCCTTTCCGGAATGCACCTGGCTTTTCTCTCCGGCTTGCTGGCCTTTGCATTAAAGCGGCCTCTGGGGAAAAAGGGCGCCGTTCTTGCGGGCCTTGCATTTATCGTCCTGTATGTTTTTTTGGTAGGCCCCCAGCCAAGCCTTATCCGGGCGGCGATCATGTATGTGCTGGGAAGCTGCCTGGTTCTTTCCGGTATAACGGGGCAGCCTTTTGTCCTGCTGGGCGCCGCATTCCTTGTCCAGACCCTTTGGGAACCTGCATCGGCTTACAGTTTATCCTTTATCCTTTCCTACACGGCGTTGGGAGGGCTCCTTGCAGCAAGCGGTATAATAGCGGGCCTCCTTAAGGGATTACTTCCCGATTTGCCGGCTAACGGCCTTGGAGCGTCCGTCGGCGCTTTTCTTGCCTCCGCCCCGGTAACGGCGGCCTTTTTCGGCATACTCCGCCCGGCGGGTATTATCGCAGGGCTTATTGCAGCGCCCCTTTCCGGCCTCTTCATGGCCCTTTCCCTTGCCTGGCTTGCCGTGGGGAAAATCCGTCTTTTAGGGATGATCCTTGACCGGCTTCTTGGCGCTTTGCAATTTTTCTTGCAATGGAGCGTGTCCCTGTTTGCCCGCCTTCCCGGTATTGCTGCGACGCTTCCGGCAGTTTTGATCAGCGCCCCCCTTATCGCAGCCGGGCTTTTTGTCCTGGCAATCCGGCAAAAACGGTACAGGAGCTGCCTTGCCCCCTTTGGATTATAATTCCGGCCCCGCCCTGCGCTCTTTTCTGGAAAGCCGGGGGCTTTCCATACGGAAACAGTGGGGGCAGAATTTTCTGGTTAACCCCCAGGCCCGGCGAACCCTGGCCGATGCCCTGGACGCGGAAAAGGGCGCTTCCGTTTGGGAAATCGGCAGCGGCCTGGGGGCCATGACCGCCGAACTCCTTGAACGGGGAATGGACGTTACCGCCTTTGAGATCGATCCGGGGTATTGTACGATTCTGGAGGAACTCTTTGCCGGCCCCTGTTTTACCCTTATCCGGGGTGATGTGCTTAAAACCTGGAAAAGCGCGGAACCTTCCCCCTATCTTTTTGGGAACCTCCCCTATGTTACGGCGGCCCTGCTTTTGGGGAACCTTATTGAAGGGCATCGGTTTTTTACCCGGATGGCAGTAACGGTTCAAAAAGAAGTAGCCTTGCGAATGACAGCCCGACCGGGTTCCAAAAACTACTCGTCAATTTCCGTACTGTGCGCCTGTGCGTATAGCTCAAAAGTCATTATGACCTTAAAGGGCCCTTCCTTTTACCCGGTTCCCCATGTGGAGTCCGCCGCCGTCTGTTTTGACAGGCTGCCCGGCACATCCCTTCCTCCGCCCCTCTTTTATCCGGTGGTACGTTCCCTTTTTGCTTCCCGCCGCAAGACTATCGCCAACAACCTGGAGAATTTTCTTTCCCGTTCCGATATAATCAAGAAAAAGGAGCGGGGTATGGCCCCCAGCCTTTCAATCAGGGAAAAGGAGCGGAAAGCCGTTGCGGCGGCGGCGCTGGAAAAATGCGGGCTTCGCGGCGGGGATAGGGCGGAGAATCTTCCGGCGGAAGCGTTTCTTGCCCTGGCGGCGGAACTGGAAAATAATTGTATTGTAAGGAAAGGCAATGACGGTTGCACAACGAATTGAGAACATAAGGGAACGCATGGAAAAGGCCGCTTGCCGTTCAGGGAGAAATCCCAATGAGATACGGCTGATGGGAGTTTCCAAATTCCAGGGGGCAGGTAAAATTGAAGAAGCGATTAACGCGGGGCTCCTCCTTTTTGGAGAAAATAAAGTTCAGGAAGCGGAAGAAAAATTCCCCTCTCTCAAGAAAAATCACAGCGGACTTGAGCTCCACATGATCGGCTCACTCCAGCGAAACAAGGCAAAGCGGGCCCTTGCCGTTTTTGACGCGGTAGAATCCCTGGACAGGGACGAACTTATCACCGCCCTGAGGGCCGGCGTAAAATCTGAGACGGCGGATAAACCCCTTACCGTGCTGATGGAATTGCATACCGGGGAAGAATCAAAATCGGGCTACCCTGATCTTGATTCCCTTACACGGGGGGCGGAACTGGTTTTGTCGTTCCCCGGCCTGCGCCTTGCAGGGCTGATGACTATGGCCCCCTTTACTCAGGATGAAGCGCCGCTGCGGAAATCCTTCAAGGCGCTCTTTAACGCGCGGGAAACGCTCAGGAAGCGCTTTCCCCTGCCTGATCTTTTCTGCCTTTCCATGGGCATGTCCAATGACTTTGAGACCGCCATAGAAGAAGGTTCCACGCTGATTAGGATTGGAACGGCTATTTTTGGAGACAGGGTACAATGAAAAACATCTTGCTGACAAGCCGCTTGCTAAAAATCGCCTTGCTTGTGATTTTTTTGCTTGCCGCCGGAACTGTATTTTCCCAAACCACGCCGGGTACGGATAAACTCCCCCAAGGCACACCGTACTCAGAAGAACGCTCTGACGATACGGAAAAAAATTCACAGGCTAAACCGGGCTCCGGTGAAACTTCCGGGAGCAAGGAGGGCTCCGAAGAATTCGCCCGGAACGGGCCGGATGATAAAGATGCTGCAGAAGATGCTGCAGAAAATACGAAAACAATTCTTCCAGCCGTTCCCGCAAAATCAAAAAAAAATACGGCGGAACAGACAAGCCCTGAAGGCCCCCCTCAATGGGCTAAAGACCTAAGGCGGGGGGAAATAGTCGCCTTTGGCTCCCTTCCTTTTACGTTTTTTTTCACCCAAACATTCATGGATTTATACCGCACGGCGACTCACGACTGGGACAACAGGTATGCTCCCAGCGTATTCAAGGGAGCGGGAGCCATACCCATGACAGATACCGAGCTAAAGATGATGTTCGGTATTGCCATTTCCGCATCGGTGGTTGTCGCCGTGGTGGATCATTTTATTATCAAGCATAAGCGGAGCAAAGCAAGGGTAACACAACAATGAATCATTACCGCACGGGAGCTTGATGGAAAAAAATCGCTATTCGGGGATTGTGGGGGAGCTGCCCGGCAAAATCAGGCTGGATCGTTATATAGCGGAAACGCTCAAGCTCCTTAACCGCTCACAGATAAAATCCAGAGCCCTGGAAGCCGCGTTGAACGGAAAACCGGTAAAGCTTTCCCGCACGGTAAAAGCCGGGGACAGGCTGGAACTTTCCTGGCTTGCCGCCGCCCCTGTTTACCTGGCTCCCGAACCCATTCCCCTTACTTTGATTTACGAGGACGATCACTGCGCAGTGATCAATAAGCCTCAAGGCATGGTGGTACATCCCGGAGCGGGCAATCATTCCGGCACCCTTGCGAACGCGCTGCTCTGGCGGCATCTGCACCGGATTAATGGCGGCGGGGAAGCCGCCGTGCCGTCAGAAAACGTGCGGGCGGGTATAGTCCACCGGCTGGACAAGGACACTTCCGGCGTGATCATCGCCGCCTACGACGATGATTCGCTGGCGATGCTTTCCGCCCAGTTTAAGGCAAGAACGGCGCGCAAGCTGTACATTGCGCTGGTTAAGGGAACGCCCCGTGAAGCGGCGGGCAGCATCTGTACCCGCATTGCCAGAAACCCAAGAGACCGCAAGCGCTTTACCGCCCTGCCGGAACAGGGGCCGGGAAAAATTGCCCTTACCCGTTACCGCCTTCTAAAGTCCTGGGGAGACTACGCTCTGCTCCTCCTCAAACCGCGGACAGGGCGCACCCACCAACTGCGGGTCCACCTTGCCCATATTGGCCACCCCATACTGGGGGATCCGCTTTATGCTTCACCGGACAAGCGCTTTCCCGCCGCTACGCTTATGCTTCACGCATACAGCCTGAGGATCGTCCTTCCGCAGCATCATGAGCCGTCCTGTTTTAAGGCTCCGCTGCCGGAACGGTTCAGAACAACCATTGCCGCCCTTAATTAAAGAAGCAATAATGAACTTCCCTGCCCTTCAGGGCTAAACTTGACCAACAAACATCCGCTCTATCTCCGGGAAATTCTCACACAGAGGCGCAAAGGACGCGGAGAGCAATAGGTAAATAGTAACTCATGTTACGCAGAAAAAAGAAAACCACGGAGTACACGGAGTTTCACAGAGAAAAAGCAAAACCGTCTAAAAAACTCCGTATTTCTTCGCGGTATTCCCATATCATCCCTTTTTTCTCCCTCTCCGTGCCACTCCGTGTCTTCCAAACTCCGTGTTACTCCGTGGTTTTATTCTTTTTTCCACACCGGGAATCATTGAAAATTTCTGTTGACTTTGCATTTTTTGATAAGTATATTTATACTATGAAAGAAAACCGAATATCAATTCATCTATTATTTTTATTTATCGTTGCGTTTTTAGCCGTTTTTATGCCGGCTGCCTGTGGCGGCGGAATAGGTTATGCGGGTTCCGGACCGGCGGGTTCGGGAGACGGCGGTTATGGTTCCGGGCCGGAAGCCGGAGACGGGGAAAACGGAAACCAGAGTAGGCCAAGTTCCGGCCAGTTGACCTGCGGCGAGTGGAGCGATATAAAAAATTACGATTTCTATCTTAATCTGTTTACTATTATTGATGATCCAAACATTGAAGAAAGCCAGCGCCGGAATGATTTTTACAAGTATATTAATTATTTCGGATTTGAGACCCGCTATATGTTTACCGTCAATGTAGAAAGCGGCGGACTTCCCGCAGGAGACGCAATAGTCGAGCTGTATGACTCTGACAACAAATTATTTGCCGCCAAAACCGACGTTCTCGGCAACGCTTATATGTTTCCGTCTTATGACTTAAGCGGTGAAACTGTTACCGTCAAAGTAACAAGCGGCGGTGCCGAATATGAGGAACCTTTTATTTATACGCAGGCGGATATGCAAATAACACTGGACAGCAGCGCTGCGAAAGAATCCGTTTTGGACATACTGTTTTTAATCGACACCACGGGTTCTATGGGCGATGAACTACGTTACTTAAAATCGGAAATATCTGACGTTATCGGCAACATTGCCGCAAGCAATCCCAACTATACTATCAATTTGGCGCTGCTTTTTTACCGTGACATAGGCGATGATTATGTTACAAGATACTTTGATTTTACCACAAATATTGAACAGCAGCAGACAAATCTGGCAAAGCAGTCGGCAAACGGCGGCGGGGATTTTCCTGAGGCTGTGGACAGGGCGCTGGCGGAAGCCGTAGGAAAAAACTGGAGCGATGATTATGCAATGCGGCTGATTTTCCACGTTTGCGACGCCCCTCCGCACGACAAACAGGAAAATAAAACCTTGTATTATAACTCCATTAAAACAGCCGCCCAAAAAGGCATACGCATTATTCCGGTTGCGTCCAGTGGCATTGATTTTGCAACCGAGTATCTGCTCAGGCAAGAAGCCCTAATGACCGGGGGAACGTATATTTTCCTCACGGACGACAGCGGTATCGGCAACAGCCACCTTCAAGCAACGGTGGGCGAGTATACCGTGGAATATCTCAATGACTGTATGGTGCGAATCGTCAACGAATACCTAACCGGAATTGCAACAGAACCGGTGCCGTATTATTGAAAAGGCTGCTGCATTTTGCGGGCGGCGCGGCAGTCTGCTCCAGGTGAAAAAACACCATGACACCGGACGTATTTTGGCTTACGGCGCCGCAGGAACCGCAGCTTATTGCGGAGGCCGCTTCTTATCTGGTACTGTACAAACCGCCGCGGATGCATACGGCGCCGCTTAAGGAGGGGGAAGAAAATACCCTTCTTGCATGGGCGGCTTCTCTTTTTCCCGACGTATTGCAGGTTCATGGCTATAAAACAATAGAAGGCGGTCTGCTCCACCGGCTGGATTATGAAACCCAGGGGCTGACGCTGTTTGCCAGAACGGATATGGCGCTGGCGGCAATAGCGGCCCAGCAGGAAAAGAATCTGTTTATCAAAGAGTATGACGCCGTTTCCGCGCCCCTTCATTCCGTAAGGGCGGAAAGTGAACTGCCGGGCTTTCCCCCGTATCCTTCGACTCCGTATCCCTCGCATCACAGTACGGCGGGTACAGCCGGTTCCGGCACACTGCCGTTGGCGGGGAGCGTTATTGAAAGCGCCTTTCGCCCCTATGGGAAAGGGCGGAAAGCGGTGCGGCCATTAATAAAATACCCCGCCGCAGAGCAGCGGGGTATTTCGTTCTCCCGTGGAATTGGTCTCGGGTTTAATACCCTTATGACCGCCCCAGAGGGGCAGGGTATTAAACCCTCGCCACGAATAAAGGGAAAAACTTGTTACAGCACGGAAATTTGTTCCTGCACCGAGGAGGGGGGCAAACAATACTTCCGCCTGCGCATAACAAAGGGTTTCCGCCATCAAATCCGCTGCCATCTTGCATGGATTAACCGGCCCCTCTTAAACGACACCCTGTATGGGGGAAACTGCGACGGGGGCTTTCTTGCGCTCCGGGCCTGCGCCCTTGCCTTTGCCGATCCGGAAAACGGGGAAGCGCGGGAATACCGGCTGTCCATACTGTAAACTTCACTTAAACGGATTGTAAAAGCGGTTTCCTTCACGGAAGGTAAGCCATATCCCGACGGCAAAAAAGAAAACGCTGACTGCCAGGGAAACTATGTCCGCCCGGCTAAAGGGCTTTGCCGAATACCAGGTACGCTTCCGGTACTTGCCAAAACCCCGCAGTTCCATGGCGCGGCTAATCACATCAATCCGGTCGAGGGAAGAAAAGATCAGGGGCAAAAGAAGAGGAACGGTTCTTTTGAGCCGCTTGATCCAGGATGCCTTTCGGGAAAGTTCCAGCCCGCGCGCCTGCTGTGACTGGGAAATGCTTTCATAATCACGCTGAATGTCGGGGATGTAACGCAGGGCCAGGCTTATCGAATAAGCCGCAGTATAGGGAACGCCAATACGGTTAAGAGAAGCGGCAAATTCACTGGGGTGGGTAGTTACCACAAGGAGTATTGCCGGAGGAATGATCGTAAGGTACTTGAGGAATATGTTGAATTCATAAAAAAGCTGCTCTTTGGTAAGGGTAAAACGCCCGGCCCCTTCCCAAATAAGATGACGGGTCCGGTATATCTGCACACCCTGTTCGGGAGCAAAAAGATAAATTGCCGCCAGGTTCAACACAAGAAACAGTACCGTTATTTTCATTATAAAGGCAATATCGGAAAAGCGGATTTTTGAAATGCCAAAAAAAACAATTCCCAGGACAGCCAATACAAGAAGTATGGGAGTCATAAAACTTACCATGGACAGAATCGACCAAAGCAGAAAGATGATCAATTTCACCGCGCCGGTCAGGGTATGAATGGGGGAAATACCATCAATGTACGATAACATTCTGGGGCCCGTCATGTTCCGTCCTTTTCCGCATTGTTTCCTTTGCCGTGCGATTCCCGCTTTTTCCGGTCATAGGCAATAAACCGCCCCACAAAACCCCGCGGATCGGGAAGCCCCGCATTCAACGCCAGAGCGTAAAGGCTTGTCCGCTTCAGGCTTGCCTGTTCAATAATACCGTCGTCGGTAAGTACTTCGAAGGGTTCCCTGTCGGCCACGCATATCCCTTCGGAAAGAACCACCGCCCTCCCGGTGTACTCAAGCATAAGGTGCATATCGTGGGTAATAAGAAGGAGGGATATTTTCAAATCCCGGTTAAGGCCAAAAAGGAATTCCATAAATTCCGTATAGTGCCGGTAATCCTGCCCCGCCGTAGGCTCGTCAAGAATCATAAAAGAAGGCCGCAATACCAGAATTGACGCGACGGTAAGCCGCTTCTTTTGGCCGTAACTTAATGCGTTTACCGGCCAATTCCTGAACGGAAAAAGCCCGCAGACTTCAAGAGCTTCGTATACCCTTGCCTTTATTTCCGTTTCAGGAACACCGCGGTTACGGAGGCCAAAAGCGATCTCATCATAAACGGCAGGAAAGCAAATCATCTGGTTGGGGTTCTGCATCACATAACCTATCTGTTCCGCCCGTTCCATGATGGAAAGAGCCGCCAAATCGCTTCCGTTAAAATAAATCTCCCCTGAATCGGGGCGGACAAAACCGCAGACGCACTTTGCCAGGGTGGATTTGCCTGAACCGTTCCTGCCTACCAGTCCCACACATTCACCGGGAGCCACGGAAAAGGAAATCCCTTTAAGGGCCTCCCCGTCCTGTCCGGCATACCGGAAATGCAGATTCTGTATTTCAAGGCCGGATCGGATATTGCCGGCACCCGGTTCCGCAGCGCCCGGCGTTCCGGCGTTTTGTTCTGCGGCAAGCTGCCGGTCCCATTCCGCAAAGGGCCGGTAATCCAGTTTCAACGTATTCGGGTGTTCAGGGGACATACCGGAATCTATTGTAATTCCCGAGTAAGCAAGAGCGGAAAGATACAAGGGCTCCCTGATGCCGGTTTTTTTAAGCAAACCGGAAGCCAATAGTTCCGCCGGTTTTTTGTCTGCTATGATCCTGCCCTTGTCCATTACCACAATACGATCCACCGGGCAGTGGAGGACATCCTCAAGCCGGTGCTCTACAATCAAAACTGTTTTGCCTGTTTTTTTATGCAGTTCATCAATAAGTTCTATAGCGTCTTTTCCCGCCGCCGGATCAAGATTTGCCAGCGGTTCATCAAAAAGAAGAAGCTCCACATTGTCCACCAGAACGCCGGCCATGGAAATCCGCTGCTTCTGACCGCCGGAAAGATCCTGCGGGCTTTTGCCCAGATGCGTTCCCATGCTTACCAGAGCGGCCGTTTCCGTAACCCGGCGGCGCATCTCTTCCGCCGGCACAGAATCGTTTTCCATGGCAAAAGCAATATCCTCGGCGGCGCTCAACCCGACAAATTGGCTGTCCGTATCCTGTAAAACAGTACCGGCCATCTTGGAAATATCAAAAATACCGTAATCGCCGATGTCTCTGCCCAAAAGCAGGATTTCACCGGTTCTTTCGCCCTTAAAGGCATGAGGGATAATTCCGTTGATGCAGTGAAGCAGGGTAGATTTACCGGAACCGGAGGGCCCGAGGATAAGAATTTTCTCTCCCCGGTCCACCCTCAGGTTAATGTCTATAAGAGTCGGTTCCGCCTGGGCTCTGTAGCGGAAGGAAACACGCTTAAATACAAGGGCGGAATCTTCTTCCACCATGAGGCCCGTTGACACATTTCCTGTCCGGCCCTGTCTATTCCACCTTTAGACTGCCGGCTTTGGTTCTGGTTTTTGAATAACCAAAAGCAAGGAGAGTTCCCAAAACCAAAATTACAACAACGTTAAGAGAGGCGGCTACCAGCCCTTGCAGAAAAACCTTATCGGAAGGTTCCTGATAAATTAATATATCCAGCGTAGGAGCGATTACAACCCAGGCCAGAATATTGGCCGTAATCTGAATAACGTTAAAAATAACCGCCTGTTTAATGCCGAATTCACCTTCTTCTATTTTGTATAATTTCCAGAAAATGCCGATTGCAAGCCCGAAGACAGCGTCAGCGATTACCCAACTCCACCATACGCCTCCCCAGGTCAGGTCCGTCAGGGTGTGGCCGATAAATCCGATCAGCAACCCTGCAAGCGGCCCAAAGATGGCGGCAAACAACGAAAGGACGGCAATACCCAGATTAAGATTGGTATTAGGCACTCCGGAAGGAAGAGCCACAAAACGCATCAATACGAACATAAGAGCCGCTCCTATGCCTATGGCTACCACGGTTTTAACAGAAACCAGCTTCTTTTCCATAATTCATTCCTCCAAAAATAAATTTTAACCTCATTTCATCCTACCCTCTTTTACGAACCCTGTCCATGACACATAGAACACCCGGCCAAACTGCGATATACTAAAACAGGAGCAGCGGATGAAAAAGAAAATAGTGCTGGCCTACTCCGGCGGGCTGGATACAACGGTAATAATTCCCTGGCTTAAGGAAAACTACGACTGCGAAATTGCGGCGGTCTGTGTCGATCTGGGCCAGGAGGCGGACTGGAAAACCATAAAACAAAGGGCTTTGAATACGGGGGCCCTTTCCTGCGTGATAGCGGACGCAAAAAAAGAATACGTGGAAAAATATGTCTGGCCCGCCCTTAAGGCCAACGCCCTTTATGAAGACAAGTACCTCCTGGGAACCTCTACAGCCCGGCCCCTTATCGCCAAAGTGCTGGTTGACCATGCCCGGCGGGTAAAAGCGGCGGCCATCGCCCACGGGGCTACCGGCAAAGGAAACGACCAGGTCCGCTTTGATCTGGGGATCATGGCTCTTGCGCCGGAACTTGAAATAATCGCCCCCTGGCGGACTTGGACGATTAAAAGCCGGGAAGAGGAAATTAGCTACCTTGAAGAACGGAATCTGCCCGTTCCAATGAGGAAAGAAGATTCTTATTCCAGGGATGACAACCTCTGGCATATCTCCCATGAAGGGCTGGAACTGGAAGACCCCGCCGTGGAGCCGGTTCTGGACCGTATGCTTAAAATGACAACGCCCCCGGAAAAGGCCCCTTCCAAACCGGCCTATGTGGAAATCGGCTTTGAAAAGGGAATTCCCGTTTCCGTAAACGGCAAAAAGATGGACGGGGTAAACCTGATCCTTACCCTGAACAAACTGGGCGGCGAACACGGCGTGGGCATTACCGACATCGTGGAAAACCGCGTGGTTGGAATGAAAAGCAGGGGCGTTTACGAAACTCCCGGCGGGACGATCCTTTACTACGCCCATCAGGAACTGGAACATCTTTGCCTTGACCGGCAGACTTACGCGTTCAAGCAAACCGCCTCTCAAAAACTGGGGGAGGTGATCTACGGCGGCCTTTGGTTTACCCCCCTGCGCGAAGCCCTGACGGCCTTTGTGGACGCAACCCAGGAAACGGTTACCGGCACGGTGCGGGTAAAGCTCTACAAGGGGACGGTGAGCTCCGCGGGAGCTTCTTCACCCTACTCGCTGTATAACGCGTCTATTGCCAGTTTTACCACCGGAGAACTGTTCAATCATGCGGATGCCAAAGGGTTTATCCGGCTTTACGGCCTTTCCACGCTGGTACGGGCCTTAATGCAGAAAGATTTCGGCAAGAGAAAAGCCGCGGCTAAGGCCGGAATTGCGGGCAAGGGAAAAACCGGTATGACGGACAAAGCGGACCATGGGGATAAATCCGATTCCAAGTCCAGGGGCGTCGCCGGATAATGGCCTGGAGAAACTTTTTTGAGAACCCCGTTTTCTTATCCGGCATTTCAAGCCTGTTTTTTGCCCAACTGGTAAAAACCATTATCCATCTGCTCACAATCAAGCGGAAAAACCTCCGTGATACGCTGGGACTCCTGATATGGCGTACCGGAGGTATGCCTTCCAGCCATTCGACAATGGTAGCCGCCGTGGCAACGTCAATAGCATTTTATGAAGGAGTTGATTCCAACCTCTTTGTCATAACGCTGATGTTCGCCCTGATTATTATCCGCGATGCCCTGGGAGTCCGCCGTTCGTCAGGACTCCAAGCCAAGGTGCTTAACTGGCTGGGCCGACAGGCGGCGGAAAAGTTAAAAATCGAATTCCATCCCGTAAAGGAAGTAAACGGTCATTCACCCCTGGAGGTAGCGGTTGGCGTCCTCCTGGGGGTTATTATTGCCGCCGCGTTTTCTTTCCTGTAGAGCTGACTTTTGAAATAGTTTTTAAATCAGCCTGCAATTCCCTGTCTTTGGCCGCGCTTGCATAATCGGTTTCCCGCTGTAAATCAAGCCAATAATCAGGGCTTGTGCCGAAAAACTTTGCAAGCCGCAGAGCCGTTGGAACAGTTACTTTTGACGTACCTGTAACAATTTGACGCACTGCGGAATTGCTCATCCCTATCTGTTTTGACAGGGAAAAGGGGTTTAGTTCATGCTTATCCAGCAGGGCTGAAAGCGCTGAACCGGGAGTCTGTGATGATTTTGCCATATTCAATCCTTAAAAAATTTGTTATGTCTATAATACGCAAAAAATAAAAAAAAGGCAAGGGGCGGCGCAACATTATTCAGGGCAACAGCACTTACTCTATTTTGAGATATAATAAGCCATATTAACCATCGGGAGGGGGAATATGGAAATACAGGAAGAAGACATCCATAGGATGAAAGCGGCGTTAAGAGGCAT
>JAITCP010000118.1 GCA_031283025.1 Spirochaetaceae bacterium | reverse complement strand
GAACGGAGAACGGAGAACGGAGAACGGAGAACGGAGAACGGAGAACGGAGAACGGAGAACGGAGAACGGAGAACGGAGAACGGAGAACGGAGAACGGAGAACGGAGAACGGAGAACGGTTTCTCAGTGTACAAGGCAGTGCCGTCCTTGTCAACGCTCCGCGCCATTATCTCTTGTGCAATATCATAGTTCATAATTTCCATACCCTATCAAAGAAAAACATCTTTAAGCAAGTATTTGTTACTTTTTTTTCAAGAATTTTGCTAAAAATTTCACAATTTCTCTTTATTTTACCGTATTCCAAAAAATATTCATATATGCCAAAAGGCATAATTTGCAAAAAGAAGGGGAAATTCCCTATGCCGAAAGGCATAGTCTTCAAGAATTTCCACACAAAATCACCCCATTGGCAATCTCCGTGTGCAATTCGGGAGTAAAGTTTATCTCCAGGCCTTAACCGAGCGGAGGTAGCGGATAACCCGCAGGCCGTCTGCGGCGGTGGAAACGGCGGGGTCCGCGCTGCTCCCGTTAAGCCGTTGTTGGGCGCAGACAAGAGCGTTGGCGGCCATATTGCTAAAATAGCCGGTAGGCCCGGTAAAGCCGGCATCGCATTTTACAAGTGACCTGAACCCTTCCGCATAGGGGCTTTCCCTGCTTTCCCATACTTCATAGATTCCGTTCCCTATGACCAGTTTTCCCCGTTCACAGGAAAATTCCAGTTCAAAAGTAAGGTGATCCCGGCCCGCTCCCAGCTCCAGAAGAAAGGGGAGGGGGTTTACGGCGGGAACCGAAGGGTTATCCAGCCGTCCAAAAAGGTATGCCGTACCGCTGCGGGCCTTTAGTCCGCCGCTCATAAGCCCGCCGCCGGCTTTGTATCGGTTTTCGGCAATGGTTTTGCGGTGTTTCAGTACCGCTCCGGTCAAGAACATGGCCGCATCGGCCAAGTGGGTGCCATCATGCCAAAGAAGGTCCAGAAGCCGGCGGGTTTTTCCCACATAGAGTTTTCCCCTTACCCCCGTTAAGGGGCCAAGCCTGTTTCCCCCGGCAAGGATAACCCTGGCCTGGGCATAATCGGCGGCATAACGGCGTTCGTGGTTGGTAATAACGGTAATTTTTCCCGATTCATGGAGGGCGGCGATTTTCTTTGCCTCTCCCAGGGTATCGGCCAGGGGTTTTTCACAGACTGCCACGGAAACGCCGTAATGCGCCGCCAGGGAACAGTAACGCCAGTGGGAATCAGGGTGGGTGGCAATGTGGAGGATATGGGGGCGTTCCTGCCTAACCATCGCTTCGGCATCGTCATAAACCGGGACTTTCCACTTTTCCGCAAAAAGCCGCCGCCGCTCCCCGTCAATATCGGCACCGGCGCAAAGAGAAAGGCCGGGGGTTACAGTAATTGCCCCCGCGTGGGTACAGGGCTTTTCCCTTAAGGCGTCATCTTCCAGCAGGCTGGCAATGCGGCCCAAGCCCACAATAGCGGCTTTAATGACCATGCTTAGCCCTTATTTGCAACGGGGTTTAATACCCTCTGCCCGCAACGCAGCTGCTTGCGGGCGAACTTCAGGGCGGGGAGGTTCATTCGTTAAGCAAACGCTGGTCTTTTTCTTCCCCCGGCGGAAAGAGGTAAAAATCCGGCAGCTTAAAGGTTCTGTTCAGTGAAAAACCGGAATTTATTTTTCCGCTCATAACGGGCACGGTAAAGCCGTGATTTAATTCAGCCATACCATCCGCGTTGATCTTAACGGTATATTCAAAAAATTGTCTCTCATCGGCCTCTTTTGCGGGCAGGGGTTTTGGCCAAAAGGTAAAGGTTCCGCCGGTATTGGGGATAATGATATAGGGATTTTGCCAGTTGGGGTCTTTCATTTCAACCATAGTCCCGTTAGTAAGCAATTCCACATTAATATTCGACATGGGAGAAAAATTGAGCCCGCTAAAGACCCTTCCCATAATGGTAGGTATATTAAAAACCGGTTCATCCAATGCGGCTTCCTTTCCCGCATCTTTACCATGTTCAAAATACGGCCTTTGATTATGGCTTACCCGCCTAATCCCCTCGTAAACCAGGGTGGATATATCCGCCTGGTTTTGCGGATCCGCTTCCAAAATTCTGGCTGCCCCCCGGTGGGAGACCATATAACGGGGTACGGCACGGTTTAATACATAGCAAATTGCGTCCTGCCTGCATTGGCTGCAGGTACATATCCCGGCCATTTCACCTTTTGCTTGCAGAGAATCGCAAATGGCGTTTACCTCCGCAATGACTATATCTTCTGTGGTATTGTGAATTTCCATTCATGCTCCTCCATATTTACTGTATCCAATTTTTTACATAATGTAAAATACTTTTTGGGATATTTATGTAAAAAGCGGTAAAGATTCGTACTATTCTTAGGGATGAGCTGAATAAATCCACTCCTTTTTCCCTAAAAAGGCTGGAACTCTCCCTAAAAGTACAATTTTCATCCCGGATAAGAAGATCGGCCTCAAAAGAAACCGGCTCAGGAACATCAATGACAAGGTCTTCCGCGCCTATGCTTTCTCCCGTTATTCCGGCAATCTCCGCTGCCAGGGCCTCTTCCTGGTTCTTCCGTTTTTTGATGTAAAGCAAAGGTTCATGCTTTTCATTGTCAAAAAGAAACGAGGCCGACTCGGAATACAGCTCCCCGTCCCGTATCCGGACGGCCCGCGAAAAGGGCAGAAAATCCCCTCTGGACGCTAAAAGGCTAAAAAGCTCCTGATCATCCAGGCCGTAGAGCTCTTCTCCGGCGATAACCCCTTTTTCCAGCCCCGCCAGCAGGGCTTTTTTTATCATCGACGTAGCGGATCGAACCTGGCGGTGCCAGTAAACGGTACGGTACATCAGATATTTGGAAAAAAGTACCGATTCTACACTGGGAATACCGCGGGAATCAATTTCCACTCCCTGTTCCCGGTGGGGCGTTAACCGGGAATAGATAAAATCCACATCCTGGGCCCCGTAGGGAACCCCGCAGTACCGGGCATCCCGGTTAAGATAGTCAAGTTTATCCGGATCAAGCACCCCGGACAAAAGGCGGCGGTAAAAGCGCAGTTCGTCATTCCCCTCTGAGTCCATCGTTTTATCCACAATGGCGGCGGTTAGTTCCGGTTCCGCCCCCGCCTTGCCGATAAGGCTTTTCATGGGCTCCGCCAGTATTAAATTTCTGCTTAAGGATTCATGGGGTTCCAGGCCAAGTTCCTTAAGGGAATGAGCATAGGGGAAATGGCCCAGATCGTGGAGCAGGGCTGCGCAAAGAAAAGAAACGGCGCCCTGAGGGCTAAGCCAGGAAGCGCCTTTTTCACAAAGGTTGATAAGGAGTCGTCTGGCTAGGTGGTAAACCCCCAGTGAATGGCTTGCCCTTGTATGAGTGGCGCCGGGATACACGAAAAAGGCAGGGCCCAACTGAAGAATACGGCCAAGCCGCATAAAAGGAACGGAACCGGTAAGGGCGGCCAGGCCGGGGGTAAGGTAGATATGGCCCCAAAGGGCATCCCGAACGGGAACGGTAAAACCCTGCTGCAGGACAGAAAGATCCATGATCAAGAATTCAGTATAACCAATAGCTTATTGCCCTTTCAAGGCGTGATCGCTACAATAAAAATATGAAGCTGGGACAAAAAATCTTTGTTATCAGTTTATTTCTCTTTATAGGGCTGGCTTTTTTTACCCGGAATACTGCCATGGGGCAAACCGGCGCGGCGGCCCTTCCCCGTGAAGTACTGCGCCCCCAATACGGTGAAGACCCCCGCTTTCCCAGGGATTATGTGATTGGGGAACTGGGCCGGGGGGATGCAACGGAAGAAGCGTACCGGCTGGCACGGGAGATTGTGGCAAGCCTTGCGGAGGGAGACGGAAAAGTAGACAGGGCTGTTTTTCCCGAACAAAAGCGGCTTGCCGCGCTAAGCAAGATTAGGGCTGTGGGCGCCAGAAGCTGGCGGGTTGGCGGCGGCAGAGCCGAGGGCGCCGGGGGTTACTCGTTCCTGGTTCGTTTTCTTGGCAGGGAAAGAAGTATTACCGGGGAACTGTATTTGCAATGGGAAGAGCCAAAGCCGCCGGTTGTAGAAGAACCCGCCCCGGCTGATTCTGAAGATACTCCGGCAGAAACGGAAGCGGCAGAGGAAGAAAGCGCGGAGGAGGAAACGGCAGAGGCGGAAAATGCGGCCCTTGAAACAGAAACTCCGGCGGCAGAGGAAGAAAGTACAGCGGCGGAAACGGCAATGACGAAAACGGAAACTGCGGAGCCGGTAAATGTTCCGGCGGAACCGGAAACCGCGGAGCCGATAGATGTTCCGGCGGAACCGGGAACCGCGGCGGTAGATTTCAACATTCCTGCCATTCCTGACGGCTCCCCCCCGACGGAGACGGATGCCGTTGCAAATACAACAGTAACTCCGGCAGCGGCGGCGGCGGAAGAACCCCGGTGGCGGGTGGACGACATACTTCTTGAGTCTCCCCGCCGCCTTACCGATGGTAAATACAGTCCCGGCGGCGCCGATATGACTCCTTATGAACGTTTTTTCTAGGCGGGGGGTTATATGGCGACACCAATCAAGCGCATTGAAAAGGATTTTCTCTTAAAAACGCTTTTTGACGACCAAACTCCGGTGATGTATTTTTCTGATAGAACCGAATATATTTTGCGGATGGATAGGCCTCCCAAAACCGATGTGTCCTTTAAGGTTGACCGTCCCATTACGGGGCTTAAACCCGGGAGAAGGCTTGATCTTATGTTTGATTACCGGGGCCAGGTGATTAGTTTTGTCATAGAAATCAGTGATATAAACGGCGTTCACATTACCGCTCCAATTCCGGAGTATCTTTATAAAAATCTTGACCGCTCATATTCACGGGTTAGCACTCCTACAGACCTGCACATTCAGTTTACTTTTCAGGGAGACCGTTATTCATTGCACTACCCCAAAGTCCGGGAATATGAAAAAGGGGAAATTGGGGCATGGATAAATACCACCGATCCCAAAAACCTTCAGGGCATTATTGAACAAATGGCTGTCCGAATACGCGGGTTTGCTTCCGGCTACAAGATGGTGATTTTTAAGGACGTAAAACCCGACACTACTGAAGAGCGGGTTATTGCGGAAACGGGGAAAACCCTTTTTCTGCCCTCCACAACGGGGAATTTCCCCCAGGCAGACCCCTATCCCAAAAAGCGGCTGATTACTGAAGAAACGTTCCGCCGTTACCTGGAGAGTACCGGCGTAAGCCCGGCATTCATGGACAATGCAGTCAGCCGGTTTATTAAACAAAAATTGAACGCGGGTTTTTATTCTGACGCGTGGGTGCCCATACTGTTTCAGGAATATGTGATCGGTTATATCCATGTGTGGATTAATGTGGAAGGAAAGCCTCCCTTTGATTACAATGTAGTAGAAACCCTTTATCAATTTGGCACGATTCTGGCTTACTCTCTGAAAACAAAAGGGTACTTTAATGAAGGGCGGATTAAGAATGAACCTTTTGAAGGCAAGATTATGGACATTAGCGCTTCCGGGCTGCTCTTTGCCTATCCCCATTCGGCCCTGTCCGGCGCTTTGCTTCCTGACAGTGAGTTGGCGGTAAAACTTTTCGCTCCAAAGCGGAAAATAGAGGCCATTGCCAAAATTGTGCGGCGTTACAAGGATAACACTATGGGATACTTTGGCTGCCGTTTTCTGAACATGGCCCCGGAAGATATGCGCTTTCTCTTTGAGTACCTTTACGGCAAGGCCTTTAGTGATTCAGAGGCAGCCCTTGTTACAGGCCAGGTTTAATGAATAGATGCCGTGATGTTTCACATGAAAACTAACTATTGACCCGGCTTCCCTAATTCTGTTTTGTGAGGTATGCTAATAGTATGTACAGACGATGCCTGCTCTTTGCCTTTTTGTTCCTGCTCTTTTCCTGCGCCTCCGGCCCGGTGAATGTTCCCCCGGATATGCCTCCGTCCAAAATTATCCAAAAAGCCCAGGAAGCGGCGGACGTTAATAAGTATAATATGGCCCTTGAGTATTACAAGGTACTTCTGGAACGCTATGGGGATGAGGATGAATATCTTGCCGTGGCGGAATATGAAATTGCCTTTATCCATTATAAGCAGAAAAACTATGCCGTCGCCCGGAAGGGTTTTGAAACGCTTCTAACCCGTTATAGGCAGGAAAGAAATGCCTTGCCCCCCCAGTTTAAGACGTTATCAGAAAAAATGCTTAACCGGCTTAAAGAATTGGGACATTAGGGGAAACCGCACGGCCTCTGCAAAAACAAACGCTTTTACTGGTACAGTACCCATTTGAAATTATTGGGGTTGCTTATCCCCATTGAAACATTATCGTATCCGGATGATCGGTCGAAAACTTCCATTCGAAATATTGTGTTCCACCCCTTTTTTAATGACAAATCTATGGCGCCTTCAGTACGGCTAAAATAGCTTTGCTCCCCTTGATCCCATGTCTTATCACCGGGGTTTCCGGTTATGCGGCAATCCCTGTCTACATAAACAAATTGTATGCTTTCCAAGCCCACTGAAGAATACATAAGAAATAATCCTTCCCTGTTTAGAAACACGCCATGAGATGTTGCAAGTACAATACTATTGCTCATCACTTCCGGCGGGTCGATTGTTACATTAACGTATTCTTTAAAAACATAATTTTTCAGGCTGTCTGTATTTACCAAATCTTCTTCATTTAGCCCGGCAGCCTGAAAGCTTAGAATCCCCTTTTCGATATTCCCTGTACCTGCTGATTTCCAGGCAGAACGAGAAGCCGTTACATTATTGTGCTCATCTAACGAATAGACGGCAAAGATGTTTATAGCAGTGTCTTCCCCGTTAAACTTGTAGTACCACTCATCATTTTGCCTCTTCGCTTCTTTGTTCTGCAGCCAGACTTGTTGGCCGCTTATTGTCAACGTGCCTGTATAATGCGTGGGCCCGTTAGTATCGTCATTGGGATTGTTACCTGAGGTATTGTCGCAGGCCGCTGTTAAGAATGCAATTGCCGCCGCAGCCAGGGCTGTAACCATAGGCATTTTGGCAATAATTTTCATAATTTACCCCCATTCCGGCGCGGTTTATGGCCGCATTGTTAAATCGGACATGAAACACATTTCATGTCCGGTTCCCCTATATCCCAACCTTTACCAGTATCATTTCCACGCGGCGGTTAAGCCCCGCGTAGGTTGAATTGGAACCGAAAAGATTTTTTTCTCCGCCGTAGCCGCTGACAGACATCCGCGAATTATCTATGTCGGTTCCGCCGTTAAGCGCTTTGAACTTTGTCTTAAGTTCCGCCTCGACCGCCTTCGCCCGATCCTCGCTTAGTTTCTTGAGTTCCAAAGTTTCACCATCGGTAAAAGTAGAAGGATTGGCATGGCCGTGCAGCATTATCAAATAGTCAGGATGATCCTTGAGGGCTTGCGCCATAGCGGAAACAGAAGCGTCGTTGGAACTTTTTTCCTGGGCAGTAAGATCAGTAGATGCCCCCGACCCATGAGGCCCGTTATATTTATCAGCGTTCCCCGCAAAAATGATGTATTCAATATCTATAATCTGTATGGTTTGGAGTATTACCTGAGGAGGCTGTAGTTTTATGATTTCCCTGATTTGTTCGTCAGTGAGGTAATTTACGATCTCTTTGGGAGGAATCTGTTTGATGATCTCCCTGATCTGAACTTCCGTAAGGACATTATTGTCAATAAGATATTGTATAATAGTCTGAAGCTGTTCATCAGTAAGGTATTTTACGATTTCTTCAGGAGAAATCTGTTTAATGATCTCCCTGATCTGAGAATCCGTAAGGGTATTATTGTCAATTAGGTATTGTATAATAGTCCGGAGTTGTTCATCAGTAAGGTATTTTACGATTTCTTCGGGAGGAATCCCTTTTATTACCTCTTCGACTAGACCGGGCTTAGTTTTTATATACTCCAAAAGTTCATCGTCAGAAGGCCATTTGGTGATTATTTCGGGAGGAACCTGATCGTGGATAACCTCGTATTTGATGACTGTCTCGTAAATCACTTCAGGAGGCAACTGTACATAGATCACCTCTGGGGGAAGCTGTACATAGACCACATCATGGATTACCTGTGGGGGAAGCTGTACATAGACCACCTCTGGGGGAAGTTGTATATAGACCACATCATGGATCATCTGTGGGGGAAGCTGTTCATAAACTATTCTTTCGATCACCTGTGGGGGAAGCTGTACATAGACCATCTGCGGCGGAAGCTGTTCATAGACTATTCTTTCGATCACCTGTGGGGGAAGCTGTTCGTAGACCACGTCATGGATCACCTGTGGGGGAAGCTGTTCATAAACTGTTTTATAAATCACGTCGTGTTCTATGATTGTCTCGTAGCTTATTTGGGGAATCATTTTTACAATAGGAACATAGTCAACTTCAGGTGTTTTCGGCTGCGGTTCTACCCACCATTTTTTCATTATGGGATTTTCACAATCTACAAAACAAGCGCATACAAGCGCTATTAGGCAGTAAACAAGTTTACTTTTTTTCATATTGTGCTCCTCTGTTAAGGACTTAATCGGTATTAACCTGAATAACTATCAATTCAACCCGGCGGTTTCTGTTCCAGATGTCATGGTCATGGGTAACCGTTCTTGTGCCGCCAAAGGCAATAACAACCATTTGTTCTTCATTCACGCCCCTTGCCTTTAGCTGTGCGACTACCGCATTTGCCCGCTGTGAGCTAAGAGCCATAAGAATGTCAGCTTCTTTGGGATCGGTGGTAATAGGGTTGGCATGACCTTCTATCCTCACCCGGAAGTCAGGGTTCTCTTTGAGCATTTTTGCTATGCTGTTAAGAACCAGTTCGTTAAGCCCCTGCGCGTCGTGGTCAATGCCCACATTGTATCTTCCTATATCAGGCCCAAACAGGATAAATTCAACTGCGGATATCATTATCCGTTTGATAATTTCGTTGGGGGGAAGCGTCCTGATAAGCTCGACGTGTTCAACCGAGGACTGGCCTTTTACCCCTTGCGGCAACGGAAATTTGTATCCGGCTGTTATGCCAAACCCGGCAATGTGCGGATACCCGCCCCGAATTGAAGGCTCAATATGCCACCTGGGAGTCAGCGGTATGGTTACTCCGGCTGCCGCGTCGGCCATTAAAGAACCGCGGGTCTGGGTAACATCATCAATTGGGTTGTTGTCCTTTCCCCGGTAAGCGGAAAGCAAACCCAAACCGCCCTGAAGAAAGATATTGACTTTTTTCTCGGGATTTTTGCCCAGGCGCAGAAAATTCCAGCGCAGATATACCTGGCCTTCAAAAGTGAGTATATTCCGGGCCTCTGCATCGGTACTGTAGCTTACGCCAACCTTGCTCCCAACCATTAATGGGGGTGAAAGCCAAAGCTTAGGATCAACAATAAACTGGTAAGACTGCCCTTTCACAAGAATACCGGTCATTCCAAGCCCCGCGTCCAAAGACCAGTAATTTCCGGCAGGGAACTCCCACAGAGACTGACCACTTTTAGTGGCCGGGTCTGTTTGGGCATATAGACCGGGTATAAAGGCAAAAAATAACAAGAAAAATACAATACGTTTTTGTATCATACTCTTTACCTGCCTTTTTTAATTCTTTTTAGGGAATCTCTAAAAACTTCAGTTTTTAGAGATTTACCGCTAAAAAACGCACGTTTCGCAGCCCAAAGGGCGAGAAACTGCAAAGGAACCTCTAAAAACAACCGGTTTTTAGAGGTTCCCTTTATCTATTTATTTACTACTAAGTATTATCTATTTTTGTTACTTTGTAAAGATCGCGGCTTGTTTCAAAACACAGATAATTTTGGAGAAGCCTCAATTCCTTACTGGGGCAGTATAATCGTGTGAATCCGTATGCCCCGTTCGGCGGCGGCGGTTTTGACCATTTCCTTGGATATTTTCCCCCTCTGGCGCAGGTGGGGGGGGGCGTCTCCGATAAGGATGATAAGCCGGGCATCCGCCTCCCAGTTGAATTTTACCGCCGCGTCGTAAAGCCCTTCGTAAACCGCTTCGGGTATATCCCCGCCGCCGTTTACGGTTATCCCGTTCAGGGAACGCTGTACCTGATTTAAATCGGCAGTATAGGGAACAACTCTGGTCAGATATTCAGAATGGGTATAATCTTTGAAAAGAAGCATCCCGATGCGGTATGTGGAACCGGCCAAGGTTTGCCCAAGTGCGGGAACAAGGTCTTTGCGGATTGCCGCAATATCGTTCTTCATGGAACCGGTAGTGTCCAGGCAGATCACAATGTCCATGGTTTTGGCCTTTTCTTTGTTAATAATGTCCTTTATCCGGTCTACAATATCATCAGGCCCAACGGAGTAGTACGGCGTTCCCCCTTCCCAATCGCTTATTTCGGCAAAGGCCGCTTTCGTTTCCTTCATATAATTTTTATCCGCCGGGCCCGGCTGGGGCTGCTGAGCGGCTACTTCCACGGTAAAGGGGTTGTCCCGAAAACTCCCCCGGTAGTCTGCGTAAGGCAGGGAAAAGGCCCGGATGTTCAGGAACGTTCCCGCCGTTACGTACACTTCGCCATGTCGGGAATTCTCATAACCATAATTCAGAATATAGGGAACAAAAATATGGAAGGCTTCACCCAGCTCCGGGTGCAATTCCGGGGTAGAATCAATCAGGGACCAGATTTGTGATGCTTTTGGAATGGGTTTCCCGTCCAGCAGGCGTATCTCATCGCCGTTAACAGGGTTCCACTCCGGGGCGCGGTAAGCGTAATTATCGGACTTTAGGGCAGGATCTCTTGTGGATTCGGTAAGCAATACCGAACCAATGCCGGGCTTTTTCTTTATATAGAGATGAAACCCCCCGTCCGCCTGCTGTTCAATACGGAGGTCTTCCGGTCCAATTGCCAGAGCAGGATTATTGGGGGCCGGACCCGCTTGAGCAGCAAGGAGGACGGGGCACAGGAGGAAGAAAAGATGAAAAAAACGTCGATACACTATATAAGTATCGGTTTTTTTGGTAGTATTTATGATATGAAAAAAATACAAATTGCATTTTTGGCAAATATATTCTTCCTGCCGGTTATTATGCTTTCCTGCTCCTTAAAAGGCTTTATGGCGAGCGGGGCGGGGGGTGGAGCCCCGGAGTCTGTAGGAAAAGTCCTTTTTTCAGGATTCGACATTTTATAATTCCTTACTATATAAGGAGTTACGAATTCAAAAAATCGCCAAAATAGGATTTTTCTACAGACTCTCCCTGCCGCCTTTTCCTCCCCTTGGTCGGCGGAGACATGGCTTCAAATCCCCCATGTTATTGGCTTTGGGTAAATTTTCTGTTTTGGAAAATTTCTTCGTTGTGTAATAATTATTTGGAGAGGGGGGATTTGCCTTCCAGCGCTCAACTTCCTGTTTCGCACTTCCAGGCCGGCCATGTCTCCTTCCGGCGGCATCCCTGCCGCCTTTTCCTCCCCCTGGTCGGCGGAGACATGGCTTCAAATCCCCCATTTTTCGTCTTTATCAAAATTATCCTATGCAGGTATATTTTTTTTAGTGGGCGTTACTTTTTTCGGAGAGGGGGGATTTGAACCCCCGACATCGAGTTCCCAAAACTCGTGGCTTAACCACTGGCCTACCCTCCGGTATATTTACCATTGTAGCTGTTTTTTATAATCACTACAATAACACACTAATCCTTCCAGGGAAAGATAAACGATTTCCATGTCCGCTTTCCGGTCATTTCTTTTTCTTCTTCCAGTAGTTCGGCCCAGGGAATTTTTATTTTCCGCCAGCCCTGCTGATACCTTGTGTTGTCTTGTTCCGCCGCATGGGCATCCAGCCAATCGTATTTGAAGATGCGCAGCCTAAGGCCCTCGTCCAAATACAGAAAGGGCAGGCAGGGGAAAGGAATAATCATTGCCGTAAGAATTATATTGATAATAAGGCTGGAAACGCAAAAACCGGTGTTATCAAAAAAAATAACTATACATTTTTTTAGACTCTTCATGGGGCGCATTCCAAGGCGGTAATACACTGCCGGATAAAATTGAAGCGCTCCCAGAAAGAAAACGCAAAGCCAGAAGGAAAAAAACGCCCCCGCCAATCCAAACATACCGCCCATACGAAAGTAAAACGGTATGGTAAACCACATAATAAAAAAAATAAAAACCGCCGCGGCAAATAAAACCAGGGCGGGAATAAAAGCGCCTTTCAGGCTTACGGCAAAATCAACCAGAGTAAGGCGGCGGTAGTCAGACACTTTCCCAAGCGCGGCGGTGGCGGCGCAGACATATACAAAAAGCCAGTAGATCATAATTACAAGCAGAACTATCTCCGCGGCGGGTAAAAGGAGGGGCAGTAAAAATGCCAGGGATAAAAAAAGCAAGAACCCGAAATTTAATAAGACGATCATAAAAAGATTGTCCCACATATCATACAGAAATTTTCTTAGTAACAGGCCGATCATTACAAAAGTCCTCCTCGTTTTACTTCAAGATACTGTTTGATCAGAGCGGAGCTGAGTTCATGGGAGCCGCATTCCAGAGTAAGAAGCCCCAAATGTTCCCAAGTTTTGTACAAACGCCGCCGGGCGCTTAAATAAGCAAACGCCGCCGCTGTTTCCAGGGCCTCGTCCTTTCCCGCCGGTTTCCGCATTGCTATACGCTCCGCCTCCGTTTCCCTAAGACTCACAAGGAGCAGGAGGTGCCGCTGCCGGATTCGCTTGAGCACCCATGAAAGAGATTCCCCGTCCTCTTCCCTTAAATTACTGATCATGATGATAAGAGTCCGCCGTTTAAGCCGGGATAACGCGTTTTCCAGCGCGGAAAAAAGGGAAGACGGAGCAGAAGCGCTTTTAACATCGTAGAGGCTGTGGATCAAATCGGTAAGGGCGCTCATCCCCTTCCGCGGGGGCAGCCACCGTTCTTCCGCTCCAAAACAGCCAAGCGCCACGCCGTCGCCGTGTTTAAGCGCCACCCAGGAAATAAGCAGCGCCGCTTCCAGAGCGCTGTCAAACTGGGTGCGGAAAGCCCCGGCTGTTCCGGGCGCTCCGTAGCTTGATTCGGAAACATTACCGCCAGGAACGTTTTCGCTGCGGGCATTACTCCCCCGGACACTCACGCCATGGGCGCTTTCTTCAAGCCGGTGGAGCCGATACCCGGAATCCAAAAGGAGCAGCACCTGTTGATCCTGCTCTTCCTGATATTCCCGCACGATGGGTTTGCGCCGCCGTCCCGTGGCCCGCCAGTCAATCGCTTTTATAGAATCCCCCTTGCGGTATTCCCTAAGGCTCATGAATTCAAGCCCCTGGCCGCGCTTACGGCTTGCTTTGATTCCCGTGCTTTCCAGCACTCCCCCAAGGTCGGCGGAAGAAGCAAGTTTCCTAAAATCCGGAAAAGTCCTTCCCCGGCTTGTGCAGGGGTGAATTACCTTGAGCCGCCAAAAACCCAGGAACGAACCCAGGAGCAGTTCCATCCGGGTATATTCCCAGGAACCCCGGTCAAAGGGAATAACAGGGTACTCAAACACCAGCATAGCGCCGGATGAAAGACGGTTTCTTGTTCTTTTCTTCCGGGAAACCCCGCGGTTATTGCGTAATTCGCTCCGGTTGATTTTTACCGGAAAAGCGCCGCACTCAAGCGTATCGGGATAAATGTCGAAAAGCCGGATAGACCGGGCAAGCAGGCGGCGGATGCCGGTATTTGTCCGGCTTACTGTTATGCGGACAAACGCTTTCCGGCCCAAAGTAAGGACGCTGCCCAACTCCCGCTTTACACTGAATCTTTCTGTAAACAACAACAACACCAATGCATCAAGAACGATTAAGGGAAACAGCGCAAGGCCGGAAAGTATCCAGACCGGATACAGCGGATCATGGAAGAATGCCGCCGCTCCAAGAAAGAGGATGCCTAACAGGCTGATGAAGAAAGTCCGGCCCGGCTTCATATCCGCGGCGCTTCTACAGAAGAAAGTATGCTCTCCAGAACGCTGATCCCGGTAAGCCCTTCCAGTTCCCCCTCCGCAGAAAGGGTAAGCCGGTGGGCAAGCACGGGAACCGCCAAGGCTTTAACATCATCGGGGATGATAAAATCCCGGCCTTCGAGGAGCGCCCTGGCCCGTGCGCAGCGGATTAAGGACAGACTGCCACGAGGGCCGGCGCCACATTCAAGAACGGCGCTGTTCCGGGTGGCGGCGGTAAGGCGCACCGCATAATCGATCACCGCAGAATCGCAGCGCAGGGAAGAAACCAATCCCTGCACGGCAAGAAAATCCGCCGGACTCATCACCGGATTAACGGCGGAAACAGAAAGTTCCGCCCCGGTTCCGCCGGAAAGAATCTGCTCCACCATGCGTTTTTCTTCTTCAAACGGAGGATAACTTATCAGCGCCTTCATCAGGAACCGGTCTTTTTGAGCGTCCGGCAGGGGGTAGGTTCCCTCATGCTCAAAGGGATTTTCCGTGGCAAGCACCATAAAAGGCCGGGGCAGGGCGTGGCTTTCACCGTCCAGACTTACCTGATATTCCTGCATGGCCTCAAAAAGGCTGGCCTGGGTTTTTGCCGGGGAACGGTTGATTTCATCGGCAATAAGAATGTTGGTAA
>JAITCP010000183.1 GCA_031283025.1 Spirochaetaceae bacterium | reverse complement strand
GCGGCGTATTTATGTGCGATACTAACAGCGAATTTTGCTGTTGCGAAGGAGGCTGCAAGAATGAACGATATATTTGAAAGATTTATGGAAGAAACCGGATTAGCCGCCAAGGCTGAAGCCAGAGGTGAGGCCAGAGGTGAGGCAAGAGGTGAAGCCAGAGGCGAGGCAAGAGGTGAAGCCAGAGGCGAGGCAAGAGGCATGGAAAAAGTAGCACGTAATGCCCTTGCACAGGGGGCTACACCTGAATTTGTACAAAAAATCACCGGGCTTGATACTCAAACTATTACCGGTTTTAAATAATTTTCTTTCCGAAGAAGTTCTCACAATGGGGGGTGGGGAATGGGGGGTGGGGGGTGGTGTTTGTGATCCATGCGTGAAAGCAACACACTATGCTTACAGACCTAACCTCCATCACCCACTCCCTACTCCCATGTGAAAAAAACAGGCTTGGTAGCGCACCCGCTACAGGCTTAGGGGCGGGTACGTCCCAGGCTTGGGGGCGGGTACGTCCCAGGCTTGGGGGTAACTATGAAACAAAAAAACAAACCCCGCCCCAAACGAGGCGAGGTTTGTTCACAAGGCATGGTTACCGCTCCCCGTTGCCCGGGAAGCGGTTAAGGAAAAACAGGATCAAAACCAGCTAATATCATCCTCACCACCTGGTTGGAATTTGTCAAAAGCAACTGAAGAAGTAGTGCTGGTAAATTCAAACGTGGGGGCTTCCTCCCAAAAATCTGCCCAAGTTGAAATACTAAGTTCTGACAGGGTTTCGCCGTCCGTGTACACATATTCCTTAATGCCATCCGCATCAGTAATAGACAGTTTGATGTAATATTCACCGTCATCTGCCGTCCAACCGTCTAACCCCGGCATACCCCACACAAGCTCCGCCAATGAAATCGCTGCCGTACCGCTTGAAATTACCGCATGGCCGACGGTAACAGTATCACTATAATCACCTCCATCATCTTTAACTAATTTTAAAAGTTCCACCTTCGCTACCGCTCCGTTAAAGCTGGAAAGGCCGCTAACGGTAATGACATGGCCTCCCTGACCAAGAGGAATAAGCTTGAACTTGCTAAAGTCAATGGTTGTGGTATCGTCTTGAATGTCGTATTTGGCATTGTCGTCAAAATCTGTAGTTTCAAGTTCTGCGCCGTTTGTGTACACATAGGTATCAAAGCCATAGTTAAGCCCTTTAAGCTGAATATAATATTCGCCGCTACCTTCCCAGGGCGCCATACCGCCCCATTCACCAAATGTACTGTCATAAAATTCAAGAGCAAACGTTACCGTCCCATCATCAATGGTACCAAAAGCCGTAATCATCTCAAGATCCTCGGCATCAGGATCAAAACTACTCCTAATCTCTACACCCACCTCGCCGCTCTGTCCGGAAAGGCCGGTGATCTTGATAATTTTCCCCGCAGGTTCGGTCAGGGTTACGGTTACCGTGTCTTTTTTAGAGGTATCAGTTACGGATGTCGCTGTTATTTGAAGCTCAGTAGCGGTTTCACCTGCGGCAATAACATAATAGCCATATTCATCAAGAGAAGTACCGGGAGTAGTGCTGCCGGTCATACTCCAAGTTATCTCTTTGTCCGGATAATCTTCCAGATTTTCTCCATTTACAGTGGCTTGTAAAAAACCGCTGGTGCCTTTGCCCACCGTGATTTTGCCGTTTTCATCTTTGCCGTCAATTGTTACGCTTGTAACCACGGGGGTTCCTGCCCTGACTTTAACCGCCCCGCTTTCTATACTGCCGCTGTAACCCGTGCAGGTAACGACTACCCTGATGTATTTACCCTTAACGGCATCGCCAACCGTATAGTTCTCATCGGTTTTACCTTCAATGTCAGTGAAATCACCATCATACGGATCATCGCCATACTGCCACTGATAACTGAATGTACTGCCTGCATCTACCTCACTGGCATTTACCTCTACCTTTACGGTATCGCCAGCCTTGACAAGATAAACATACTCCCCATCGGCATTAACAATGTCAACGTAACCATCCAAGGCAGGGAGATTAGTCACAGTTACTTCTACCGAGTCAAATACCTCGTCATCTGTTGTTGATGTGGCTGTTACGGTGAGCGTTTCAACTGTTTCGTCTTCGGCAACCGTGAGAACTCCTTCGGTGGAGGAAATTGTGGTGTCGGATTTCTCATTGCCGCTTACACTCCAGGTTACTCCCTGGTACTCATCGTCAACAGGCGCCCCTTCTGAATCATAGACGGTGGCAATGAAGGTTAAACTCCCGCCCGTGTTTACTGTGAAATCGGTACTGCCGGATTCCAGTTTTATCGTTATGCTGGCAATATCGGGCGCTTCTGCGCCTTCTTCGTTGACCTTAAGCGCATTACTGGTAACCGATCCGGTGTAACCTGCGGCGCTCACAACTACCCTGATGAATTTGTTCACATCACCTTCAACCGGCGTGTAAGTATTATTGGTTGCGTCTTGAATAGGGGTAAAATTACCACTTTCCGAGTCTGCGGACTGCCATTGGTAACTGAATCCACTGGCCGCATTTAGTCCGGTAGTAGTTACAGATACCGCAGTGCCAACCTTGACAAACCCGGAAATAGTAACCGTGCCGGTCAGGGCTGGGTTCCCTCCGGAAGATGATGTTGTGCCGTTGCTGCAGGCCGCCAGCGCAAAGACGAATAGCGCCGCAATGGTGATAACGCAAAGACTTAGGCCCTGCGTTCCGAATTTTCTGAAAGTGTTTTTCATAAAGAACTCCTTTTACTGTTGCGTATGTTGATTCTGTCCCCAATATGAAAGGACAAACTCTATAAAAATATACAAATATGTTAAGAAATAGTCAAGGTTTCGGCGACTGGTCAGTTGAACAGCGGCAAAAGCCCTTTCAGTTCCCCTAAAGAAGCCTCATCCACGGTATAGCGGGCAAGCTCCGCCGGGGGCTTGTCCTCTACGGCAAGAAGCCAGCGCCGCGCTCCTGCGCCCAAAACCGCTCCGGCTCTGCCCCCGGCAAGTTCCGCGGGGTGTTCCTTTATCATGCAGTTTTTGCATAAAAAACCTTCTTCAGGAACAAACCACAGTACATCCCCCATTGAAGGCTCGCAGGCACAGGAGGCGCAATACCGCAGATCGCCGCGGTTTCCCAGAAGCATAGTCCAGTTCCACATAAAATGAATAAGAATGCGCTCGCAGCAGTTTTCATCGGCGGTTTCCAGGGCATCCAACGCCGCGTTGGCAAGGGTGAAGGTTTCACTAAAAGCGCCGCCGCCGCCTTTGCCGGAAATGATCGTTCCCGCGATAAGGGAGGCGGTATTGCTGCGCTCGTAGAGTTCCCGCAGTCCCGGCCTCCATGACTGTACGTCAAAATCGCTTACTTTGCGGAAGTCCTTGGCAGTATCCCGGTATATCCAAAGGAGGCCGGAAATAAAGGGAGAGACATGGGAACGGAGCCGGCTTTTTGGCCCTCCGAACAGGGTGGCGCTGATGATCCCTTCACCCGCGCTGAGAAAAACCGCCTCCCGGTTGGATTCCCCGGTGGGCCTGACTCTAAGTACCAGGGCGGGGGAAGAAAAGGAACGCTGCACTTTATCCTTCTTCCGAAATATCAGGTTCCGGCATTTTTTGGTTCCCCGCCGGAACCGGTATGCGGAGCCGCTTTATGGAGAGCGCCCTACCCTCCCCGTCCGCCTCCACGATCACTCCCTGAAGTTCGCATTTGTCCCATGCGTCTTTTGTCCAGTCGGGAATTCCCGTCAGGTATTCCTGAATCCGGACAGCCGTATCGGTTCCCCCCACCGATTCGGTACTGCCGGTTCTGCCCGCGTCGCAGATTACCGCCGTACCGTCCAGAATTGTTTCATCAGCGGTTTGTACCCGGCTGTGGGAGCCGATTACCGCCGTACAAAGCCCTGCGGCGGCGGCGAAGAAGAGCCGTTTTTCTCCGGTTGCCCAGGCATGGAAGTCCGCCACCACATAGGGGGTTTCCGCCCGGAGTTTTTCCAGCAGGGGTTTTAGCTCTCTAAAGGGGTTGTCCGCCCGGAGGCGGGTAAAATTCGCCCCCAAAAAAACCGCAACGGCAACCTTCACTGCAGTTCCCGGCTCATCAGGGCTGCTGCGGGCCTTAAACACCCGCCAGCCAAAACCGGGAACTTGCTCTCATGGCGGATGCCCCGGCTTTTGCCCCATACACGGCCTGCCAAGATTTACCGGACGCACTACGGCAGGCACCCAGTTTTCTACCAGGTCTTTTTTATAAAAACAGCAATCCCCGGCGGTAATTGCATCCGCGCCGAGTTTGCGGATATACCCTGCATGATTACGGCCCAAACCGTTCCCTCCGGTAGCGCCGCCGGCACAGACTACAGTAAAATCAATATGCTCCCGTCTATTCAGTTCCGGGAGGGCTTTTTTTAGGGCATAAAGACCAGCCTTGCCTACCAGCTCGGCAACATAGAGGAGCTTCATTTTACAACTCCAAACCCCGCCTGCTCAAAACTGCCTGCGCCGGGTAAAACCCGAAAGAGTCCGCTCAAATTCCGCCGCCGCCCGGTAATCTTCCAATTCCCGGCACACGTCCCGCAGGTTAAACAAAGCTTCTTCATAAAGGGGGGCCAGAGCGACCGCTTCTTCAAAACAGCGGCGGGCCTCATCGTATTGTTTTTGGGAAAAGTACAACACTCCCAGATTATTCCAGCTTTTGGGGGAATTTTCATTCTGCGTCAGGGCAAAATGATAACATTCCTCCGCCTGGTCAAATTGTTCTTGTTCATAATGGATAAGCCCCATGGAAATCCAGGCTTCTTCCATGGTGTCGTCGAGCCCTAAGGCCTGTTGAAAACTGTCCAGGGCTTCCCCGTAATCCCCGGTGTGCTGCTGAGCAATGCCCAGATTGAACCAAAGCAGCGGATTTTCCGGCTCCATCCCAAGAGCCCTGCGAAACAGGGGTATGGCCTCATCGGGCCGGCAGGCCTCTGTTAGCGCTATCCCTGAATTATTTAATGACATTGCCGTTTCCATGCTACTTTAAATATACAACGATATGTATTAAAATGCTCCGTAATCCTATACTATGATAAAACGGAAAAAAGTGCTACACTTAAGGAAAGGCTAAGCTTGTGAAAGAACTAAACGAATACAACGAAACCACCTCAGAGCATGAGCTCTTTTCTTTTTTGGGTGAAAAGATTATAAACCGGAAATTTAACGCTTTTTCCGCGTTAAAAGCCTATATAGAGCCAATTATGAAGGATCCCCGGATTCAGCCGGTGATCATGCGCTGCTTTGAGCTTATCAAGCGGCTTAACTGGGGCTTTTTTGCGGATATGGACATTCTGGGCCATAGGCGGCTTTGGAAGGAGCTGGTTATCCCCGATCAGACCTTTCCTGAAGCGGGAGACCTGAAGGATACCCTGCAAATTTCCAACCTCTATATCTCCATGATGGACATTCACGGTTATACCAAATTCTGCATGGATTCCCGCAAGAATCTGTCCATGATGCATACCCTGGATTGGGCGATGAACACGGAAGTCCGCCGTATTTCCACCTGCTGTCAGGCGGTCAGCCAGCGGGAACGGGGGGATGA
>JAITCP010000122.1 GCA_031283025.1 Spirochaetaceae bacterium | reverse complement strand
GCGACCGTCTTGCACTGCGCCGCCTGTTGCCGGAGCGGGGCGGAAAAATTGCCGATGTCTGCGGCGGGTTCGGGCGGCTTGCAGCCGAATATATTGACCGGTACGCGGAGGCTTATCTTATTGACTACGCGCCCAGTCTTCTTGAACAGGCGCAAGCGGAATACGGAAGCCGTTTGCGCATTGCACAGGGTTCAGTTTACGCCATGCCGTTTGATGCGGGCGAATTTGACGCGGTAATTATGGTACGTGCCGCGCATCATTTAACCGACCTGAACGCGGCAGTTGCGGAACTTGCCCGCATTTTGAAAAGCGGCGGTCTTGCGGTGATAGAAATTGCCAACAAATGCGGCCTTTTTGAAATTGCCCGCCGTTGTTGCGGACGCTCCGCATTGCGTCCCTTTTCACTTGAGCCGGAAAGCCGCGGTAAAGCGATTTTTTTCTATTTTCACCCGCGCTGCGTTGAGCGTATTTTTGAACAAAACCACCTGCGCGTTAAAAAGACGCTTGCGGTGTCCGGCCTGCGGCGGCACGTTTCCCAAAAGTTCGCGTGTGCGCCGCTGTTATACGCATTGGAGTACCTGCTCCAGTACACGATTGGCTTTTTCAAATGGAGCCCGTCACTTTACTATTTGCTTGTTAGGGAGTAAAGGTGCCGCTTTTTCGTTGTGGTGTTGGTTGGCGGGGTACACTACCGGTAGTGGGGGTAATTGCCGGGTGTTTCGTCCAAAATTGGCATCCTGCCAATTTTGGACTTGTCGTTTTTGCTACGCAAAAACTCCCCCTAAAGCATTGGAAACAGCGGCGTCCTGCCGCCTAAAGCTCCGGAAGCTCCGGAAGCTCCGGCCTATTACCTATCCCGCAGTAATTGCCGGGTGTTTCCGGGAGGTGTTGGAGGCGCACAGGCAGTGAAAGCGGAGGTGGGTGTCACATAACCATATAACCACTAACTATCCACTATCCATCCCCGCTCCCATATAGAAATACACCCCCCTTTTATGGTACATTTTTAGGTACGGAGGCAGCAGTGTATAAACCGGTTGATTCAAAAGTAAGTTTTCCCAAACTGGAAGAGGAAATCCTTGCCTTTTGGGAGGCTGAAGGGATTTTTCAACAGTCCATCTCCCAGCGCGAGGGCAAGCCGGACTTTACTTTTTACGACGGCCCTCCTTTTGCCACGGGCCTGCCTCACTTTGGGCATTTTGTTCCTTCTACCATAAAAGACATTATTCCCCGTTACAAAACCATGAAAGGCTACCATGTGGACCGCCGTTTTGGCTGGGACTGCCACGGCCTGCCGGTAGAAACCCTGATCGAAAAGGAACTGGGCCTCAATTCCAAATCAGATATAGAGCGTTATGGCGCGGCGGAATTTAACGAAGCCTGCCGCGCTTCCGTGCTGCGCTATGTCAAAGAATGGCGGGCGGTGATTACCCGGCTGGGGCGCTGGGTGGATTTTGACCGGGACTATAAAACTATGGAGCCTTCCTACATGGAGTCAATCTGGGCCGTAGTTGCCGCCCTATGGAAGCAGGGGCTTATTTACGAAGGCTATTACATACTGCCGTATTGCCCCCGCTGCGCTACAGTGCTTTCCCTCCACGAGCTTAACCTGGGGGGCTTTAAGGAGGTTCACGATCCGGCCATTACCGTCAGGTTTATGGTTACCGGCGTTGTTCCCGGCAGCCCTGCCGCTGAGGCTGTTCCTGCCGCGGATTTGGCCCGCGGCGCGGGAGGGGCGGCCTACCTTTTAGCCTGGACAACCACGCCCTGGACCCTGCCATCCAATCTGGCGCTTACTATAGGGCCGGACATTGACTATGCGCTTGTCCAGGACGGGAAGGATCGTTACATTCTTGCCGAATCCCGGCTTTCCGCGTATTACAAAAATCCGGACGATTACCAGGTGATTTGGCGCAAAAAAGGGGCGGAACTTTTAGGCATCAGTTACGAGCCGCTCTTTCCCTATTTTGACCAAACTGCGGAAAACGGCGCATTCCGAACCTATCCGGGGGATTTTGTTTCCACGGAAGACGGCACGGGCATAGTCCACACGGCTCCGGGTTTTGGCGAGGACGATGAACGGGTTCTTAGGGGTACGGGAATCCCGATGATCTGCCCCATCGACGCGGAGTGCCGCTTTACGGAAGAAGTGCCCGATTATGAGGGCCTCTTTGTCAAGGACGCGGACAAGGCGATCATGGAGCGCCTTAAACTTGAAGAAAAACTGGTAAAGCGCGAGCAGATACTTCACTCCTATCCGCATTGCTACCGCTGCCACAGTCCGCTTATTTACCGTGCCGTCAGGTCGTGGTTTGTCGATGTAGAGAAGGTTAAGGCCGACATACTCAATGCAAATAATTCTGTTCACTGGGTACCGGAGCACATCAAAACGGGCCGTTTCGGCAAATGGCTGGAAGGGGCCCGGAACTGGGCGATCAGCCGGAACCGGTATTGGGGGAACCCCCTGCCCATCTGGCGCTGCGGCGAATGTGGCAAGACAATCTGTATAGGCGGCAGGGAGGAACTCAAGGCGCTTTCCGGCATAGAACCGGAAGACCTGCACAAACACTTTGTTGATGAAATTACCATACCCTGCGCTAAAGCGCCAGGGAAGCCCGGCGTTTCCGCTAAAGGCGGCCCCTGCAATGGAACCATGACCCGTATTCCGGAAGTGCTGGACTGCTGGTTTGAATCCGGCGCCATGCCCTACGCGCAAAGCCATTATCCCTTTGAAAACAAAAAGTTCTTTGAGGATCACTTTCCGGCGGATTTTATCAGTGAAGGGCTTGATCAAACGCGGGGCTGGTTCTATACCCTTACCGTTCTGGCGGCGGCGCTTTTTAAGAAACCCGCCTTCAAGAATTGCATCGTCTCCGGCCTTGTGCTCGCGCATGACGGCAAGAAGATGAGCAAAAGCCTTAAAAACTACACCGATCCCATGGAGGTGGTGAACGAATTCGGGGCCGATGCGCTGAGGCTCTTTCTGATCCATTCGGCGGTGGTCAAGGCCGACGACCTGCGCTACAGCGATGAAGGAGTCAAAGAGGTGATGAAGAGCATCATCCTTCCCGTGTGGAACGCGTACAGCTTTTTTATTACCTATGCGAATATAGACGGAATCAAGGCGCAGGGCGCTCCGAAAAATCCCTCCAATCCGCTTGACCGCTGGATACTTTCTGAAGCGGAAAAGCTGGCGGAAAAAACCGGGGATGCACTGGAATCCTACGATCTTTCCCGCGCGGTTGACCCGATCCTGGAATTTATAGACAACCTGAACAACTGGTACATACGCCGTTCACGCCGACGGTTCTGGAAAAGCGCCGGTCCTGAAGACACTGACGGCGGGAACGGCAGCGACAAAACTGACGCTTACGGAGCGCTTTACCATGCGATAAAAACGCTTGTGTTAATTGCGGCCCCCTTTATGCCCTTTACCACCGACGCAATCTGGCAAAACCTGCGGCTGGAAAATGATCCCCTGTCCGTTCATCTGGCCGATTATCCCGAACCGCGGAAAAACCGCCGGGACAAAAATCTGGAATTCAAAATGGCCGCCGTTCAACACGCCGTGTCCATGGGCCG
>JAITCP010000117.1 GCA_031283025.1 Spirochaetaceae bacterium | reverse complement strand
TAATTCAACAGCATTCTGCGTTTTTTGGGTAAATAAATCGATGTCGGTAGAAGTACGGTGTCCTAATTGAAGAGTAAGCGCTGTCCCTCCGGCTAATACGTGATCTTTGAATAAAGAATTGCTTTGCAATTCCTTAATCATGGCGATCATTTCCGATACCACGGCTTCTTTTTGTAACATTTAAACTTGTTCTCCCTCACTTTTAATACAAAACTCATGTAGGTAACTACATCCTCATGCAGATTTTCCATGTTTAAAGCAACATTTTTTATATCGTCATACGAATACAGCTTCCACATAATAATCTCATCATTTTCCAATCCGGCATCGATTATGCGTTTAATAATAAATTCTTTGTCCCGTAAATAATCAAATTTACTTATATCACAATTCCAAAAAACTTCTTTTGTTAATTGTAACAATAAGTTTTGGGCTTGAATTGATTTATTATTCATAATATAAAACCTTATCATTAATTGAAAATAAAATCAAGAAGGATTATATCCTTCTTTTTTGAATACAAAAGCGCGTTTTCTGAGGAATCTAGGGGAAAATAAGTGTCCGGAGATGCCAAAAATACCGGCAAAAAGGGGATTTTTTATGTGTCAGCGGGATTAGGGCTGGGCCTGATTAAGGAAAAAAAGGTGTTTTACCGGCTTTCTGCACGGCTGTTTACAAAACTACCTTGAACGGAATTACAGGCAGGCCATCGCTGTTGTACAACTGCCGGTCTTGTGGGTTATTTGCCCACGCATACAGCAGCGTTTCAGGGCTTTCAATGCCGGAAATATCAACAGATACCGTATCGGGAGCTTCTATTGTTGCAGGCCGCCGTACATAAATTTTGCCTGCAACGATGCTGATATATGGCGTTTCATGCGCGCAAAGGCCCGCTCCGCAGTTATCAAAGGTCAGGAAGATTTTTTCACCGCGCCGCTCCGCGCTGCGGAACAGGGGGCCGGGAGCGGTATTGTCATCTCCGAACACTGTCTGTTCCGCCGCCAGAAACAAGCGGCGGCCTATGTCTTTTTTGTTAAGTGGATGCAGATCGTTCCATTCGCCCAATTCAAGGCCGGCGGCCATGCCGGTATGGCTCAAGGACAGGGCGTTTTTTTGCGCTTCGCGGATAGCAGCCCAGGGAGCGGCCTTCTCATTTTCGGACGGCGCTCCAAAAATGGGAAGCTGTACAAACAGGAATGGCGTTTCTTCATGGCCGGATTTTTTCCGCCAGTCCTGTATCATGGCCTGAAAAAGGGCGGTGTATTCATCCGGGTTGCGATCATTTGATTCGCCCTGATACCAGATAACCCCCTTTAACGGATATTTTAACAGCGGGGCAATCATCGCGTTGTAGTTGCCCATCGGCTGGCGTTGAAAGAAAAATTCCGCAGGACGGACAGGCGCGGCGGCTCCGATTTTGTATTTCCAGATTCCCGAAAATTCAACGGCTTCGTTGTCTGTAAAAATGCGGAACGGCTTATCCCGCGTAACGCCCCCGTCGCCGCTTGCGCACGTTACACGGATAACAATGCGGTTATTCCCCTTGCGCAATAACCCCGCGGGAACATTGTACTTCCGGGGCGGATAACGATACGTAGTGTTCCCAATCTCAACGCCATTGATGAATACCGTGTCGGCATCAACGATAGTCCCAAGCCAGAGCTTTGCCTCTTGCACGGCAAATTCAGCGCTAATAGTGAATTCCTTAGCCAGCCAGATTGCGCCGCAAAATTGAGCGAGTCCCGCCGCGGCAAAATCGCCGGGCAGGGTAATATCATCCCAGCCGGAAATACCGGCCTCCGGCTTTTGCCATTCTTTTGCAACGCCAATATCCTCATGCCCAAGGTTGATTTCCCATTCCTGAATTGCGGTATTTGTAGTATTGTCGATTTTTTCGCGCCTGGCAGGATCGGCGTATTTCTTGCCTTCGGCGATTTTTTTGGGAAAGCCTTTGAGAGCATCCGCGCTCATCCACGATTCGACAGGAGTGCCGCCCCACGCGGTGCAAAGGAGGCCGATGGGAACGCGGCGCTTTTCGCAGAGGTATTTGGCAAAGAACCAGGGAACCGCCGCAAATTCACGGAGGGTTTCCGCAGCGGGGGCGAGCCAACTGCCGCCGGAAAGTGTTTCGCGGGGGCCGGAAAAATCCCATTCCTGGGGAACTTTGAATTGCCGGATAAGGGGGAAATCTTTTGCCGTCCATTCTTCAGGAAAATCATCCCGCAAACGTTCCATCTGCATCTCCATATTGGACTGGCCGGCGCAGAGCCATACATCGCCGGAGTAAATATCGCTTATGGTTATTTTCTCATCTCCCGATTCAATGTCCATGGTATGAGGGCCGCCCGCCGGAACGGGATCAAGCATTACCTGCCAAACGCCGTCTTTATCCGCCTGCGCATTGTATGTCTTGCCCAAAAAAGTAACTGACACCATATGCGTTAATTTTTGATTTTTTACCACGGAGGAACACGGAGTTTTAAAACAATTTATTACGTTTTTCAGCGGTAAATCTCTAAAAACTGAAGTTTTTAGAGATTCCCTTACCTTATTTCTCCGTGAAACTCCGCCTGACTGCGCAGGCAGGTGGTTATTATTTATAAAGTCACCAGCGCCTGACACCCTGCCCCAAACGGGATAGGGAACTTCCCGCTGTATGATCATCCCGTTACTTGACAGGGGCGATAACTTCAAATTACTCATTCAAGTCCCCGGTATTCCGCCCATAACACATCGGCGTAATTGCCTGAGTCTTTTCCGTTTCCCGACGCAAAAACCCCCGCCAGGGTTCCCACAAAGCCGCCCGCGTGCTCGGTACTGAGTATGCGCGCGTCAACATTGCCGGTAAAGCGTTTAAGCGAATATACATCTTTTCCGTAAAAAAAGGATATTTCCATTTCATCGCAAGATGCCGCCAGGACAAGCGGCTTTCCCGCCAGCTCCGCCCCGCATTTTCCGTCCGCGATAATTTCATCTTCCTTGCCCGCCGCACGGACAAGGCGCAGTGAAGGAGAGCCGGAAGGCGCAAGGTACATTTCAAAGCGGTACTGCCAATCCTCGTTCTGGAGTAAAATGATTCCGGCGGATTCGCCGTCCGCTTTTGGAACAAATTCAACGGCGGCGGAAAAAGCCCAGTTTTTATGCCTAAGCCGCCTTCCGGCAAAAGCGGGGTGGCCCCTGCCGCGCATTGTTTCCGCCACGGTAAAAAGCCGCAAAGCGCCGGGGCGGGCAGTCAGGCTTAAGGCCGCGTCTTTGACATTTACGGGCATACGGAGCATAAGCCAGTGGAGGGGCAATTTTACGGCCCTTGGGGTAAGTTCAGCGCCATTATCGTTATTAGCGCTATTGTTGTTCTCAGCGCTACCACCGTTTTCAATGTTAAAATGATCGCAGGCCTGTTCATGGATCCAGCCGGAGCCCGCCGCGTGATCATCCGGCGGATAGGAAGAATCCGGCGGCTTCGGCAAATCCGGCAGGGAATACTCCCCTTCAATCAGCCCGGTTTTGGAAGCGACGCAGGGCCAATCGTCTTCCCAAAAAACCGGAACCATAAAGGTTTCCCGGCCCAGGGGGCACACTCCCTGAAATGGCCGGGATGCGAGCAGCGCCATCCACCAGTTTCCCGCCGCATCGTCCGTCAGATCAGCGTGGCCGGTGTTGACAATTTCAGCGTTCTTCCCCAGATAGCGGTGAGTGAGGATAGGGTTCGCCTGCTTGCCTTCCCAGGGGCCGTGTATATTTTTGGCGCGGGCCACGCACACCGCGTGCTCCCTGCTGGTTCCCCCCTCCGCGTACAACAGATAATACCAGCCGTTGATTTTATAGATGTGCGGACCTTCCGGCCACACAGCATTGCGGAGCGCTCCCCGCCAGATGCCGTGGTATGGGCCAATCAGGGGATTTTTCCCCCCGGCAAGGAGTGAAATGTCCGTTTCCCGGATGTATATTTCACAGTTGCCCGGATACGCTTCCCCCTCCGGCGCGGCGCAGGTTCCGGTATACCAGGCCTTTCCGTCATCATCAAAAAAAAGAGAAGGGTCTATCCCCGGAGCGTCCGGAAGCCAGACCGGATCAGACCAGGGGCCGGCGGGGTCTTTTGCAGTGATAATGAAGTTCCCGCCCGTGCCTACCAAAGTACAGGTTATGTAGAAGACACCGAGGTTATGGCGGATGGCCGGAGCAAAAAGCCCCTCGGAAATCCGGTGGCCGTCATAGCAGAGCTGCCCCGGGCGGTGTATGGCATTGCCGATTTGTTTCCAGCGGCGAAGGTCCGTACTGTGAAAAACCGGAATACCCGGAAAATACGCAAATGTTGAATTCACCAGGTAAAAATCGCTTCCCGCCCTGCAAATTGACGGATCGGGATAAAAGCCGCCCAGAATGGGGTTACGGTATGTTCGTGTCATATTTTTTCTTCCTTACTTGATCTTACCACTGTCAAGTATATAATGTGAATAGAGTTGTTTAAAAACTTCAGTTTTTGAACAACTTCCTATTAAAACTGCAAAATACGCAGTATTTTGCTTAACTTGTTCAAGAACCAACCGGGTTCTTGAACAAGTCTAATGTATAAAGAACAGAATAAAAGGGAAAATATGAAAAAAAACATTTTTCCGAATTTCATAATAATAGGGATGTTAACGCTTATGACCTGCAATACTACCGATAATTCCGCGTATAGCGAGAGGCCGGATACGGTTCTCCGCCCAACTTCTTTTTCACGGGGGGTGAATTTTTCCGGCTGGTTTGAGTCGTCTTCCGCCCAGGGAATTCCGTTTACCCGGTATGCCGAACAGGACTTTGCCGACGTTAAAAGCATGGGGGCGGATGT
>JAITCP010000073.1 GCA_031283025.1 Spirochaetaceae bacterium | reverse complement strand
ATTAGAGTTGTTCAAAAACTTCAGTTTTTGAACAACTTCCTATTAAAACTGCAAAATACGCAGTATTTTGCTTAACTTGTTCAAGAACCAACCGGGTTCTTGAACAAGTCTATTGTTTTTTTGAAAAGTGCGTCATTTTGACCCGCTGACAGGCTCTTGTAAAGGGGATAAAGAGCTTAAAATCAATCATCAAGCGTTATATTCTTATAGACATATCTGATGTGATCTATTTCAACACCTCTTGGTACATCTACCAAAAAATAATGCCTGCTTTTTCCAAATAGTATTAAGTCTCCCTGCTTATCTCTTAATTGCATTGGATAGACAAAATCATCCTTATCACAGGCTACTATGTAATTATTCTCCAGTAAATCACTAAAATACAGCTTAACATCCGTCGGGCTGTTATTATTAAAAATTAAGCCTATAGTGTATTTTCTTAAATCACCTCTGGTTTCATATTTGATTGAATCCAGGAAAATCGTCAAATTTTCAAGTTTTGCCAGCCTGTTTTTTTCCCATTTCTTTTCAAGGAATTGTATGGGTAATGAATAACCGTTGGAAACCAGGCGATCCGTTGTTTCCAAAGCCGTATCAATTATTTTTTCTCCGTTGTTATATACAAATTTAATAATCAAAAAAGTGTTTACGCCAATCAACAATATCCAGGCAAATGCCGCAGACAGTAAAAATCTAAGGGATTTTTTATGCAAATCAGTCCGTTTACTTATTGTGCTATAAATAAAGAAACCCAACGATATTAGTACCACCAGAAACAATATTCCAATAATGATTGAAATAAAAACAATAGATAAAAACATATAATCCCCCTTCTCCGGGAAGTTTATCCGGTAATAGTATATGTGATTATTCCGCTCTTTGTCAAGGAAACGCAAACATCCTCATAAACGGGCAGATGCTCCCGCCGCTGCCACGTGACACTCCCCGCCCATTCTGTTATCCTATAGTATATGATGAAAAAGCAGGCTGTCTTTTTTTCCGCCGTTCTGACTGTCATTGTAACGAACTTGCTTTTTTGCATCGCGGCTAACGCGCAGCCCCGTTACCCTCAGACAGTGAATATTTCCTATGTACCAACGCCTTTTAACCTGCAAATTATGGTAATGAAAGAACGGCGTATGCTGGAACAGGCCTTTGCCCCGCTGGGGGTGGATATCCGCTGGTATACGATAAATTCCGGCGCGGCTCAGGCCATGGCCATGGCTGCCGGTTCCCTGGACATTGCTCCTGTGATCAACTCCGCTTCGGTGATCCTTGCCAACGCGGCGGGAAACCCGGTGGAGATTGCCGCTCTGGTAAGCCGGCCCCGGCAGACTTTTGCCCTTATGGTCGGCCCCAAAGGGCCCCGCAATATAAAGGAGTTACGGGGAAAAACCGTGGCTGGCCCCAAGGGATCGGTACTCCATCAAATGTTGATCGCCGCTCTGGTAAAGGAAGGGATGAAGGCGTCTGATATTAAATTTATTCAGATGGATATGCCTGAAGCACGGAGCGCTCTTTTGGCGAACAGGGTGGATGCTGCGCTGCAGACATCAAGCCTTATCATCCGCAATGAAGAAGCTGGAATGCGTACCCTCTTTACCGCGGACGGTTACCTTACCCCGCTGCTTTTTACCGCAGTACGTCCGGCCTTTGCAAAGAACTACCCGGAACTGCTGCGGATTTATCTGGATGTCCAGGGAAAAGCCTATGACTGGATCAGCGCAAATACAACGGAAGCTGTCGCAATCGGTTCCCGAATTCATCAGGTTTCAATGGAAGACGGGATGAAGCTTTACCGCTGGAGCGGCCTTGCCAGGATGATGGAAGCGGAGGACATAGCCTCTCTGGAAGCGGATGTGGAATTTCTTTACCAGCAAAACATGATCGAACGGAAAATAAATCCCCGTACATTCATCCTGCCTTCCGCTTTTAACAAATGAAAGAAAAGCAAAACGAGCCGCAAGGCTGTTCCGGTATTTTTTGTTTTCTGAATTACGCCGCCCTACCCTGTTTGCTCATTGTCCTTTGGGCTGTTCTTTCCGCCCTAAACGCGGTAAATTCCTACCTTGTCCCTTCTCCGGCGCGGATATGGAGCGCTGCGCTGCGGCTTATCGTTTCCGGCGAACTGGGCGGGCATATCGCAATAAGCCTTGCCCGCGTCTTGGGGGGATACGGAATAAGCGTAGTCTGCGCCCTGCCTCTGGCGCTCCTCTTTCATGAAAATCTTTTTCTGCGCCGATTATTTCACGGCCTCTTTGAAATGATCCGTGCCGTTCCTCCCCTGGCTTTGATTCCCCTCCTTATTTTGTGGTTCGGCCTGGGTGAATCTTCCAATCTGGCGGTGATCGTACTGGCGGCTTTCTTTCCCGTCTTTCTTAATGCGGAAAACGGTTTTGATTCCATGGACAGCCGCTGGCTGGAACTTTCCCGTTCATTGGAATTGTCTTTTCCGCGTCATCTTTTTTCTGTGTTAATTCCCGCATCACTCCCTCAGATAATCACCGGCCTTCGGCTTGGTTTTGGTTACGCATGGCGGGCCCTCTTGGGAGCGGAACTATTTGCATCCGCATCGGGGCTGGGGTATCTTATTACCGATTCCCAGGCCATGGCCCGTGTAGACCGTGTCTTTGTGGGGATCATCACCATCGGCCTTTTGGGAACCGCCTTTGACGCGCTGCTCCGTTTTGCGGCGCGGAAGCTGATCACCTATGATCCTCAAAAAACAGGCCGGGAGGCGGTATGAAACAGCGGGAAGACAACACGGTGATTAGCATACGCTCCCTTTCCAAAAGTTACGCCGGCCCCGAAGGTAAAACCATCATTCACGCCTTGAGCGGCTGTTCACTGGACATTGCAGAGGGGAGCTTTACCGTTTTCGCCGGAAAGAGCGGCTGCGGAAAAACAACCTTGCTCAAACTGATTGCGGGACTGGAACAGCCGGATTCGGGCGCTGTGGAATTTTCCACGGGGCAAGACGGCGCAACCGTACCCAAGCTGGGTTTTATGTTTCAGGACCTGCGGCTCCTTCCCTGGCTGAGTGTAGAGCAGAACCTTGCCCTGGCTTTTCCCCCGCCTAAAGGCAAGGCGGAAAAAGCGGCGGTACGGAACGAAATAACGCGGGTTCTTGCCCTGACAGGCCTTGCCGGGCGCGCCGCTTCCCTGCCCCGTGAACTTTCCGGCGGCATGGCCCAGCGTGCCGCTCTGGCCCGGTGCCTTTGCAGAAACCCCGCCATTCTTTTGCTGGACGAGCCCTTGAGCAGCCTTGACGCGGTTACCCGCCTCCATCTTAGAAATGAACTGGAAAAACTGCGGCAGCGGCCTGGTCTTACCGTGATCCTTGTTACCCACGATATAGAGGAGGCTGTTTTTTTTGGCGACAGGATTTTTCTGATGAACGAAGGAAAACCGGACGCAGAAGTACCCATCCCCCTCAAGCGGCCGCGTAATTACCGCAGCGCGGAGTTTCAGGAATACTGCCGGAAAATAGAAGACACGCTGATTTTGCAGGCAGCTCCTACTGTCCAATGAACCTCCGCAGGGCAAGCGCGGATTATTAGTCCGGCGCGGTATCTTTAGCGTTGGATTGTACCGGAACGGAGGTTCGTTCGATAGGAAATTTATTATACCGCCTGGTTTAATACCGCCCTGCGGGCGGCGAGTGCAAGTAATAGGCGGTGTCAGTAAAACCTAATTACCCTTATCAGGATCATATAAAGAGCGGTTCCTCCGATGATACTGACAAGGGCATTCCGCTTCCAAAGGTGTATAAGGGCGGTAAATACTGAAGTGGCAAATACCAGAAGCCCGTCACGGAGGTTAGCCTTAAACGCTCCGCCAAGGGAGTTGAAGGCCAGTACTGTCATGGCTGCGGGGGGAACGATCTTTTCCACAAAGATAAGAAGCGATCCCTTTAAGGAAGTATTCCCTAAAGTTTTTTGGGAAATACCGCCGGATAAAAACAAAAAAGGAAAAGCCCGGCAGAAAAGTATTACTGCGCCCATGGCAAAGACAAGGCCCAGAGCTTCCGGCAAACTATTCATGTTCCCCTCCGCCTGAAAATTTCATTTTTCTTTCAATAAAAAATGAAAGAAGAAAGGCAAGGACTAAAGCCGCCAAAAGTGAAAATTCCCCAGGCAGGAAGAACACCCCAAGCAGGGCCATGACGCCTGATACAATAAATATGCCGGGACGCTTTACCCTTTGTATCTGTTCTATCATAAGAACCACAAAGAGGGCAGTAAGGGCAAAGCTAATGCCATTCATGTCAAAGGGAATGAGGGTTCCGGCCACAGCGCCCGCGATCGAACCAAGCGTCCAGTAACATTGATCCAGAACAGAAACACAGAACATGAAGAACCTCCGTTCCTCCGCTCTGCTGAAATCAGATTTTTCAGGCAGAGACGAAAGCAGGGCGAAGGTTTCGTCGGTGAGGGAAAAGACAAGGTAGGGCTTGAACGGGCCTGTACCGTCGAAACGTTTCAGCATGGAAAGGCCGTAGGCAATGTGCCGGGCGTTTACCGCCAACTGGATGAGGCAGGCTTGGACAAGACTTGTCCCGGCGGCAAAAAGCCCCACCGCAATATACTGGCCCGCGCCCGCATACATCCAAAGACTCATTAACAGGGCCAGCCACCAGGGATACCCCGCCCCGGTTAGCAAAAGACCAAAACCTATGCCGATTGCCAGGTAACCCAGGAGCACGGGAACAGAGTATTTGAAGGCGGCGAGCAAGACCGCCGGTTTAAAAGAAACAGAAGATTTGATTGGAAAGCGGGGGTTCACCCCGCCATTATAATAAATTTCCTTTCCAACGACGATACCCCGTTCATTTACAAGACTGTTTACGTAACCCACTTTCCGCTATAATAATCAGCACATGAAAGAACCGGAAAAAACTCCCCAGGTACTGTGGGCAGGGCGGCTGGAAGAAAAGCCCGATACAGAAGCTTTTGCGTTTCAGGCTTCCATTACCGTTGACGGACGGTTGGCCCAGGAGGACATAACAGGGAGCCGGGCCCACGCGGCAATGCTTGCAGGGCAGGGGATCATTCCGGAGGAGACGGCCCGGAAACTGGACAAGGAATTGGCAGCAATAGCCGGAGAGCTTGCCTCCGGCGCGCTAGGTCTTGATCCAAATGCGGAAGACATACACTCCTTTATAGAAGGGGAACTTACCGGGCGGCTGGGGGATCCGGGCCGCGTGGTTCATGCGGGAAGGAGCCGGAACGATCAGGTGGCGCTTGATTTCCGGCTGTACCTGAAAAAAACAATTCCCGCCCTCCGTTCTGAACTGGCGGAAACGATTACCGTGCTGCTTGATCTGGCGGAAGCCCATGCGGAAACGGTGATGCCCGGTTATACTCACCTGCAGCGGGCACAGCCGGTTACTCTGGGCTACCACTTGACGGCATGGGCGTCAGCGCTTGACCGGGACAGGGGCCGCCTGGCGGATGCGCTGGAACGGCTGGACGAGTGCCCCCTGGGTTCGGGCGCGCTGGCCGGCTCGACTTTGCCCCTGGACAGGGATGCCGTTGCCAAAACCCTGGGCTTTAAGCGGCCCACCCTAAACGCCATGGATTCCGTAGCAGACCGGGACTTTGCCGTAGAAACCGCCGCGGCCATTTCCATCGTCATGATCCACCTTTCCCGCTTTTGCGAAGACATCGTCCTTTGGGCCAGCGAGGAATTTAAATTTATCGAATTAGCGGAATCATACAGTACCGGGTCTTCCATTATGCCCCAAAAGAAAAACCCCGATTTTGCCGAGCTTATCCGGGGCAAGTCCGGCAGAACCACAGGAAACCTGGTAACCCTCCTCACCCTCCTCAAGGGGCTTCCCTATGCTTATGACAAGGATTTACAGGAAGATAAAGAAGCCCTCTTTGACAGCATTGATACGGCAGCCGTGTCCCTGCGTATTTTCCGGGGCATGATTGCTTCCGCGGCCTTCAATGCGCAGCGCATGAAAGTCGCCTGTACCGGCGGGTTTTTGGAGGCCACTGATGCGGCGGAATATCTGGTTCGCAAGGGTATGCCCTTCCGCACGGCTCACGAAACGGCGGCCCTGGTTGTACGGGACTGCATCGCCGCAGGCCGGCGCTCCATAGCGGAACAGCCCCTGGAAAACTTAAGGGAACGTTCGCCGCTGTTTGAGAAAGACCTCTATGCGGAACTGGAACCGGAAGCCTCCGTAAAAAACCGGAAAACCTCCGGCGGCCCGGCCCCGAAGGAACTGCACCGGCAAATAGAGGAACTCCGCCTGCGGCTCCGGTAAATACTAGAAATTTTCTTCTTTTTATGTCATGCTTACAGCACCGTGCGTGCTTTTTTTGCAGAGATCATGTACACTATGGGCTTTTTTTCCAGAACCATCAAAGGGGTGGGAGCCTTTGTTCTTCGGGGAAAAGCATCTTACAAGATTCTCATCATGCAGATACTTTTTACCTTTGTAGATGCGATGGGAATTGCTTCCCTCCTTGCCATAGGCATAGGGGCGGCGGTAAATGTAATCGGCATTCCCTTTTTGTCACAGCTTGGGCAGGAACGGATGATCTATTCCCTGCTTATCGTCATTATCACACGGGAATTGGGGCCCCTGCTTGCCGCGTTCATTATCATAGCCCGTTCAGCCACGGCCATTGCCACCGAAATGGCCGGCATGGTTATTTCCCATGAGGTAGAAGCCTATATCTCCGTAGGGGTAGACCCCATAGAACATTTGGCAGTGCCCCGCTTTTTGGGGGTAACCGTTTCACTCTTTTTGCTTAACATATACTTTTCCCTTTTTGGTTTGGCCGGATCATTTGCAGTGGCCCAGCTTTTTAATCCCCTGCCTCCGGCAATGTACTTCAACTATATTCTACAAGACTTGGGCATAAAGGATATTGTTGTTTCAGCAGTCAAGAGCATCTGTTTTGGGATGATCATTTCGATCATGGCGGTAATGCGGGGTTTTGGAGTGGAACGGGCCAGTACAGAAATCCCCGTGGCAGGACTGCGGGCGGTAGGCAGTTCCTTTCTTTGGGTTATCCTGGCGGATATTGTTATTTGCGCCGTGTACTATATGAGTTAGATATGGAAATTTTGAGTTTGCAGGACGTTTCTTTCAGTTCCCAAAACACCCAAATCGTTCGGGAAGTGAACTTGAGCATTGAGGAAGGAAAAACCACCGCTCTGGTAGGCCCTTCCGGCTGCGGCAAAAGCACCCTCCTAAAACTTTCCGCAGGCCTCATTATTCCTACAGGCGGAACAGTCTGCTACCGGGGAAGGGACATAGCCGGTATGACCCGCGCCCAAAATATGGAATTCCGCCGGGAAAGCGCCTTTGTCTTTCAGGATTCGGCCCTTTGGGCGAACCAATCCCTCCAGCAATGTATGGAGCTTCCCCTAAGGATACACTTTCCGGAAATGACCAAGGAAGCGCGGCAGCGGCGTATTGACGAGGTGGTAAAAACCGTAGGTTACAAGCGGAACCTTGCCATCCGGCCTGCCGTCCTTTCCATGGGGGAGCAAAAACTTATCGCTTTTGGACGGGCCATGCTTTGCAAGCCAAAACTCCTCTTTCTGGATGAATGGACGGAGTCTTTGGACGAAAACGCGGCGCGGCGGCTTATCTCTCTTGTAAAACAACTAAAACTGGAGAATAATACAATAGTGTTCGTAAGTCATAACATGGGCATTATCCGGGATTTAGCGGATAATGTGATCGTAGTGGTGGAAGGTCATGTGCATAATAAAATGACCCATGATCAAATTGACAACGATCATGATGAACTTTCGGAACTGCTTGGAGAAGGCATTACACAAGATAAGGTATAAAGACGATGTATAAAGGTATAATAAAATGAAGTTTAGAATTCGTTATGCGGATCAGATAGTGGGTATCTTGATTATCGTTGCACTGCTGTCCCTTATTCTGGTGGTCGTTTTTCTGGGTAAAGCCCAGCGCTGGTTTTCCAAAAACTACAATTTCAAAAGCTATGCCGCAACCGCTTCCGGGTTAAGTCAGAACATGAATGTAACTTTTAGGGGCATACCCATAGGCAATGTAAAATCCTTCCGTCTTTTGGACAACAACCAGATAGAGGTGCTCTTTACCATTCAGGACCTATACCGGAACAGGGTAAAAGAAGGTTCACTGGTGGAAGTAGTGGAAAGTCCCATAGGCCTGGGGGCCAGGTTTGTTTTTTATTCCGGTCTGGGCAGTGAATTGGCAGAAGGGAAACTGGTTCCCATGGTTAATTCTCCGGAAGGAAGATTGTTAATAGGCCAGGGCCTTACAAATATTCCGCCCAAGGACGATAAAATTGCTGATATTATGGAGAAGGTACCCACATTGCTTGGAGAACTGCAAAAAACCCTGGAAGAGGTAAGGGTTGCAGCAGGTGGTGCACCGGATACCGCTTTAGGGCAAACCATCGTCAACTTAGGGAAGATTACCGCCAATTTGGAGGAGCTTAGCTCCAACCTTAAAGATGACCTGGGCAATCCTAACGGTATCAGGAAGATTCTGAACGGCGACGGGGATTCAGTTAACGCTTTGGAAGCCTCTTTTGTTTCTTTGGCCGGTACGCTGGATAATGCGGAAAAATCACTGGATCATGTGGAAAAATCGCTGAAAAATTTGCCGCAGCAGATGCCTGAAATATTCAGCCTTGTTGCTAACGCAAGAACCGCAATGAGCGCTGCCAATGATGTACTTATTTCCCTGCGGAACAACCCCCTGCTCAAGAACGGTATTCCTGAGCACGCACAAATTGATTCCAGCGGTACTAACCCCAGGAACATTAGCTTTTAGGCAGGATGAACGGAATGAAACCGAAACTAACAGTTTTGTTTATG
>JAITCP010000062.1 GCA_031283025.1 Spirochaetaceae bacterium | reverse complement strand
GCCTATGTGGCGGAAATGACTTCCAAGGGGATCAACGATCTTCTTGCCATGTACAACAACCGGTAGGAGTTTTATATGAGCAGCATAAGACACAAGGAAACCTTATCCAAATATATTTGGAAAAACCGGGCGGTTTACTCCATGCTCATTTTGCCCGTTGTTTACTTTATAATATTCAAATACCTCCCGATGTTCGGAAATATCCTGGCCTTCAGGCGCTACCGTCCGGGCATGGGGCCCTGGGGAACCGAGTGGGTGGGTCTTGAATACTTCAAACGTTTTATGGCGGACGAAAATTTTTGGCGGGCATTTCGCAATACCCTTGTTACCTCACTTTGTAATGTAGTGATCAATTTTCCCCTGCCCATTATTTTTGCGATAATCCTTAACGAAGCGCGTGTCAAATGGTTCAAGAAAATTACCCAAACGGTTTCCTATATGCCGCGTTTTATTTCCGCCGTTGTAATTATCGCCATGCTGGGGGAGATTCTTTCCCCTTCAAGCGGCCTGTTAAACCGTTTTTTGGTAAACACTTTTGGCATAGAGCCGATTTATTTTATCAATCTTCCGCAGTGGTTCCGTCCCATATACATTTTTACGGACAGTTGGCAGTTCACCGGATGGACGGCGATTATCTATCTGGCGGCAATAACCAATATCAGCCCCGATCTGTATGAGGCGGCGGAAATAGACGGGGCCTCACGCATCGGAAAAATCATATACGTTACCATACCTTCCATCATGCCTACGATAATGGTGATGCTGATACTTCAGATAGGGCGCATACTTACCCTGGGTTTTGAAAAGATACTTCTGCTTTATACCCCGGCTAATTCCCATGTCAGCGACATTATTGACACCCTGGTGTACCGTACCGGACTTGCCGGAGGGATGCCGAATTATTCCTATGCCACGGCAATCGGACTTTTCAGCAGCGTCATCGCCCTTGTCCTGGTTTCTTCCGCTAATTTCACCAGTCGGAAATTCACCGGGGAATCAATTTATTAGGAGGCGGTATGAATAACAGAAAAGCCTATAACGGAATGCGGTATCGTTTTTCTTTTTTTGATATCTTAGTGTACGGGGGAATGGTTCTTTCTCTGCTTGTATGTATTGTGCCTTTTCTTTATATGTTCGCTCTTTCTCTTTCCGATGTGAAGGAAATTTTGAACAACAGGGTGGGCCTATGGCCGAGGGGCTTTAATCCGGCAGCTTACCAGACCATATTCAAATATCCGAATTTTTTCAAAGCGTATGGAAACACCCTCTTTTATACCATATGCGGAACGCTGATAGCCATGACACTGACCGTCCTTTTTGGCTATCCCCTGGCAAAGCCCCTTTTGCGAGGCAAGAAATTTTTCCTGATGATGGTGGTCTTTTCCATGTTTTTTTCCGGAGGGCTTATTCCCACCTACCTGTTGATCGTTAATCTGCATCTTAACAACACACCGCTTGCGATACTTCTGCCCTTTGCCATCAGTCCTTTTAATCTGATCATCCTGATCAGTTTCTTCAAGGGGCTTCCGCGCGAGATTGAAGAGGCTGCCATGATAGACGGTCTTGGCCAATACGCCATCCTTTTCCGTATCATTCTGCCCCTTTCCACAGCGGCCCTTGCAACCGTCGGCCTGTATTATGCGGTGTTTTTTTGGAACGATTGGTTTAACGCTCTGATCTACCTCAAAAGCAGCCAGTACCCTGTGATGCTGTTTTTGCGGAACATCGTGAACGGCACGATGATGATAGGCGAAGGGGCAGGTTCCGCTGAGGGAAACAGCCTGGGTATCGCCATCAAGGCGGCAGTTATCATGGTTTCCACCCTGCCTATCATTATTCTCTATCCGCTGCTCCAGCGCTTCTTTATCACCGGCCTTACCGTAGGCGGCGTAAAAGGCTGATGAATGTCTGCGGGATGACTGTAAAACAGAAAATAGGCCAACGTTTTGCCATAGGTTTTTCCGGGACAAAGGCAAGCGCGGAACTTTGCCGTTTGGTTCGGGAATACAAAGTGGGGAATGTTATCCTGTTCGGCGATAATCTGGAAAGCGCTTCCCAGGCAAGGGCACTCTGCAGGGATATTCAGGAACTGGTACGGGGCGAAACAGGATACCCGGCCTTTATCGCCATTGATCAGGAAGGAGGATCGGTAACCAGACTGCCCCCGGATATGGTGAATGTACCGGGAGCAATGGCGCTTGCCTCTACGGGAAAACCGGACAACGTGTTTTTGGCAGCGCAGATCACTGCGGCGGAACTCAGGCGCATAGGGGTTAATCTGAACCTTGCGCCGGTGTTGGATATCAACTGTAACAAAGACAACCCCGTTATCGGAAACCGCAGTTACGCGACAGCGGCAGAGCGGGTTGTCCCCTTTGCGGCAGCCGCAATCAGGGCTTATGAAGAAGCGGGACTCATGTGCTGCGGCAAACACTTCCCCGGCCATGGGGATACGGCTGTAGATTCCCATCTGGCCCTTCCCTTGGTTAACCGGAAACAGGAAGAACTGGATGCCCGTGAGCTTGTCCCTTTCCGGGCCGCCGTTGCCGCCGGAATACCCGCCATTATGACCACCCACATCCTGTTTCCGCAGCTTGAAAATGAAAGACTTCCCGCAACCATGTCGGGAAAAATACTCAAAGGTTTGCTTCGGGAAAAGCTGGGTTTTGACGGGCTAATCCTGAGTGACGGCATGGAAATGAAAGCCGTCAAGGATTTTTACGGGATACCCAAGGGCTGCGCTCTGGCCTTGTCTGCGGGTGTTGACATCGTTTTTATCTGCCATGAATCGCCTGACATGGAGGCAAGTTTGCGGGAAATAAACACCGCCTGCGAAAAAGACAGCTTTGATGCGGGTGAATTCGACGATTCGGTGGAGCGGATACTGTGGTACAAGGAACAGTATGCTGCTTTTGGGCTTGACGCGGAGGAGGAAACCGTTGAAGACATAAGCCGCCGGAAAGAACAAAATGCCGCTCTTATGCAAATCGCCCTGGCTTCCCGCGAAAACGGCAAAGCCCCGCCGCCTTTGAGCGAACGGCCTTTTTTTGCGGGAAGCCTTGCCTGCCGCCCTACTCTGGCCTCTTCCAGTCAGGACAGTTTAAGCTTCGCCCAATGGTTTGCCAAAAAGTTCGGCGGCAGTTTTCACGAAACTCCGGTAAACCCCAACACAGACGAAATTGCCCGCATTGTTTCTACCCTGCCGGAAGCAAGCTCTGTCGTTCTGGGCACCTGCAACGGCCACCTTAACCGGGGGCAGATAGACCTTGCCTATGCCCTCTTTGAAGCGGCGCAGATGAGGAAGATTCCTTTTGCCTGCCTGGCTCTGCAGAACCCCTGGGATCTTTCCCTTCTTCCTCCACAGGCATACGGCATGGCTCTTTGGGAATACAGCCTTAAAAGTTTTCAGGCGGCGGCGGCGGTCTTTCGGGGGGAATGTACCCCTTGCGGCCGTTTTCCGGAGGTAAAAATAATTTCCCTAAACAGGCTAGAATAAAGGGAATCTCTAAAAGTATATCAGGAGGTTTTTATGCGCGAACTAAAGGGCGCTGTCATAGGCGCCGGCAGCACCTATACGCCGGAACTTATTGAAGGTTTTATCGACAGGCGGGAAAGCCTTAATTTTCAAACTTTTTATTTAATGGATATAAATAAAGAGAAGCTTGCGAC
>JAITCP010000040.1 GCA_031283025.1 Spirochaetaceae bacterium | reverse complement strand
GTCCACCAGCCGGAACTGGACGTTCACGGAATCGCCAGCAAGGCGGACGTGTACAACATCGGAACCAGCCCCAAGGTTATCGAAGAGGGCATGAACGCGGGTATGGAGCTTATCCATTATCTGGTGGCGGACGGGTTCAAGATAAAGACACCGCTGTTTACGCTAAAGCTCCGCGTGCCGGGCGAATACGACGGTTCGGAAACGCATCTTCCCCACGAGCTACACCCCGTAGCGAGGCTACAGACGGGGGCGCATTTCCGCAAATACCTGCAAGAGCGTGTGCAGGTGGAGTTTGACGGGATAGACCAGAGCGACGGGCTTATCGCCGAGGCGAGGGACGAGGCGACGGAGCTGGTGGACGAGGCGGCTACCATCGGGAACCTGCTGACGATACACGGCTACGGGCTAAAACTGGAAGGGGACGAGGCGCACCGGGACGCTGTAGGGCTGTACTTTGAGCCGGAGGAGGGCGGAACACCGGTAAAAGCGGAAATTATCGCCGTAAACGAGCCGCGCACGTTAAAGGTGATAGTACCGGCGGGGCTGGAGGCGGGGAAAGCGTACCGCCTAAAGATAGTTACGCAGAGTTCGGCGAAGAGTAACGGCCATTTGCTCAAAGAAGCACGGGAAGTACCGTCGGAATTCAGGCTAACCGCGCAAAGTTAAGGATGCCACCCAAGCTTGGGTGGGAGCCCCCCCAGGCTTAGGGTGGGAGCCCCCCCAGGCTTAGGGTGGGAGCCCCCCCAGGCTTAGGGTGGGAGCCCCCCCAGGCTTAGGGTGGATGTCCACCCAGGCTTAGGGGCGGGTACGCCCTTCGGGAGTCTGTTGAAAGGGGAATGGGGAGTAGGGAGTAGGGAGTAGGGAATGGGGAGTAGGGAATAGGGAATGGGGAATGGGCCTGCCTGCGGCAGGCAGGGAGTAGGAAAGAATTTTGAAGATTTCACACGGCGGGCACAGCGGGCACAGCGGCACAGAGGAAGAGAGGAAGAGAGGAAGAGAGGAAAGAGATATGACAACAATACCTTATTCTTCCGTCGTGCCGCCGTGACCTCCGTGTCCGCTGTGAGAAAAAACGGGAGTAAATCCTTTATGTGTAAAACACCCCGTATGGGTTGTTATAAAGCCGGCGGGCATTGTACGCAAATACATCTTAGGAGGATGGAAATGGAAAAGAAAGATTTTGTAAAGACTACAGAGATCGGGGGGAAAAGCAGAACAGGTTTTATTAAACCGTTATCTGTTCTATTGATTCAATTACTGTTTGTACAGTGGAATGTTTATCCTGCTTCTGATTCAAAGGATAAGCACCCAACTGAACGTATTGATCCGGCCATTACTATAAACAGTAAGGAATTACGAGACTATGTTTGCGTTGTAAACCGGTATCTTCATCCCAATATCGAATTGTATCTGAATGTATTGATAAAGGGATTCATGGGGCGGGGCGATAGTTCAAGCGATGACTATGCCAGAAAACTTGAGTATATCAAACGCGGCGGTTTTGGTTCCGGATTTGTGTATGTTGACAATAAAGGTAATAATTACATATTAACCAATTACCATGTCATAGTTGGCGCGTATCGTCTTTCAGTTACTTTTGAAAACGGAGAAGGAGATAAAATCACTTTTCTCAATTTATCGGTTTTTAATGTGGATGTAGAAGCCGATTTAGCCATTCTTGCTTTTCCCGACGGGTGGAAACCTTTCAAAAAAGGAATACCGATAGTTACCGGTTCGATAAAAGACGCTTCCGCTGTACGTGCTGCCGGATATCCTGGCATACCCGATGTCCCAAGATGGAATAATTCCGACGGTTCAGTTGTCAATCCCCGTATAAAACTACCCGGTATGGAAGATTGGTATGTTCAGCATAGCGCACCGATCAATCCGGGTAATTCCGGCGGACCGCTTTTGATTCCCGATAGAAAATCCTTTTTGGGTTACAGTGTTGTTGGTATAAATTCCTTTTATATTCAAGAAAAACAGGGTGCCAATTTTGCCATTCCCAGTGAAAAGGTTATGTCTTTTATGAAGGCCAGTTTTGAACAAGTCAATGAAAGAGCCGCTCTTGAAAAGCGTGTAACAGATTTCATGGTATTGCTTAACAAATCCTCAGACTCTAACTTTATAGGTTATAAGCCTATTTCAACATACTTATCGAACACCATGATTAACGCTGATCCTATCAAAACAGTGAGGGATCTTCCTGATAATATAAAGGGAATAATGGAGAAAGTGCTTGATGATCCTGTTGTTGGTATTGGCTGGGCAGTTGCATATAATCAAATTGAAGGTCATGTCTATCGAAAGCACAAAAATGCAAGAACAGAATTGATCTCCATTACCCCAAATAACAGAGGCGGGTATACAGGCAAATTACTAATAAACGGTTACCCGTATAGAACTGAATGGATTAAGGATTACGGAACATGGAAGCTGGATGATTTTGCAGAAGACGACGGAGAATATAATGACTCTTATGATCTGGCTACTCAGCATCCCCTGGGAAAAAAAGTTATATATTCTTTCAGTTCCGGCCTTGATTATGATTGGTATGTATTGGATATTCAAAAACAGGGGAAACTGACGGTCTGGACGGAAGGAAATACTGATACCCTGTTAATACTTTGCTATGATCCTGCTACAGAAGCCTCTATGGAAAGGACACTTATCGGGGCTCATGATGATATTTCCGGAACTAACAAGAATGCCAGAGTTGAGGCAGATGTACGCGCTGGGACAGTTTATGTATTTGTAAAATTGTCAGGGGGACGAATAGGGGAATATACCCTTTGTGCTGAATTAAAGTAACAGACTTGTTTAAGAACCCGGTTGGTTCTTGAACAAGTTAAAATTAGCGTGTAGGCTTGTCATTATGCCGGCGGGCATTGTACGCAAATACATCTTAGGAGGATGGAAAATGAAACGAATGATTTTAATTGCCCTGTTGATATGTATCTGTGGGCAGGTTTTTGCCCAGAGCGTGATATATGTAAGTGCCGGCGGGAATGACGACAACAACGGGCAAACCGAAGCAACGGCATATAAGTCCCTGGACATGGCTGCTATAATGGCAGCGCTTACCGGCGCAAAAATAATCGTTATCGGGACGCTTACCACGGCAAATGCAACGTTGTACGAAAGAGGCAATAGTATTATTTTTAAACTTGTAAGCATGGATGACCAAGAATTGATTATTACCGGAAAACCGGGCGCTACCGGCTCCGACCGGGCGGTGCTTTCCGGCAGGGGCGCGGACGCGAAAGTTGGATGCATAGTAGGAACCGCCAAGGACTCAAATATCCGTTTCGAAAACATCGAAATATCCGGCCTTACTGACGAAACTACTGCCGGTATATATGTCGATGACGGCGGGAGCGTAACCCTGGGGCCGGGAGCGGTAGTGCGGGGTAACGGAGGATTCGGTATAACTGTCATTAATGGAACCTGTGTTATTAACGGCGGCGAAGTACGGGACAGTGGACGTACCGGTATTGTCGTTTCCGATAAAGGTGCGTTAACTATGCGCAGCGGCGCTGTCAGCGGCAACAAATTGTCCGGAGTGTTTGTATTTGAAGGGGGGCGTTTTACCATGTCCGGCGGGACTATTACCGGCAACAGTAATCCTAAAGCAGGAGGCGGTGTGATTGTGGATTCCGGCGGCAGGTTTGACCAGACGGGCGGGACTGTCAGCGGTAATACCGCGCCGCTGTTTCCCAACATATTCAAGGTGAACGGCTAGCCCTCAATCCCCTTAAAATACCGGACGGTACCTACTTTTAATTCCTCCGTGGCGGCATCGTCGCAGACAATGATTGCCTTCCGGTGCATCTGGAGGCAGGACAGGGTGCACATCTGGCTTACCCCCCCCTCCACTGCCCGCCGGAGGGCCCGCGCCTTGTTATACCCGGAAACGATAATGATCACTTCCCGCGCGTCCATCACCGTGCCCACGCCCACCGTCAAAGCGGTGTCAGGCACCTTTTGGGGATCACCGCCAAAAAAACGGGCATTGGCAATGCGGGTGCCTGCGGTGAGTGTCTTGACCCTGGTACGTGAAGCAAGGGAGGAACCGGGCTCGTTAAAGGCGATGTGTCCGTCCGCCCCTGCACCGCCCAGAAAAAGGTCGATCCCGCCGCAGGCGGTAATCGCCGCCTCATAAGCCTCACATTCCATGACGGGGTCTTTTGCCATGCCGTTAAGGATGTGGACTTTGTTTTTGTCAATGTCGATATGGGAAAAGAAATTGTCCCACATAAACCGGTGGTAACTCTGCTCGTGATCCTCCGGCAGCCCCGCATATTCGTCCATGTTAAAGGTAATCACCCCGGCAAAAGAGAGGGCGCCCCGCTTATGAAGGGCGATTAATTCCCTGTAGATACCCAGAGAACTGGAACCGGTTGGGAGGCCCAGCACAAAGGGCTTTCCTTCACGGGATGCGGCGGTAATCCGGTCTGCTATATAAAGGGCAGTCCAGCGGCTTACACTTTCATAATCGGGATGAATAACTAAACGCATACGCCCTCCTTATAACTCATGGAAACCTCCAAAAACCGGTTGTTTTTAGAGGTTCATTCATTGTACTTTACCCGGCCTTCCACCAGGACTGCCCGTACCTTAAAATCGCCGTCAAACACGGTCAGATCAGCATCCATGCCGGGAATTATCGTCCCCTTGTGATTATACCGCATTACCTGAGCGGGGTTAAAACCGGCGGTCTTTACCGCATCTTCCAGACTGAATCCAAAATGTACCAGATTTTGGATGCCCCGGATCATGGTAAGGCCCGAACCGGCAATCACATCGTCCGTCTTGCGGTGAAAAAGGCCGTCATGGAAGACCACTTCCTCGCCGTTGGCATAGAAGGGGCCTGTCTCCTGGCCGGTGGGTTTAAGGCCGTCTGTAACCAGGACTATTTTGTCGATGGGCTTGTTCCGGGCCAGCAATTTAAACAGAGTTGGGTGGACATGAGCGCCGTCGGCTATGATCTCGCAGGACATTTCCGGGTGGGTGAGGATCGCTCCCACCGCGTTGGGGTTCCGGTGATCCAGCCTGCTCATGGCGTTAAAAAAGTGAGTGGCGTGGAGTATGCCGGTCTGCATTCCCTCCACCATATTTTCGTAAAGGGCATCGGTATGCCCCGCCTGGAGGATTATCCCCTTCTTGATGCAAAAGAGGGCGAGTTCCCGCATATTCTTTATTTCCGGCGCAACGGTCATATTGACAATGCGCCCCCCGGAAGCGTTCCAGAGCTTTTCCATGTAGGCCAAGTCCACCGGGCTTACCGTTTCAGGCCGTTGAACTCCCAGCTTATCGGGGGAAATAAAGGGCCCTTCCAGATGAAGCCCCATGATCCGGGCGCCGGATTCTCTGCCAATAGCGGAAGCAAGGGCGGCCACGGCGGCGGTAAGGACATCCTTCGGCGCGGGGTAGAGGGTGGGGTTGAAGGCCGTAACCCCCTCCTTTACCAGAAGGCGGGACATTTCTATAAGCGAATCCGCCGCATCTTTTACAGCCGCTACGGCGGGATACAGCGCATCATCAGTACCATAGCCGCCAAAACCGTGGATATGGGTGTCTATAAAGCCGGGGGCAATGTACATCCCGCCCGCATCAATAATCTGTACTTCCGGCCCAATGTGCTTTTGCTCAAAACGCCGCCGGGAAAAAACATCCGCAATGGTTCCGTCTTCCACCAAAACGGAACAGCGCTCCATCATGGCAAAACCGGTAAGAATCGTACCATTATGGAGGCAAACCGAACTCATACTTTCAGTATACCGTAATACCGGACAGGAAACCACAGTGTTTCCGGGGAAATCCTGCCCGTGTTGCATTTTTCCGTTAAGCATGGCATACTAAGTAAAATACAGCGTATTTTGCAGTTTTATAAGGAGTAAACCATGCTTGAGGAAAAAGTAAAGAGCGCTCTTGATAATGTCCGCCCCTCCCTCCAGGCCGACGGCGGGGATGTTGAATTTGTTTCCGTTAGCGCGGATGGTACGGTTTCTGTAAAACTTACCGGCGCCTGCGGGTCCTGCCCCATGGCTGCCATGACGCTGAAAAACGGCATAGAGAATTACCTTAAAAAAGAAATCCCTGAAGTTACCGCTGTAGTGGGCGTTTAGGTTCGGCAGGCAATGACTAGTCTTTCGGAATTGACCGTTCAAAGCAAAACACAGAATCAGTGGATCAATATAAGCGCGGAAGTACAAAAAGCTGTGGCCGCTTCCGGTATAAAGGAAGGAATATGCGTGATTTTTATTCCCCATACCACCGCGGCGGTAACCATCAATGAAAATGCCGATCCCGACGTGCCCCACGATGTATCACTGGCCCTTTCCGCCATTTCACCGGATCGCCGTGAATTCCGCCATAGCGAAGGAAATTCCGCCGCCCACACCAAGTCAAGCCTTGTGGGGCCCTCACTGACCGTGATAGTCTCCGGCGGCAAGCTCCTTTTGGGTACCTGGCAGGGGATATGGTTTACCGAATTTGACGGCCCTCGGACACGGAAGGTTATGGTAAGGGTCTTGGGTGAATAATACTACATTATGTGTGATAATTTTCTTTTTTTAACCACGGAGTTTCACGAAGTTAAGAGGATCAAATTTAGGCGTATCCTCCTAATGTTGCTGGTTCTGTTCAATACAGTCCTGTCCGGGGGATGTCAGACACGGACAACAAACGGAGCGGAGCCGCCGTCCTCGCCGGACACGAAGGCGCCGGATACGAGGCCGCCGGTGTGGAACGGCGTACCGGGCGAATTCAAGTCGGCGATGCTGGGAGTACTCCGGCCCGGTGAACCCTTTGTCGTAGCGGCGGCGGGGGCGGCTCAGGGGACTGTGGCAGGCTCCGTAAAAATGCAGGCCGTTCTGATCAAAGGGGATAAACAGCTTAGCAAGGCAGTGTTCTTTAATCTGGGCGAAGTAAGCCGCCGGGGGCCGGTAATCGCCGCAGTAATGGCCGTTCCCGTTTCCGCCGGGGCGGGACGAGGTATACTCCGTATAGAAGCCGGAGGCCGGCTGCTGAATTCTATAGAAGTTACTATTGAAGAACGTAAATATGTTACAGAAACCTTTTCCATTACTACAGAAATGTCCGACATACTTACCAAACCGGACCCGGAAAAAACCCGGCAGGCGGAACAGTTGTGGGCCGTATGGGCCAGAACCGGCGACACGATCTATACGCAGGGAGACTTTGTCATGCCCGTCAATTCAACCGTTCAAACCAGTGTTTTTGGGATAAAGCGGGTTTACCGCTACCCCAACGGCAAGACGAGCAATTCCGTCCATACCGGAGTAGACTGGCGGGCCCCGACGGGCACCCCCATTTTCGCCCCCGCCCCGGGCAGGGTAGCGCTGGCAATGAACCGGATCACTACCGGCAATACCGTGGTAATCGAGCATATGCCCGGCGTTTATTCAATTTGCCAGCATCTTGATAAAATCGCCGTAAAAGAGGGGGATATAGTCCAGGCCGGAACCCGCATTGGGGACGCAGGAGCCACGGGCTTTGCCACCGGAGCGCATCTCCATTGGGAAGTCCGGGTTGCCACGGAGTATGCCGATCCGATGGTTTTTTTGGGCCGGAAGGTACTTGACAAAGAGGCGATTTTGGCTATACTTAACGAATGATCGGCTTGGCCGATTAAGCGGCTGTGCTGAATGTTCCGCGCAACCGTCAAAATATCATTTTTACCGTGCGGAAAGGAGGTGAAAACATTTGGCTCATATTGTCGTAGACGATAACGAAGTGCTGGAAAAGGCCATTAAACGTTTCAAACGGATGGTGGAAAAAGAAGGCATCATCCGGGAATATAAAAAACGGGAGTACTATGAAAAACCCTCCACTATTCTTAACCGGAAAAAGAAAGCGATTGCCCGCAAGTTAATGAAGCGGAGCCGCAAGGGCAGAGTTGAATACTAATGGGAACCTCTAAAAACCGATTGTTTTTAGAGGTTCCTTTGCAGTTTCTTGCCCTTTGGGCTGTGAAACGTGCGTTTTTAAGCGGTAAATCTCTAAAAACTGAAGTTTTTAGAGATTCCCTAATATTCTGAAATAGCAAAATGTTTGCGATGTATTTTCTCTAACGCGGGAAGTTTCGCTGTTTAAGGCCGGGTAGAAGAACAGGTTTGTGTTGTTACAAATAACGCTGCCGCAATTCGTCAAACGGAACGGCATCGCTCAATTCCCTGATCTGTATTGCGCCGCTTAATATTTTGAAGAAAAACGCCGCTATGTTTGCCAGCGTTAAATCATCGCTCTTGCTGCCGTCTTCTTTTTGCAGGGAATAGGTTTTAAGTATCTGGGAACCCAAACTGGCGGCAATAATCAGGAAGTGGTTTTCCAGATTTTCCATGTTCAAAAGATCGCTTACCAGAACCCGCGACGC
>JAITCP010000162.1 GCA_031283025.1 Spirochaetaceae bacterium | reverse complement strand
TGCCTCTTAACGCCGCTTTCATCCTATGGATGTCTTCTTCCTGTATTTCCATATTCCCCCTCCCGATGGTTAATATGGCTTATTATATCTCAAAATAGAGTAAGTGCTGTTGCCCTGGGGAGCCGACTCTCTGTCCTTGTGGGCGGGCTTTAGTTTAAGTTAAGGGAATCTCTAAAAACCGGTTGTTTTTAGAGATTCCGTTATTTCATCTTACCGCTTTTTTCAGTTCTTCTGCTTTATCTGTTTTTTCCCAGGCAAACTCATTGCGTCCAAAGTGGCCATAAGACGCGGTTTTTTGGTAAACAGGCCGGCGGAGATCAAGCGTTTTAATGATCCCCGCGGGGCTAAGGTCAAAAGTCTTATTAACCGCTTTTTCAATCTGTTCTTCCGGAACTACGGAAGTGCCAAAAGCGTCCACCATCACTGCAACCGGAAAGGGAACGCCAATGGCGTAGGCCAGCTCGACTTCGCAGCGTTCCGCCAGCTTGGCCGCTACCACGTTCTTTGCCACATACCGGGCGGCATAGGCGGCGGAACGGTCTACCTTGGTGGGGTCTTTGCCGGAAAAAGCGCCGCCCCCATGCCGGCCCATACCGCCGTAAGTGTCTACAATGATCTTGCGGCCCGTAAGGCCAGCGTCTCCGGAAGGGCCGCCCACTACAAAGCGCCCGGTAGGGTTTATGTAATATTTGGTATTTTTGTCCAAAAGGCCGGTAGGCTCCAGAACGGGCTTAATAATTTGGTCAATAACGGTGGATTCTATATCTTTATGTGATACATCAGGGTCATGCTGGTGGGAAATAACCACCGCGTCAATACGAATAGGTTTGTGGCCTTCGTATTCTACGGTTACCTGGCTTTTTGCATCAGGCCTGAGCCATTTGATGGTTTTATTTTTTCGCAGTTTTGTCGCGTGAATAAGTAATTTATTTGCCAGAGTGATAGGCAGGGGCATAAGCTCTTTTGTTTCTGTGCAGGCAAACCCGAACATCATGCCCTGGTCCCCCGCTCCCTGCTGGCCCTTATATTTTTTGAGCCCGGTCCCGGATACCCCCTGGCTAATGTCCGGAGATTGGCTGTGGATCATATCCAATACCGCCATAGAATGAAAATCAAGGCCGTAATCCGGATCGGTATAGCCTATTCCTTCCACCACTTTTCTGACAACCTGCTGGAAATCCACAAAAGTTTGGGTAGTAATTTCACCCCCAACAAGAATCAAAGAAGTAGACGCAAACGTTTCACAGGCAACCCGGCTTTGGGGATCATCCTTCAGGCACGCGTCAAGAATAGCGTCCGATACCTGATCACAGAGTTTATCGGGGTGTCCTTCCCCTACGGATTCAGACGTAAAAAAATAGCGGCGATTTTTCATGATAATTCCTATAAATTAAAATGTAGGGAACTTCTAAAAACCGGTTGTTTTTAGAGGTTCCTTTGCAGTTTCTCGCCCTTTGGGCTGCGAAACGTGCGCTTTTAAGCGGTAAATCTCTAAAAACTTCAGTTTTTAGAGATTCCCTGTAATTGTTACAAATTCCGGTGTTAATAATCCCAGGACGGTACTGGTTCATTCATGATTGAATAAACCGGTACTGCCCTTAGGACTGCTTTGTTACTTAGAAAGCCTGGTTGCCAGATTTCTAAGCGCTGCAGCAGATTTCGGTCTGCCTTGTCTGTCATATTGCTCAGCAGTGGCAAGCATATCTATCCGCATCAGAGCATTGGCCGCTGCGCTGTTCAGATTCCGTTGAAGATCGGGAATAACCAGGCTGGTATCCACTTCGATAACGTCGGGATCCGAGACGGCATCGGCATTGGCAATCCTAATAAGGGGGAAGAAAAACATATTTTCCCTGCCGTAATAGTTGATTGCAATGCCAGAAAGTGTATCGCCTTTAACAACGATGTAATTTGATGCTCCGTCAAGAACAATCCCTTCCTCCGGCGGCGGTGGGGGCGGCGGTGGGGGCGGTGGCGGCGGCGGGGCAACTGCCGGAGCTGGAGCCGGGGGCGGGGGGGGAGTACCACCGCAGGCAGTAATTACCAAGACACTCAAGACAATAATGAGCAAGCCAAAAATAAAACCTTTCTTCATCATAATGCCTCCATTATTATTAATAATAATATGCTAAATTTTAAGTATGTCAAGCACGGCCGCCGCGACCTCGCTCCGCTTGTCAATCAAAACTAAGGCCCGTCACATCGTCCACCGGCAGGGAAAACACTATCCCCTGGGCCTTGCTGTTAAGGCCGTGGGCTTCGCATACCGCCCTCATAATACTTACTTTCTTTTCCCGGCTGGTCAGAATGATGATCATTTCTTTTTCATCCTGAACAGATACCCCAAAAAACTTGACCGCCCCTTCATGGGCCTGGCCGCGGGCGTTTAGTACCGTGCCGCCGCTAGCTCCCGCTTCCCGGGCGGTATTCATAAATTCATCACTATAGCCCTGGTTTACCACAGATATGATAAGATCGTGGGAATATTCGTTTGCCATGCTCTCTCCTTTGTCTTTGAGTTGTCCGCCGTCGGGGGCGATTTGCTCCAATTCTGCGGCGATTTTCTCATTTTTATGGATACTTTGCTTAAAAATCAGCAAAACCGGGTCATTTATTGCCGAAAGGGGAACCGTAAAAGCGATTCCTGCGCCGGGACCATAGGACTTGAGCTTTTTCCTGGTCTCTTTCATCAAAACCGGAACCCCTACCGCCTGTTCCAGGCAGATTATCACGGCTTTTTCGCTGGAACCAATGCCTAAAAGGTCTAAAATGTCCGAATTTGCCGTTCCCATCCCCTTGCTGATAAAATGGAAGCGGACTTTTTCTTCCACAAATACATTGGAAACGACGTTGGCCCGCTGCCAGTCAACGATAAAGAAGATCAGTTTAAGCTCCGGCAGGCTGGGCTTTGCAATGGGAGCAGCCGGAGTTTGCTGTGCGCCGGGCAGTTTATTTGACAGTTTAGATAACAATTTTGAAAACCGGGAGTTTTTTTCCATATTATGCTTCCTCCCCGAATACGGTTATCTTTCCCCAATCTATGACTCTGCCTGCCGATACGGCGCTGAGGGCAATGGTTTGCTGTTCGGTCAGGGCGGCGGCCTCCCTTGTCCTGAACTGATAGACAAGGCCCATCAACTGAATAACAATCAGGGGGGTCATGGCAACCATGGCCACAATGCCAAAAGCGTCTGCCATGAGGTTCCCGCCCACGCCTTCGCAGACTCCCATGGCAAAGGGCAGAAGGAACGTAGAAGTCATGGGGCCGGAGCAAACGCCACCTGAGTCAAAGGCAATGCCGGTAAAAATCCGCGGCACAAACAAGGTCAGAAGCAGGGCGAATGTATAGCCGGGGATTAAAATCCACATGATGGGAATACCCAGGATGATACGGGTCATGGTGATTGCCAGCGCCCCAGCCATGCCTATGGAAAGCCCCCGGTTCATCATCTTTGCAGTGATGGCCCCGGAGGAAATCTCCTCAACCTGTCTGTTGAGGATGTGAACCGCCGGTTCCGCCGCCACGATGAAGTAGCCGATTACAACGCCAAGGGGTACCAGAATCCACTTAAAGGCGGACGCGGCTAATTGGGAGCCTAAAAGCTGGCCCACGGGAATAAAGCCTACATTTACTCCGGTAAGGAAAACGACAAGCCCTATCAGGGTGTAAAGAAAACCCACGCCGATACGGCCAAGCTGGTGGCGTTTGTAACGCCGGGTAATAAGTTGAAACACAATAAAACAAAAAACGATGGCCCCTAAAGCGGTAAGTACGTCTTTAAGGTAATGGGGTAACTCATCAGCAAAATTTTTGACCACATCCCTTGATGTAGCCGCATCCTGAAACACGTACCTTTCCACTTCTACCGGGCCGGGCTTGTAAAAAATACCCAGGAGGAGTACCGCCAATATAGGCCCCACGCTGCACAGGGCTACCAGGCCAAAACTGTCTTCCTGGGAATGTTTGTCGCTGCGGATAGCGGCCACGCCGACGCCCATCGCCAGAATAAAGGGAACCGTAATGGGGCCGGTGGTAACGCCCCCGGAATCAAAAGCAACGGGGATAAACGTATTTGAGGTAAAAGAAGCTGCCGCAAAGGTTATGATGTAAAAAATAACCAGTAAAACAGAAAGCCGGATTTTAAGCAGTGGCCGCAATACGGCAATGACCAGAAAAATTCCAACCCCCAGGGAAACGATTGGTATTAGTACATTTGCCGGAATGGAAGGCGTTTGCCGTCCCAGTACTTGTAGATCCGGCTCCGCAACGGAAATAATGAATCCGATTACCAGCGTAACAATAATAACCAAAATCAATTTTGAGCTTTTTGTCAGTTCAACCCCAATGCCTTCCCCCATGGGCATCATCGCCATATCCGCCCCCAGGGTAAAAAAGCCCATCCCGATAATTAACAGCGCCGCCCCGCACAGAAACATCAGGATCGTCCCTGACGGCATGGATGTCAATACCACACTGGCAATGAGTACAATAGCCGTGATGGGGAGTACCGATGAAAAAGCCTCCATTATTTTTTCTTTGAGGATTTTATTCACACAAAAAAGATAGCATTATTATAAGGCAAAAGTCAATGTATCAAAATGATACAGTTAGTAGGGTCAAAATGACACACATAGGGATATATGAGGACATTTACAGAATAACAATAATGGGAAAATACTCAAAATTTAATATGAAAATATGATTTTTTTATAATTTTGCTTACTTGAGGCTTTTCCAAAACTTCAGTTTTTGGAAATAGCTCACTTGGCATGGTTTTTGCTTATAAAAAGATAAGGCGTTTTGTATAAGGTGCCTATATAAAAAATTATTTGTTTTTGGAGGTGTATTATGAAAACTGTATCCCTTTACCGGCAGCCCATGAACGTGGTGGACGAACTTCTGGATTCCTTTTTTGATTCCTCCCTGCTTCCCGGTGCAGGAATGGTTCCTTTTGTTGGCGCGCCGGTAGCAAGCAAACTGCCCCCGGTGGATGTTCAGGAAACTGACCACTCGTATCTGGTAGAAGCGGATCTGCCCGGCTTTGATGAGAAGCAGATCCGTGTACACGTGGAAGGCGGAAAGCTTACCATTGAATCCGGAAAGGACGAGGAAAACAAGGAAAATAAGGCGGATAAAAACGGAAATTTCCTTATCCGGGAACGCCGGAGAGTTTCGTTCAGCAGGTCTTTTACCCTGCCGGAAAATGCAGATACCGAAGCGGTGTCCGCAGTCTTTAAGAACGGGGTTCTTTCCCTGGAAATAAAGAAGCGTACCGGAAATACCAAACGGCTTATTGAGATAAACGCTTAATTGCGCAATGCCGGGTGTTTCTAACAGAGTTACCCGGAAGCACCCAGCTTCCGGCGCTTGATCGCTGTTTTCTTTATGATGTATAGTTTTATTTAATAATATGAAACGTTTTTCGCTTATCTTAATACTTATTATTATCTGCCTTGTTTTGCTGTTGGTTGTGTTTTTTCTGATTAATAGAAATAGTTGGTCAGGTTCTCCGCCGTATCTTGGTGAAAAATCGGACGTATCGGCCCATACAATCATAAAAGATATTCTTCCCATAGGGGAATATGCAAGCCTGGTGTACCATTACACTTCTGTAGTTAAGGACATTAACTCAAGGGACATCAACGGCTGGACCATTCCCTTTACCACCAGAAAATATATTTTTACCTATGACGGTAAAATAAAGCTTGGCATAGACGGAACAAAAGTGCGGGTAGAAGAAGCCGCGCCGGGGCCGGAAGGAAACGCTCTGCCGGTAATCCGCATTATTCTTCCCCCTATTGTGATCCTTTCCCACGAGATTATGGATGATTCTATAGAAGTATTTGAACAGTCCCAAACCATTTTTAATGAGATAAAAATTCAAGATGCCTTTAAGGTTACTGCGGAACGGAAACGGGAAATGGAAGAAAGAGTTATGGCCGGTGATGCCGTAAAGGAAGCCCGTATTTCCCTGGAACAACAGTTTGGCGCTTTTCTTAAGGCTTTGCCGGATATTCTGGACAACTATGTTCCGGTATTTGTCTGGCAGAGTACGGCGGCGGGCAGTCCGGCTCTGTAATGGCTTCTGTTTTTGATACGATTCTTGGCAGTATTGCCGATCAAAACACCGGGTTTGTATTCCCATCTGAAACTGCCGCAATGCTGTGGGCCCGAAAACTATGCCTGCACGGCGGCATACGTTCTCTTACGCCGGAACGTTTTCTTGCATGGGACAGGTTTAAGGAAGTTTCTGTCCGGGCAAGGGAAAAAAACAAAAAACCCGCTTCTTCCCTAATCCGCCGCCTCTTTGCGTTTTCCCTTGTCCGGCAAAACGCCGCATCTCCCTTTCTTTCCGCGCTTATTCCCGTTGAATATGCGGAAAGCGGCGGCGTGTTTGCCGATTCCATCGCCATGATGTTAAGTTCCCTTGGCCGCTGGGAATCATTGCAGGAAGTCGCCGGCAGGGACGATGAAGAAGACCGGGATTTACGGATCATCAAGAGCAAGTACGCCGCTTTTTTGGATGAGCACAATCTTTTTGAACCGTCCTGGGAAAAAGCCGCTTTTTGCGGCAATGAAAGCCGGCACATTATTTTTTTTCCGGAAGCGCTGGCGGACTTTGCCGAATATGCGGAACTGCTTGATACGCAGACGGTAACAATTTATTCGACGGATGAGTTTCTCCATTGCGGTAATTATGCGAAAAATCAGGCGGATTTTCCGGGGCTGCTTTTTTTCGATTCCGCCCGGCAGGAGATACGCAGCGCCGTTCTGGAACTACGCCGCCTTTATGAAGAAGGGCTGTCCTATGAAGACATGGCGGTAACGCTGCCTGATTATAAAAGGATTGCCCCCTATGTGGAGCGGGAGCTGGCCCTCCATGACATACCCTTTATCCGGCGGGCGGGCAAAGGCCTGGGGGAGTATCCCGTAGGGCGGCTTTTTTCCCTTATCAGTACCTCTACGGTTTCTCTCTTTTCTTTTGATACGCTAAAGCCGCTCCTGCTGGATCATAGCATACCCTGGAAGGAGCCGGAAAAAAACAGGGCGCTTATCAATTACGGCATTGCCAACCACTGTGTAGCGCCGTTTAAGGACCGTTCCCGCATTATTGACGCCTGGGAAGAAGGCTTTAAGCGGAACCCCAGCGAAGCATTGTCCGCTTATTACCGGGGGCTTAAGCAGGCTTTTACCGCCTTATATTCCGCCAAATCTTTCAGGGCGATAATGGAAAATTATTTTGCTTTCCGGCCTTTCCTTGATATGGAAAAATGCGGCGCGGAAAGCAATGCGGTATTGGCCCGCTGTATAGAGGAACTTTCCGTATTGGCCGATGCAGAAACAGAGTTCCCTGATATTTGCCCTCCCAATCCCTTTGACTTTTTTGTTTCCCACTTGCGGGATAAAAACTACGTATATGCGCAGGAGGGCGGGGGAGTAAACCTGTACGATTATCCGGTGGCCGCCGGTTCTCCCTACGGCTGCCATCTTGTGCTTAATGCTTCCCAGGCGGCGGCAACGGTCCAGCACAGGCCGCTGGCGTTTCTCCGCCCGGATAAGCGGGCGCGGCTGGGTGTTGAAGACAAGGATGCGTCACGGTACGTGCTGGCCCTGTACAACATTGCTCCCTGGAAGGACTATGCCTGTCATACCCGGATTAGCGCTTCCGAGAAAACTTTTACCGGCTGGGCCATACCTCACAGCGCTTTTGCCGTGAATACGGAAAGGCGGAACAGCGCCGCGGCGGATAGCGGAGATTATTTTTCCGCGGAGCGCCTGTGGCGGGCCTTTGAACCAACCGGGCGAAATCAAGCAGGGCAAGAGGCCAGGCCGGAACGGCTTTATGCCGTTCAACGGGAAGGCTTCAGGCGCTGGAACGCCGTTCTGCAATCGTCGCCGGGCATTGATGCGCCTTTAGCGGCGGAATTGCCGGAAGACGGAACCTGTTTTAGTGCGGAAGTAGAATCGCTGCTGCGGGAACGGATACGGAACAAAAGCAGTAAAAACACGGGCAGCCCCGCCGCCATACCAAATGAATTTTCCGTTTCCGCTACGGACTTGAACGAATTCTTTACCTGCCCTGTACTTTGGTTGTACCGGCGCGTCTTCCGCCTTGAACGGTATCTGGAAGATGCCGCTCTTCTGGACGATGAAGCGCGGGGGCTTATCTACCACGAGATACTCCGGCGGCTTTTTGCCCGTATCAGTGAAGCGGACAGGCATTTCAACAAGGAAAATCTTGCTTTGTACTTTATGTGGGCAGACGAATGTACAGCCGCCGTTTTACGGAGCGATGATACCCTGCGGGGCCCGCTGGTGTATCCCCTGCTTGCACCGCTGGCGGAATCAATTAACAGAAGGCTCAAGCTGCTGTTGGAAAATGAAGCCCTGTATTTTAACGGCTTTGAGGTAAAGGAGTTGGAACAGCGCTACGATCTGATCCAGGGGCATTTGCGCTTGACCGGAAGGATAGACAGGGTGTCCCTTTCCCCACAGGGGCCGATGATCATTGACTACAAAACCAACAATGTTCCTTCCAAAAAAAGCTGCCGTAAAGAAAATGAAGGAATCGGCCTAGTTGACTTTCAAATTCCCATGTATATAAAACTGTATGAAGCGGCGGCGGAAACTACAGCAAAAGCCGCCGGTATTAAGGTAGACAGGGCCTTTTTTATCAGCATAGTCCGGCATGAAATTGTTCCGGTTATGGGTGAACTGGAGGGAAAGCGGGGGCTTTGTTCCCGTGAGGAATACCAGCCTTCCATGGATGCCCTTGAAGAAGCGATAACTTTTTTTGACAGCGCTGTATCGACACTCAACTTTAAGAGCGGGGTAATCCCTTATAAAATCTGCCCTTCCTGCGAATATAAAACAATCTGCCGCTTTCTTTACCAGAGCTGTACGGCCTGACCGCATAGTTTATGCGGTCAGACTGAATAGCTTCCGCTTAAAAACTTTACTTATTGCAGCGCCAGGCAAGATAATCCACATACTTAAGAAAATCTTTTTTCTTGGGGGATTGTTTTACGGAAAAGCCTATGCAGCAGGAATAAGCGCCGGAATGGCACCATTTACACTCGACAACAAGGTCAAACCTGCGGACGCCGGCTTCTTTTTCCGGATGAATGGTCATGGTAAATTCAGAATCCGGGTCTACATCCACCTGCATAGTACATTCTATACAGCAGCCGGTAACGGAAATGTCTTTTAAAAGAGCGTCTCCGGCAAAGAGTTCGGGGATCTTTGCACGGGCAATAGAAGGATACCTGCGGCTTTTCCGGTTTTCAATATTTCCAAGCATTGACGCTACTATACCTGAATTTGCCCCGCCTGTCAATGATTGGAAGGCGGAGTTCGTCACTATTCATTCTCTGAAAGTAATTTGGCAGGAAACGCCCATAAATGGATGTTCCCCCAGTTTGGTGCGGCGGGAAAGGCTCACTTTTTCCAAACCCAGGCAGCCGGAAAACGCCCTGGAACCCAGGCTTTTCAGGGTATCCGGAATATCTATTTCTTTAAGACTGCGGCAATTAAAGAATGCTCCGTCTTCTATAACAAGAAGGCTTCTGGGAATGTTGATGTTTTCCAGCATACTACAGTTGAAAAAAGCCCGCCGCCCCAGATTTGCCAGGGTATTGGGAAGGGTCACATCTTTAAGAAAGGAACAGCCCATAAATGCCCGCTCATCAATGAATCCCACTCCCATTGGTATAACCACGGATTGTACCGGGGTGTTCGCAAATGCCCTTACTCCAATACGGTTAATGCCAAGTTTTGGAGGAATAACCACATTCCGGCTAACCCCCCGGTATTTTACAAGAACTTTGTCCTTTACAACATAATCCGCCTGGTAGTCCTGGGCAAAAAGCAGGAAAGGGCAGAGGAATAACGCAATGATCAGGACTTTTCGCATAAGGGCATTATAACATGGAAAACTCCCAAAAACAATGATATAATAGGGGATATGCCGCAAAATACCGATCTGTATTCCGTGATGTACTCTTATGCCAAAAAAGCCGGTTCTCCTTTTATAGATATGGAAGCCTTTATAGGTTTTTTGGAAAAATATGCAAAACGAATCTGTGATGAAAAACCGGAGTGGGCCAGGTGGACTAACGAGACCGGAAAAAAAGTATGGATGGATGTAAACCATCTGGCGGAAGACGGCAAGCTCATTATCGATCAGAATCATGCGGGAACAAGAATACATTTTTGCAATTACTATGCGGAGCTGATTAAAGAGGCCTATAAAAACCCGGATGATGATACCGACAGGCCTTTTCACAATGAAGAGTCCCTGAAGATCATCATTCCGGATGAACAAATAAAGCCCTTGCATATGCAGGAAAATTTTTCTTTTTTTCTGGAGGAACCCCAGAAGAAGCTTTTACCGATTATCAAGCTGATTTTCCCCTATGAGGCTGGAAACGCTATTGTTCTGGCGCCAATGATTCCGTTAACCCTGCTGGAAATGGCAATATTGAAGATCAGGAATTATCTGCTCCGTCACGGAAACAAGGAATATGTTCAACACAAGCTTGCCCCCCACCTTACCGGCAAAGATAACCGGCTGCAGGAAATTATGGATCAGATTTTGATACGCCCCAATGATTGTATTCATGACATTAGGCAATACCGGGAAGTATCGTTTCATTTTTGGGGATATTTCTGCAATCTGGTCCGGTCAGATCTGAAACAAAAAAACGAGCTATTACAGGAAGACATTGCCGCCCTGCAGGCCGCTTATATTATTGAAGGCTGCAGTACTTACTATAAAGCACTGGCCGTTAAAGAAAAAGAACAGGAAATCGCACTTAGAAATTTTGACCTTGAAATGGATAAGCCCCCCTACTATTTCTCACGGGAAGCGCTCCTGCGGTTTAAGGATAACAAGGGAATGCTTCTTCTTGACATCTGCGGCCAGGAAGCTTTGGATTCCCATATAAAAAAACGCAGCACAGAAACGGTAAGTTCCAACGAACTGCCCGACATGGTTTATTTCCACACCGCAGGCGGTGCCGCCTGGCTGATAAAAAAAACCAGGGTTTTAACCGCCTGCGCCCGCCTTCTTGAAGAAAACCGGCCTCTGGTGATTAAGGCAATCTTTGATCGGTGGAAAATAATGCTTAAGGAATTCCGCAAAGAAAGCGCCATGGATAATGACAAAGATTTTGAAACCCTTACAGCCGAATATATTAAAGAGTACGTTCCGGTATTACATGCATTGCTGCAGGACAGAAAACTTTTTTTGATTTATGAAGAAATGCGGTCTTCCCCAAAAACCCTTCCAAAATCTTCCCAGCTTTTTAACTGGAATGAATTATTGCCCCTGCCTGTATTGCTCGGTATTAAAAGAAAACAAATTTTGAGCGATGTGAAGCTTCTTATACCCTTTTGGCATTCCTTTTTGCACGGCTTCTTTGCTTTTTTTAAGCGGATAAGCAAAAAGAAAAAAAGAAAACAGGCAGAAGCCGGAAAAAAAATAACAACGGGCGATTCTTATACAGAGATGCAGCAAAGGGCGGAAGTGATGCAGTCAATGATAGTTCCCAGGGGGCAAACTCTGGATAGTTATATAAAAACCGTATGTTCCCGCTGGAACGAATTGCTCAATGAACAGGCCGCCAATAATCTGGTTGAAGATGTCAATGCGCTTGTTCGGGACCGCTTCCGAGCCCTATTGCGCCTGCAAAAGTTTTCAATGGTAAGCCAGGACGATCTGGATACATTGGCGTATACCATTCTGGACAGCTTCCCAAGCCTTAGAAAAATCAGGGATCAAAACTCTCTCCTCCTTTATATCAAACTGTATTTAATTAAGCTCCTTACCGCCAGAACCGTCTCATAAGCCCCAGCGGCAAGGATTAACAGGGCTAAAACGCTACCGGTTCCAACTCCATTGCGGGAGCCGAAGCATACTCATTTGCCATGTCAGGAACAAACGCGGCGCCTCCCTCTCTGGCCAGCGCCATGTCCGCCATTCCCAGGGCCCCGGAAGTTGTAGCGTTTTCCGTTCCTGAGGAAATCCCCGCAACGGATTCGTCTTTCTTGAAGTCCGGTCTGAACTCCACGTGCTCCGCTACAATGGTTATCTTGGAATGGGCCTTTCCGTCTGAACCGTTCCACCGGTCCTGCTTGAGCCGACCTACAACCCGGACTCCCCGGCCTTTGTGCCCCATGTTGTAGCAATTCTCCGCCAGTTTGGCCCAAGTTTCCACGTCAAAGAAACTTACCTCCTTTTCCAATCCGGAATCTTGTTTAAAGAAACGGTTGGAGGCAAGGGTAAAGCTGCAAATTGGCGTTCCCTTGGGAGTAGTCCGGTACAGGGGATCGCGTACCAGATTACCTTCGATTAAGATTGAGTTTAAATTGTTCATAATGCCTCCGCATCATTAAGTTCGGCGGACCCAGGGCCCCCCGTGCAGGGATCACCCCTGCGATTATATATAAGGCACAGAGCGTTTTCTTGCTTTAGTTAGATTGCAATTTTTTACGATTTTTCTGAAAAAAAGCCGTTTTTCCAGTTAAAACGGGAGATACCTGAAAGGGGCAAGCCTTCCGTAGCGGCATTCATTACTTCTTTGTACAGTTTCTTTTTAAGCGGGAAAGAGCCGTTAAACATACCGGCGGAAAAATCCAAAATAAACCGGCGGAACCCCGCTTCCGCCAAAAAAGGCTTTTTGTCCGTGATGGAAAAAGGCTGATTGGGGATTACGACAGAATTTCCGTTCCCGTTTACCAGCGTAAACGGTTCATCCCGGCTTCCGGTAAAAGACGTAAACCCATACAAGCCCTCTACGCCGGTTTTGATGCGGAACAGGGGCGGCCAGGCAAAAAGCGTTACAAAAACAGCGCCGCGCTTCCGGGGCGGGAAGGTTTTTTCCAGATTTTGACGGTTATTCTCCAAAGGGGTAATGCAGTACCGGGCCCCCAGTGTGCTGGCAAACGCGGCGGCCCAACTGTTAAAGCTGTATAACCAGGGGCCTGCTATTAGCAGATTCCGGCTTTTGCCGTTATTATTCCTAAAAAGTGAAAAATGCCCGGGGTTGTTCAGTATATACCTGCAATATCCCCGTTCTTCCAGTTGTTCCGGCAGTTCCGCCAAAAAACGTTCTTCTTCCTGGGGAAACCAGGGATCCAGGGCAAGGATGATCTCCTGGGCCTTAAAAGGCAAAGGCTTTTCTTCCAGCAAAAGGCGGATTGTTTTCCGGTTTACCGGAAGAATCACCCCTGCGGGCTTTATGGATTGAACAATGTACAGGTCTTCTGTTGAAGCAAGCGCCGTAAAAATCCCTTCAGGAAGAAGCTGCTTTTTTGCCGCTGGATTTTTCCTGTCCGGCATGGAAGGCGGTTTTTCCCTATCCGGCAAAGGCGGCGCTTTTTCTCTGCCGGGTTGCCGCTTGAAGGGGCTTAAATCTTTTGGTAGCGCCTGCGGATAGCGCCTGGTCATGGATTTTGTTTGAATAAGGTATACTGAATCGCCCGCCTCAAAACCTTCCGGTATTGAAATAAGATGAGCGCCGCCTGACTTTCCGGCAAAGGTAAGTTTGTGCGCCTGCCGCCGGGAATCATCCGCCTTGTGGAACCGTACAGAATCTCCCGGCATCAGAGTGATTTGGCCGCCGCTTTTAACCAGAGCCCGCAGTTCGCTTCCGCTGCTGGAAACTTTCAGGATGGTTCCCATACTAATGCCGGTTCCTCCATCCTGCTCCGGCCTAAAAATCGTACCGGCTGCTGCCGGGCTAAAGAAGAATTCCGTTTTGGGCCGGGCAAAGTCGTTCTGCAAAACGGAACGGGCGTCTTCCAGGGAGCGGCGGCGTTCATCCTCCCCGCTTTCCATGCTGTCAATTACACGCCGGTAAGCGGAAACCACCGTGCCAACATACTCGGCGCTTTTCATCCTTCCTTCAATTTTGAATGATCGTACCCCCGCTTCCGCTAATTCAGGCATACGGGCGATCAGGGATAAGTCGCAGGGGCTAAAGTAATAGCCCGCTTGAAAGGGGGCGGCCTCATCAAATTCCGTCGCAATGTCCCCGCGGTTTGCCCCGGCGCCTTCCGCATGGTAGAGGCGGCGGCAGGCCTGGGTACACAATCCCCGGTTGGCGGACTTCCCCCCCAGGTAACTGGAAAAAAGGCACAGGCCGGAAACGCTGGCGCAGAGCGCTCCGTGGACAAATACCTCCATCTCTACATTGGTAAGCCGGCCTATGGCGCCGATTTCTTCCAGGGAAAGTTCCCGTGCCAGTACCACGCGGGACACGCCGTATTTTGAAAGGACATTGGCCCCCCTTGCGGAGGCAATGTTCATTTGGGTAGAAGCGTGAATTTTTAATTGGGGGAATTCCCGTGCCATAAGGAGAAGCCCTAAATCCTGAACGATTATTCCGTCAGGGCCCGCTGCTGCAAGGTACTTTAACAACTGATAAACCCGGTCTGCCTCCCGCTGTTCAAACACGGTATTAACCGTTACATAAAGCCGCCGTCCCATGCGGTGAAGGGAACGCAGGGCCCCCTCAAACTGGGAATAGGCAAAGTTGGCGCTCCGCATCCGCGCGTTAAACGATTTAAGCCCCAGATATACCGCGTCTGCCCCTTCCGCAACAGCCGCATCCAGGGCTTCAGGGGAACCGGCAGGAGCCAGTAATTCCGGGGAATTTGTTTTCATTGCCGCTTATGATACAGCGGAAAAGCCCTATACGTCCAGAAACAGGAAAACATCGGTGTCAATTCTCTTGGTTTTTTCTTTAATATGGTCTATATTTGCCGCATGAGCAAAGAAATAACCATTACAAGCGGCAATTTTGAGGCCGAAGTAATCAACGCGTCCATGCCGGTGCTTCTGGACTTCTGGGCCCCCTGGTGCAATCCCTGCAAAATGATCGCCCCCTTTATTGAACAAATTGCAGATGAAAATGAAGGGCGGCTCAAGGTGGGTAAGATCAACGTTGATGATGAAAGCGATCTAGCCGCACGGCACAACGTTGTTTCCATACCCACCCTGGCGGTTTACAAAAACGGCGAGTTGGTTTTTATTCAGGCCGGGGCAAGGCCCAAAGCTGAAATAGAAAAGATAATCGCAGATTATTGGTAACGTTTGGGGTTGTTGGCCCCTCCCGGCGTAGCCCCGCTGGTTGCAGTGATATACCAGTTGGCGGCGCTGTTGGTGTTTGTCCCCGCCGCCCGGCAGATTGTCCGCGTGGCGGTATTGCCATCAGAATTTGCCGCGTCTTCAGGGTTTGCCCCTTTCCAGGCTTTCTGTTCAGCCATAAGCTGCGCTGCTGCCGCTACCCTTTCCGTCCACTTGCTTTTTTGTCCAAAAAGCGTAACTCCGTTCAAAATTTTGCCATCCTGATCCGTCAGGTAAATTGCGTTGGTACTATGCAGAATTTGGGTTCCGGGAACCCAGAAATCCCGCGCTGTAGGGGAGGCGTCAGTTCCGCGCGATTGCGCCAGGTTTGTTCCCGTTTCATCTACCAGCCCTTCTTCAATGCTTCTGGTATGTACCACAATGTACTCCCCCTTCTTTACCTCAACCGGCGGGAATTCAAAAATCGGCTCCTCGCTTTCATAGGCCGCAAAAAGACACATTCCCCCCAGATTTCCCGCCTTTAGGGTTACTATTTCCACAAATTCCGCCTTGGGTTTGGAATAGGCGGCGCGTACCTCGTTAATCAGCAGTTCCGGCATCCTGTCATTTCTGGTACGGAAACTTACCATCACGTTAAGGGTGTTTTTGTGCTTGTCCTCCACCAGTATATCCGCCGCAATCTTGGTTCCTCCCGGCAGCGTTGACCTGAAACGAACCGCCACTTTCTCCCCCTGGCTCACCACTTCCGTTTCCAGCGGGGGATCAAAGTACAGGGACGAGACTTTAACCTCCCCGGAAAAGAGAAACTCCACTTCCCCTTCAGCAGGCGTTTTAACCCCGTAAAACACCGGGGATACAGCGCCGGTTCCAAAAAGCCCCTGTAGAGCCGCTTCTGTAGAACAGGCAGAAACAAACAGCGCCGCCATTCCGATAATGGCCGCCATTCCGGTAAAATACCATTTTTTCATGATAACCTCCGCTCTTGTATAAGGCACAGCGGCGCTTGTTGCTTTAATTAAATTGTGAATTTATGGCATTTTTCCGCTAAAAAACACAAAATTTTCCGGCAAAGTAATAATATTTTGTGAATTTTTGTTAATAAAATTGAAAAAGTTGAGTCATTTCCCAAGCTCGGTTTTTTTTGGAAATGGCTTTAGAAAAACCGTCCAAAAGGCCAGTGGGAACCTCTAAAAACCGGTTGTTTTTAGAGATTCCCTAGTTTTAAGCAAAGGAACTTCTAAACCCCAATTCTTTGTGATTTTCGTTCCTCTGTGAGAAAAATAGCGGGGGATTTTTCAGATTCAAAAGCTTGTTCCAAAACTCGGTTAGTTTTGGAACAAGCTTACTTTTTAAGACAACCTCGAATGAACAGTGGTCATTTGTTAATTATCAATCAAGAATGGTAATTTCCACCCTTCGATTCAGCCGCATTCCTGCTGTGGTTTTGTTATCCCCTACTGGCTGTTCAGCGCCAAACTCCTGAATAACGATTTGGTCGGATGTAAGGGCATTTATGCTCAAAAGATAATTCGCAACAGCTTGGGCCCGTTCCCGGGAAACTCTAATCCTTCCGGCGGGGGTTCCTGCCAAGGCGGTATGCCCTCCTATTTGAATCTTCTTATCAGGGTACTTTGAGAGGATTTCAGCAGCCTTGTCCAATTTAGCTTTTTCACTGGCTCTTAGTACTGCAGATTCCGGTTCGAATTGAATGTTTTCAAAGGCATCGGCATTGTCCTTCGGAACAAGTACTATTTGAATTGCTTCCACCTGGCGGGCTTGACCAGTAGTCCCGGCATCTTCGCCATTCATCGACCAGCCGCCCCAACCGACATCTGCCATATGAACCTGATAGCGTACGTCAAAGCTGTTTGCCAAATTTCCGGTAAGTTGTACACGAATTGCCTCAATCCTTCTACCTTGCCCGGTTGTACCGCCAATATCATTATCGTACTTCCACCCTATCCAGCCAATGTCTGCGGCATGAACATCATAACGTATACCTCCGGTAATATCTGAGGTAATACGAACCCTGATGGCCTCAATTTGCCGACCTTGCCCTTCGGTACCGGCGGTATCGCCATTGGAAGAATATCCCCCCCAACCAACATTGGCCATGTGCACGCTGTATGAAACTTCAGCATTTTGCGCATAGACCAAACCTTGAACCAATAAAATGGTTACCAGAATAGCCAATTTCTTCATAAACAACTCCTTATAAATTTTCCTAGACTAATTAGGATATTTTAATTATATATCTTTAGCCGTTTTTGTCAACAGCTATTTATAATATTTTTCTGAAATTCTCCAGTACAGCTTCCACTGCGGGCCGGGCATCCACATCTGCTAAAAGGCCCTTGTCCCGGTAATAACCGATAAGGGGGGCGGTTTGTTCCCGGTAAACCTCCAGGCGCTTCTTGATTGCTTCTTCCCGGTCATCATCACGGGTATAGAGTTCACCCCCGCAATGATCGCAGACATTTTCCTGCTTGGGCGGGCCAAAAACAACGTGAAAATTCGCCCCGCATTGCCGGCAGGTCCGCCGTCCGCCCAGCCGTTTCACCACAGCGGTATCGGGAATGTCAAAGTTTACCACCTTGTCCGGCCCGGAAAAGCCGGCCAGGGCCTCCGCCTGCGGTATAGTCCGGGGAAAGCCGTCCAGTATATAGCCTTGCAGGGCATCCGCCTGGGCAAGCCGTTCTCTTACCAGATCGATGGTAGTGGCATCATCCACCAGTGCGCCGGAATCCAGGATACTCTTTACCTTAAGACCCAAGGGCGATTGGGCGGCAATAGCTGCCCGGAATATATTCCCCGTACTAATGTGGGGAACCTTGACAATTTCCACCGCTTTTGCGGCCAGCGTACCCTTGCCCGCTCCGGGAGGGCCTAAAAAAATCAGCTTCATACAGTCAGTTTATCACAATTTTTTGATTGTTTACAATAAATTCAACTTTGGCTATAATAACTTCAACAGCATTTTGTTGAAAAGGAGATTTAATGAAAAAGTTTATTTTAGCAGGTTTATTACTATTTGCCGGGACATTTGCCCTTTATGCACAAAACCTGCCTTCCATAAGAATTGTCAATAATACCGGTTTTTCCATTTACTACATCTTTGTCAGTCCTTCCGAATCTGACGATTGGGGCGATGAACTTTTAGGTGATGATTACCTGGAAGACGGAGATTATATAACGGTTAGGCTCTCCCAGCCTCTCAGTAGGACCAATGTCTATGATTTTCGTGTCGAGGATGAAGACGAGGACCTTTACTTTAAGTGGGAGGTAACCGTTACCAACAATGCCCGGATTGTATTTACCCTTGACGATCTCTATATAGAGGATGACTAAATCGGAACGTCTTGCCGCAATTATTGCCCGGTTTCTCTCCCTTTCCTCCATTTACCTTAGTGACGATGTACTCGCCCGCCTTACGGAGCTCAGGGCAGGGGAAACCGGCTCCGTAGGCAGGCGGATTTATGACGCTATGTTTGAAAATCTGGCGATGGCGGAAAAACTGGAAAAGCCCTGCTGCCAGGATACGGGGGTAGTTCAGTTTTTTGTCCGGGCGGGGACGGCCTTTCCCTATCTGGCTGAGTTGGAACATAGCCTGCGGGAGGGGGTGATTCGGGCCACCGCATCCACCCCGCTTCGGCCCAATGTGGTGGAGTGTTTTGACGAAAAAAACACCGGCGATAATACGGGAACGCGAATCCCCTGGGTTGACTGGGAATTGGTTCCCGGTTCGGACAAATTGCGGCTTTATGCCTATCTGGCCGGGGGAGGATGCAGTTTGCCCGGTTTTGCACAGGTTTTTATGCCTCTGGAAGGCTATGAAGGGGCTCTTAAGGCGGTTTTTGACCGGATTGTGAGCCATGGAGTGAATTCGTGCCCCCCGCTTCTGGTGGGCATAGGCTTTGCCGGCCAGGCGGATACGGCGGCAAAGCTCTCCAAAAAGGCCCTGCTCCGTACCATAGGGGAGCGGAACAGCAATCCCAGGGCGGCAGAACTGGAGAAACAGCTTGAAACAGCCTTTAACAGCATCGGCATAGGGCCGGGAGGGCTTTCAGGGAACAGTTCCGTTCTGGCGGTTCATATTGAACAGGCAGGCCGGCATACCGCCACTTTAGCCGCCGCCCTTTCCGCCGGCTGTTGGGCACATCGCCGTTCTCTTATAGAGATCCGCCCCGATCTAAGCTATGAAGTTCTTTCCCATAAAAGACTTGGCAAAATCCGGCTCATGGAGGCGGAACAATGACGGAAAAACACCTTTCCACCCCCATAAATACCGCAGACTTGGCGGAACTCCGTATTGGAGACTTGGTTTACCTGAGCGGGCGCCTTGTTACCGGGCGGGATGCCGTATACCAGCGTATACTTGGCCGGAATTGCCCTCCTCCGTTGGAAATGGCCGGGCTGGCAATCTACCATGCCGGGCCGATTATGCGGAAAATTTCTGCAATTCCGCCGGAAAACCCTTCATGGGAGGCTATATCCGCCGGTCCTACTACCAGTATGAGGATGGAAAGCTGCCAGGAGGAGTTTCTGGAGCTAACCGGAACCAGGCTGATCATAGGCAAGGGGGGAATGGGGGCAAAAACCGCCGAAGCCTGCCGCAGATTGGGGGCGATCCACGCTGTTTTTCCCGGGGGATGTGCTGTGCTGGCCGCCGCCTGGATTACAGCCATAGAAGGGGTACACTGGCTTGACTTGGGCATGGGTGAAGCAATGTGGCGCCTGCAAGTGAGGGATTTTGGCCCCCTCATTGTTTCTATTGATACAGCGGGAAATAACCTTTTTGACGATAAAAAACGCCTTTTTATGGAACGGAAAGATAAAGCTTTGGAAAACCTGCGGCTCTATGTACAGTTTGAGGCTTAAAAGCAATATTTCTGGCTGTCTATGAAAGAATAGGCTTGACATAATTGAAAATTTATAGGAACATAATATTATGAGTGATTATTTAGATCCTAATAATGAAGAATTATTAAAAGATTTCTTTAGCGAAGCCCAAATGCAGGTTGACACACTGGAACAGAATATTCTGGTTCTGGAGAATGACGGCGGTAATAAGGACGCGGTAGATGAAATATTCCGGGCGGCCCATACCCTTAAGGGCGGGTCTGCAACGGTTGAAATGTCGGAACTATCCCACTTTACCCATCTGGTAGAGGATGTACTTGATGCCATTCGTGGCAATAAAGTCACCGTAACTGAAGATGTGGTAGATGCCCTTTTGGCTGCAATTGATATTATTAAAGAAATGCTGGAAGAGCGGATGAACGGGGCGGTTTATCGGGGGGATACTTCCCAGATGGAGTCTCAGCTTACCGCGCTTATTTCCGGCGGTGCAAAGCCGGCCCCGGCCCCCAAAGCGCCGGCAAGGCCCGCCCCGCCGCCTGTTGCAGCAACTCCCGCGCCTTCCGCCTCTGCCGGATTCGGTCTTAGCCCTGCGGATATCCAGGAGTTAATGGATTCGGTAGATGGGAATATACCTATTTTTGAGGTTTCTGTCCAGTTTGACCAAAACAGCCTGATGAACACCGTGGGAGGCATCCAATGCTATGCTGCCCTTAAAAATCAGGGAACCATACTCAGGACGATACCCGAATTTGAACAGCTTTACGAAGACACTTTCTTCCCTATTGTTAATTACTATATTGCGACAAATAGAAGTAAAGAGGAGGTTGCAAAATACGTGACTATTCCGGATGTTACCCTTTCTTCAAAAATAACGGATATACAGTCTGTTCAGGCTTCCGGTGAAACTGCCGCTTCTACCGGAAAAGGTTTATTTCGTGCTGCGTCATCTGTGCAAGCAGCGCCTGCGGCGGCGCCCGCAACTTCTCCGGCAGCCCGGCCTGCGGCATCTCAGCCTCCAGCCCAGGCTAAAGTCGCCGCCCCGGCTGAGACTCCTCCCCAACCGGCTGTTTCGGCCCCTGAGCCCCAGAAAAGTCAGCCCCCTCAAGCGCCTGTAAAGGGCGGTGTTTCTACGGAAGATTCAAGAAAGGCGGGGAAAGAAGCCGGGTCCATACTCCGGGTAGAATCAAAGCGGATCGACGATCTGCTTAATCTGGTGTCGGAAACGGTTATTACCAAGGCCACTTTTAACCAGATCAGCATTCAGTTTAACGGGTTGCTCGCCGAACTGCATGGAATAGAAGCCGATTACCGGGAAAAGATCAAGGATCTTTTTGACAACCTGCCGGGTTTTCTGGAAAATATTCAAGAAGGCCGGTCTATTAAGGATATACGCAAGGAAATAGGGGACCAATACGGGGATATATTTACCCTTTTTGACGGGTTTGAGACAAACCTGAAAACCAATGTAAGCAAATTCCGGTCTACCAGCCAGAATCTGGGCCGGATTACCGGGGAACTTCAGGAAGGGGTCATGCGGATACGCATGGTGCCGATCAGCCAGATATTCAGCCGCTTCCCCCGGCTTGTGCGGGATCTTTCCAAAACCCTTAACAAAAAGATCAACTTGGTTATTGAAGGTGAAGAAACCGAGCTTGACAAGTCCGTTATAGATGATCTTTTGGATCCAATCATGCACACGGTACGGAATTCCGTAGACCACGGCATAGAATCTCTTGAGGAACGGAAGGCCGCAGGCAAGGCAGAAGAAGGGACGGTGCTCCTCAAAGCTTCCAATGAAGGAAACATGATCATCATTGAGATTGGCGATGACGGCAAGGGTATAGATGTAGAAGCTGTCAAGGCAAAGGCCATAGAACGGGGAATTATCAGCCCCAACAAGATACTTTCAGATGTAGAAGCCTTTAACCTTATTTTTGAACCGGGGTTCTCCACCGCCAAAGAAATCACCAGTATTTCAGGCCGGGGGGTTGGCCTTGACGTAGTACGCCGCTCTATAGAAAAACTCAACGGTTTGGTAACGGTTACCTCCGAAAAGGGCAAGGGTACCCGGTTTGTCATCAAACTTCCCCTTACCTTGGCGATTATCCAGGGGCTTTTGGTCCGGGTGGGTGAAGAAATTTACTCAATTCCCATTACCAGCGTTATTGAAAGCCTGCGGATCACCCCGAAGGAAATTAAATTTATAGATAATTACGAGGTATTTAACATCAGAAGCGATGTTATTTCCCTCCTCCGCCTTAACCGTCTTTTCGGCATAAAAACCGAAGAAAAAACCGATTATTGTTTTATAGTAATCGTAGGTACGGCAGAAAAGAAAATGGGCTTTATGGTAGACAGCCTTATTGGGGAAGAAGACGTAGTAATCAAACCCCTGCGGGATCAGTTTACTAATTCGCCGGGCATTGCAGGGGCTTCTATTTTAGGGGATGGCTCAGTATCCCTTATTATTGATGTAAGTCAGTTGTTAGAACTGGGACAGCGGAAAGAAATGGAACAACGCCGTCTCCGCGAAGGAATACAATAGGGGTATAATATGGCTGTAGTACGTGATTTAGAGCAGTTAAACGCCGATATTCAGGAACAAAAAGAAAGGGCGGAAAATGTAGATTTTAAAATGATCACCTTTTCTTTGGGCGGCAAGGATTATGGCGTGGACATTATGAATGTCAAGGAAATCGCCAAGGCGGACAAATTTACCTTTGTTCCCAATGCGGCATCCTATGTCCGCGGGGTTTACAACCTCCGGGGGGATATTATTCCCATTATTGACCTTCGCTCTTTCTTTCATCTGTCTGTGCACAAGAAAAAAGAAGAAAGCATGGAAAATATGCTGATCCTTCAAATAGAAGACAGGGTGTATGGTACGATTGTGGACAAGATTGACAAGGTAATAGGGATTAGCACTGAATCAATCCAGCCCCCGCATCCAATTTTTGGAGACATCAATATCAAGTTTATAAGCGGGGTTGTGGAAAAAGAAGGCGCCCTGTATATCATTCTGGACGTGATTCGTATCTTTTCCATTAACAAGGACGATGATGCCAAAGGCCGGCGGCCGGATGCCGCTCCCATTTACAACCGTCCCATTCAGGAAACAACCATTTCTTCTAAACCGGTTGGCCCTGCAGAATCGGACCTGGACTTTATACGGCAGAGTCTTCCCGCTCTGCGGGGTTTTTATCCTAGTGCGATCAACGAAACATGGCTTAGAGAACGCTTTCTTGAATGGAGCAAGGAACGGAGGAGCGATGAGCATCAACTTAAAAATGTTCAGGACGCGGATGAATACCTTTCCCGGTTCTCCTCCCCATCCTCAGAAGGTTTTTGGGATGAAGACTATGCTTTGGCGGTAAAAGCTGCTCTTCCGGTTGCAAATTCAGCTATCATTAATGTGTGGAATATAGGCTGTGGAAAGGGCTATGAAACTTATTCATTTGCCTGTATATTAAAAACCAAGTATGCGGGCGCCCGTTTTAAGATTTGGGCCAATGACAGTGATATTATGGCAATTTCCCAGGCGCCCAGTATGGTTTTTGAACTGGATGAGGTTCCTGAATATTGCCGGGCGCACATGGTACGGGGTACCAGCGGGTACACGTTCAATCAGGAGATAAAAGATGCAATCCTTTTTGAATACCATGATGTTGCGAATGATAATTCCCTGCCGGATTTGGATATTATTCTGGCACGTGATCTTTTATCATTCATTCCACTGGAGGATCAATCGCATCTGGTTACTGAGTTTTCCGAAAAACTCAAGCCTCAGGGCATGGTGTTTTTGGGGATGAATGAGGAATTACCCGATACTGAATGGCGTTCCACGGCAAAACAGCCGGTAACTGCATACGTGAGAAGATAAATAGGAATATAAGGAGTGAAGCATGAGAGTTGAGTATATTAACCCCTTCGTGGAAGCGGCATTTACCGTTTTAAAGGAAGTTTTAGGGACTGATGTAAAACGGGGAGATCTTTATCTTAAATCTACAACCATGTCGATTATGGGTGTTGCTGCTCTGGTAGGTCTGGCTGGGGACGTAGAAGGTCGGGTTCTCTTTGATATGTCCAAGGAAACAGCCCTAAAGGTTGTTAGTATTATGAACGGAGAGACCTTTACCCAGTTGGATGAAATGGCAAAAGCTACCATTACGGAGCTTGCCAATATGATCACAGCCCAGGCAGTCACAAAATTACATTCTTTGGGGTTTAAATTCGATCTTACCCCGCCGGCTCTGTTTACCGGGGAAAATATGGAAATATCCAACCGTGAAGTAGAAGCCTTGATCGTTCCCATGGATCTGGGTGGTTGTGGTAAGATCGAAATTAACGTAGCCGTCAGAGAGCGTAATTAACCGGCAGCGCACCGACAAACTTAGCCGGTTATTTGTGGGTACAGGAATATTTTCTCAGCGCCTGGCCCTGGGGCGGTTAGCTCAGTTGGTTAGAGCACCACGTTGACATCGTGGGGGTCACAAGTTCAAATCTTGTATCGCCCAAAAGGGGTTCCCGTCTCCGTTTTGCGGGGACGGTCGATTAGCTTCGCCGCTTACGCGGCGTGTATAGGAGTTTATGTGGCTAAAGAAGAAGCGATTGAAGTAGAAGGGGTGGTTAGGGAAGCGCTTCCCAATACCATGTTCAGGATTGAACTGGACAATCAGAACGGGCATCTGATCCTTGCCCATCTTTCAGGGAAAATGCGCAAGCATTATATACGCATTGTTCCCGGAGACCGGGTTCGCATCGCTCTTTCACCCTATGATCTTAACCGGGGCCGCATTATTTACCGGGAACGGTAACATTCATTTTTAACAATACCCAGGTAGAGCCGGTTCCTCCTGTAGGCCCGTTACTATTGCCGTTTTCTCCTGCAAAAGGGCAGCGTTCTATAAAGTCCCGCACCGTTTTTTTCAAAACCGCATCTTGACCGTCTGAAACGGTGTGATTGCCTTTGCCGTGAATAATCAGAAGTTTTTCCAGCCCCTTATTGTTGGCATCGTTGAAAAAAGAATCCAGGGTATTCCACGCTTCGTCTCTGGTAAGGCCGTGCAGGTCTATGGAGGCATCGGGGCTTTTGCGGAGCAGCCTCCTGCGCCGGGAAGCGGAGGATTCGGTACGAACCGCGAGTTCTGCATCTTTATCATAAACCGGACCGGAGTGTTTATCCCACTGATCCAAAATTTGCCCAAAGTCCATCTTGTTAAAACATCTCAAAATGGGGTAAGGTTACAATCATGGATCAACTTGCTAAAGAACTTAACTCGGCGCTGGAAAACAGTTCTGCCGGGCCGTTATTGTCTGCCCTGGGGCGCAGGCTTTTTTTCCCCCGTGGGATTATTGCCCAGTCTACGGAAGCGAAAAAAACTGCCAAAATTAACGCTACCCTTGGCATGGCCTTTCATGGGGGGAAACCCCTGTATCTTTCTGCTCTGAAAGGGCAATTTCCCGGCCTAGCGCCGGAAGAAGCGGTGGTTTATGCCCCTACAGCCGGGGTGGAGATTTTTCGCAAAGCCTGGAAAGAGGGCTTGCTCCGGAAAAATCCTTCCTTAAAGGAAGACGATTTTACACTGCCTGTGGTAGTACCGGGAATTACTGCGGGACTTTCTTTCATTGCTGACCTTTTTCTTGACGAAGGCCAGGTAATGCTGGCGGGGGAACCTTCTTGGGACAACTACAGCCTTATCTTTGCCGAACGCCGGGGAGCGGCTTTGAGGGGGATACCCCTGTTTAAGGGCAAGGGCCTTGATCTGGCGGCCTTTGAAAAAGCCTTGAAGGAGGAAGCCGCTTCCGGGGCGGTGCGGATTATCCTAAATTTCCCCCACAATCCTTCCGGTTACACCCCCGTTGTATCCGAAATAGACGCCCTGATCGCTCTGATAAAGGAAATTGCCGTTTCCGGCGCCTATGTACTGGTAATCTGTGACGATGCGTATTTTGGCCTTTTTTATGAAGATTATATTGCAAAAGAGACACTCTTTAGCCGTTTTGCAAAACTTCACGACAGGGTATTGGCGGTAAAAATTGACGGCCCAACCAAAGAAGACTATGTCTGGGGTTTGCGGACCGCTTTTATCAGTTTTGGCACCGGCGGCTTGTCTTTACAAGCCCGGGAAGCTCTGGAAAAAAAGCTGATGGGAGCGATACGGTCTTCCGTTTCCTGCGCCAATACGCCGGCTCAGTACCTGACCTTAAAAACCTGGGATGATCCTTCCACCGCCGCAGACAAAGAGGTTTTTTTTACGCTGCTTCTGCGGCGCTACCAGGCGGTAAAGCGTTTTATTGAAGAAAACCAGCCTCCGGCAACGCTGGAAGCGCTGCCCTTTAATTCCGGCTACTTTATGAGTTTCCGCTGTAAATCAGGCAACGGAGAGGCTCTGCGGCAGGCCCTGCTTAAAAAGGGGATCGGTACCATAGCCTTGGGCAGCGAATACCTGCGGGTAACTTTTGCGGCGGTGGAAGAAGAGGATATTCCGGGGGTTTACCGGACAATTTACGAGACCGCCGGGGAATTAGGGTAAGGGAACCTCTAAAAACCGGTTGTTTTTAGAGGTTCCTTTGCAGTTTTTCGCCCTTTGGGCTACGAAACGTGCGTTTTTAAGCGGTAAATCTCTAAAAACCGAGGTTTTTAGAGATTCCCTTTACATAGTTTCATTCCGGAAGGCCTTACACGGAGGGGTACTCCCTTATGTAAGAAACAAATGTTCAATTAATATCTTTAGACCGAGTATTATCAGAACAGCGCCTCCGGCAAATTCAGCCTTGGATTTGAATCTTCCTCCGAATATATTGCCAACTTTTACGCCAACTGTTGAAATACAAAATGTTGTAAGGCCGATTATCAAAATTGCCGTGAAAATGTTTATTTCAAAAAAGGCGAACGTTATCCCTGCCGCCAGTGCGTCTATGCTTGTTGCTATTGCCAATAACAGCATTTTTGTATGTTGGAACTGAGCTTTATCCGGTTCTTCTTTGTCTTGAGAAAAACTGTCTTTTATCATTTTCCCGCCAATAAAACCTAGCAGCGCAAATGCGACCCAATGATCCAAAAACTGTATGCTTTTTGCAAAATAAGTCCCGGCAAAAAAGCCTGCAAGCGGCATAAGAGCCTGAAAAAAACCAAAATAAAGACCGGGAATAAAAATTTCTGTAATTTTTGGGTTTTTAATTGATAAACCATACGTTATTGAGATGGCAAAAGCGTCCATTGACAGGCTCACTGCGATTACCATAATTTCCCATAAACCCAAAATCACACCTCTGTTGCTTGCACAATTTTAGCAAAAAAATGAGATTTGATGCAGCTCCAGAATAACAAATTTTGGGAAAGGCTTACTAAAGCGCCCTGCAACTCTTTGCCTTTATAAGGGATGGAGGCGGAAATGGAATACAATTCTTGCGATCCCTTAAGTAATGCGGTAAAACGGCTTTTTGGCCTGTCCTACCTGTTCCCCTACCAGCGGCTGGTCATTGCCAACATGATTGAAGCGGCTCTGGCGGCGGGCATTGAGGTACAATGGCCGGATGGGCCGGAAGATGCCGCACAGGATAATGCAGAACCGGATAGCGCCGTGCCGGAAAGAGCGCTTGATGATGATGCAGACAGCATTGCGGAGGGGGCCGCATTAGATCACGGCCCATTAGCGGACATCTCATTTGAAGACGGGGCAAGCCTGGGGCGGCAGATTGTGATCCTCCCTACCGGGGCGGGAAAGTCCCTTTGTTTTCAACTGCCCGCCATGCTGTTTTCCGGCCCTACCCTGGTGATCTATCCCATACTTTCCCTTATGGCGGATCAGGAACGGCGCTTAACGGAAAAGGGATTTTCCCCGGTGCTGATTCGGGGCGGCCAGACTGAAGAAGAGCGGGAAGCGATCTGGAAAAAACTCCGTTCCGGTGAAAGTAAATTCATTATCGCCAACCCGGAGGTGCTGATAAGCCCCCGTGTAAAAGAAAAACTTTCCGGGTTGGGGATAGTTCACACAGTGATTGATGAAGCCCACTGTGTGAGCGAGTGGGGGGAAAGTTTCCGCCCGTCGTACCTGGAAATACATTCCATTCTGGAAGCGGTACAATCGCCCCTGGTAACGGCTTTTACCGCCACCGCTTCCGCTCCGGTACTGGAAAAAATAGAAAAGTACATCTTTGGTGAAAACGGCGCCCACAGGATCACAGGTAATCCGGACAGGCCCAATATTGAATACGCCGCCCTGGGGTGCATACTTAAGGATTTGGCGGTACGGGATTTGCTCCTGGCAAACTTTAGGCCGGCCATTGTGTTTTGTTCGTCGCGGCCCGGTACTGAACATCTTGCCCGGTATCTTAGGAACCGTCTGGCGGAGGAAGGAGTTTCCTGGGCGGGGGAAGTGCGCTTTTACCATGCAGGTCTTAGCCGTGATGAAAAAAAGGAACTGGAGACGTGGTATCTCCATAATGCGGAAGCGGTGTTGGTCAGCACCTGCGCGTTCGGCCTTGGAGTTGATAAGGCGGATATTCGGACAGTGATACACCGGGATTGCCCTCCGTCAGTGGAGGCGTACCTCCAGGAATCGGGGAGGGCAGGGCGGGACGGAGGGCAGTCCCGTGCGGTTCTCCTTTGGGGGCCGGAGGACGCTGCCCGGCTTGCGTTGGCCAAAACGGCGCAGGACAAGACGCGGGTGGAGCAGCTTCTTGCCTATGCACGGGATCATTCGCTATGCCGCCGGGAAGCGCTGCTCCGCCTGTTGAATTATGAAGGAAACGGCGACAAACCGGAAAAACAGTGCTGCGATGTTTGTTCGGGGCAAAGCAGGACGGAGCTTAGGGAAGAACGAAGCCTGGAGAATTTTTTCAGCCGGAACCGCCGTTCCTACACGGTGAATGAAGCAGCGCGGATACTGGCAGAGTCGGAAACAGTACATTGGTCAGCGGAAGAAGCAAAGGAAGCGCTAAAGGCGCTTATACAAAAAGGGATCCTTAAAAAGATTAAGGGCCCCTTTTGGAAAGATAAAATTACCGTAAACGCTGTAAATGCTAGAAGGCATAACCTGCGGTAATGCTCAGCGCCCGTTTCATAGCGTTGTTGTAATCGCTCATGTTGAATATATTGTACTGGAAAGCCGCTCCTGCAAAGAGGCCGGGCACATAGGTACTGGTTACTTTGATCCCGGCCTGTGCCATGATCGCAAGAGGAAAGCCGGCGGCAAATTCCTTTGCTGCATAATCGTCATATCCCTTATCACTCTGGTAATCAAAACCGAACCGGGCATAGGGCATTAAGCCAAAATTCCCAGCGGCAAAGCCGCCGCGGGTTCCGACAAAGCCTCCAAAGCTCCAGAAATCGGACCCCGCATAGTACATTTTTGCGCCCATAAATCCCCTATAGTCAACGGAAAGGTACATGGCCGCAGGAGCCTTATCAAAAAGGTAAGCATATCCGGCTTCTACATGAACATTGTCGCCAATCCGCAGTTTTTCCGCCGCTTCCCTTCTGGCTTGTTTTTTATCGAGCAGCGTTTTATCTCCGGAGGCCACCGTACCAAAACTTCTGATCCGCCAGTTACCGTATTCCCGTACCCATCTGGAACTGTGGTCTTTGTTGTTTATGGTAAAGACCACGGTATATTCTTCACCTGCGCCGGTTACGTCCTTTATGGAAGTCCTGATCGCCCCCTGGCTCCGGATGCTGTTTTCTATCGTCCATGCCACGGCATAACCCATTGCGCCCACTACGCTGTCTTCGCACTTGTCAATAAAGGCCCGCCGGACTGAAGAATTACCCTTGTCGTACATTTCTTCTATGGCATATTCGGCATTTTCCCCAACACAGGCGGATGAAAGATATTCTGCAATATGGGGGTACGCCGCTTTGCTGCCTCCCAGCCCTTCTACAAACACGGCAAGCCGCTTGTCCAGGGCCGCTCTGTAAGTTTCCGGTTTTGGATTCAGGGCATCGTTGATAAAGGCCTGTACAGTATTTACCGGAATGGCATAGTTTGCCGCCTGCCTTCTATAAGCTTTTAGCGTATTGACGCCCGCTACGGCATATCCGGTTACCGCATTTTGCTGGACTACCAGAAGAGGGCCGCCGGAATTACCCGGATCAACTTCTGCGGTATGTTGGATAAAGGGGCCCATAAGCGTTTCATCA
>JAITCP010000097.1 GCA_031283025.1 Spirochaetaceae bacterium | reverse complement strand
GCGGGCGTTGACATGGTTATGGCCACCAACGGACGGAGCAGTTGGGTAAATTTTATCAAAAATTTGCAGGAACTGGTTAACGAAAAAACCGTTCCAATGGCGCGTATTGACGATGCGGTGCTGCGCATACTCCGGTTCAAACAGCGCATAGGCTTGTTTGACGCGCCATTGACAAAACAGGCCGGCAAAATCGGCACTGAGCCGAACCGGGCGGCGGCGCGGGCGCTGGTTTCTGACTCGCTTGTGCTGTTACGGAATGAAAATAATGTTATCGCAAAACTTCCGTCCTGTAAGCGTATTCTGGTAGCGGGGCAGGGCGCAAATGATATAGGTATGCAATGCGGCGGGTGGACGATCAGTTGGCAGGGTATGCACGGCCCCATTACAAATGGTACGACAGTGCTGGAAGGCATACAGAGCGCAGTCAAAGGCAAGGCGGCGATTACTTACGCGGAGAACGGGAAGGCGGATGGAACCTTTGACGCTGTGATAGCAGTAATTGGAGAGGACCCTTATGCGGAAACAGATGGCGACCGGTCCAGCCAGATCAATATTCGCTCAAGAGATTTGGATATGCTGCGGGAAACCTACGGCTACAATTGCACGGTGATCGTTATTATGCTGTCAGGCCGGCCCATGACAGTTGGCGATGAATATCAACACTGGGACACATTTATCGCGGCGTGGCTGCCGGGCAGTGAAGGCGGCGGCATCGCGGACGTGCTGTTTGGGAACCGCAATTTTACAGGCCGGACGCCGTACACCTGGCGCAAAACCATAAACGGCGAAGTATTGTATCCTTTTGGCTATGGGTTAACAAAGTGAGGCTGTAAATCCTCATAAACTGTCCTCATATTCTTCTATGGCGGCGGCGGAAAACCCTTCCGCTTTAAGAAACATCCGGCACTGCCTTTTTTCGTCCTGTTCCCCGTATTCTCTTTTCAAAGCATTGGTTTTTGGCAGGGCGTTTGCGGATTTGCCAAGGCAGCGCCGGAGCAGGGCCGCCTCCGCATCCGGCGTAAGGGAGGCATCCATGGCCGCTCCCGCAGTTTTCCGGTCTATGCCCCGGTGTTGCAGCGCCGCCAAAAGCATACGGGGGCCTTTACTGCCCCGGCTTATCCGGGGTTTCAGCCAAAGCTCCGCATAGCGGGCATCGTTTACCAGGCCAAGCTCCGTAAGGCGGTCAAGCACAAAGCGGACGGCATCCGGCTCGTGCTTGCGCCGCTGCAGTTTGCGGGACAGTCCCGCAGTACATTGCTCCGCACGGGCAACAAGACGCAGGGCGGCCTGTTCTGCGGCAAGGCAGGCGGCGGCACAGTCAAGGGCATTTCCCTTCTCGTCCGCAATGATCGCTCCGGGGCAAAAAAAAGCCTCCGGCAATTCCGGAGGCAGATACGCTGTACCAATCGTTACAACAGAACCATCGTTAAGTGTCAGTTTAAGCGTACCATGGCCGGGCTCCACCGATTCAACGGTAAGGGTTTTTCCGGCCACCGCACGCCCCAATATACCGCCTAGCGCTTGCTAAACTGGAAGCGGCGCCGCGCTCCCCGCTGACCGTACTTTTTCCGTTCTACCATCCGGGGATCGCGGGTAAGGAAGCCGTTATTCCGCAGGGAAACCGTATTTCCCTCATCCACCTGGCAAAGCGCCCGCGCTAAACCATGACGGCAGGCTCCGGCCTGGCCGTTGGAACCCCCGCCGTATACATTGATAAGCACATCAAACTTGCTTTCACTGTCAGTTACTACCAAAGGCTGGCGAACCATCATTACGTGTTCACCCTGGGGAAAGTACTGGGCCAATTCCTTGCCGTTTACCGTGATCTTTCCCGCTCCGCTGCGGACATAAACCCTTGCAACAGAAGTTTTTCTTCTTCCTGTGCCAATTCCAAGATTCTTTATCACAAACTACCTCTTACAGATTAATGGGCTGTGGATTCTGAGCCTCATGGGGGTGCTTTGATCCCGCATAGACCTTAACATTTTTTAGAAGCTTCCTGCCCAGCGGGCCCTTGGGAAGCATACCTTTAACCGCAAGTTCCAGGGGCGATTCAGGATGCCTGGCGGCGAGTTTTTCATAATTAATCGATTTTAGCCCTCCCACATAACCGGTGTGGTGGTAATAGAGCTTTTGCACCGGTTTCCGGCCTGTCAAAACAGCCTTATCGGCATTAACGATCACTACATAGTCCCCAACTTCCTGATGAGGGGCGAAAATAGCTTTTTCCTTGCCCCGGACAATGGAAGCGGCTTTGGCTGCCACCCGGCCCAAAACCTTGCCTTCAGCATCTATAACAAACCACTTCCGTTCAACCTTGTCAGGCTTAATAAATACCGTATTCATTGCCCCACTATGCCATAAATGAAAAAATGAGTCAAGTCACTCGTCAGGCGCCCACTCGCGGGTAATCTACAGTTCAGTTTACTCAAAAAACAGCGCTTGACACCCGGAAAATGCCCGCTCTATTACCGCAATTCCTCCACTTTTTCGTACAGGTACATGGGGGATTTGTCGGCTATTCCGCAACAACAGCCGCCAATTTGCGGCCCCTGCGCTGGGTAAAAGATACTTTTCCGTCTGTAAGTGCAAAAAGGGTATAATCGCCGCCGCAGCCTACATTGGGGCCGGGATGAATTTTTGTACCCCGCTGCCGGACTATAACCGTCCCGGCCTTTACTATGCTTCCTCCGGAAGCCTTGACACCTAAATATTGGGGATTTGAATCCCGTCCGTTTTTTGCTCCGCTTCCGCCGCGTTTCCTGGCCATATTAGCTCCTCCGTTCCTTCGTAATCTTCATAGTACAATTTTGGGGGTATTCCTTTGCCACCGATTTTAAGCCTTCTATCAGAAAGTTTCCGACAGCGTAAAGATAAGCCCACCCCGTTTCGTTCAGGGCTTGCGTTTTTAGGGTAAAAACCCCCCGCCGGGAAGCTTCGCCCTGGACTGTAAGCCCCTCCCTGCCGGAAAGGGTTGCAAGGGCTGTCCTGGTAAGCACAGAAACGGCGGCGCAAACAATGTCCAGCCCCTGTGTTCCCGCCCCGGCGTGCCCCCGGACATCGCAGTTTTTTAGCAGCCCGGAGTCGTCCAAAACTACAGTAATGGAAATCACCCTAAGCTCCGGCAATATCCTCAATTTTGATAATTGAGTACTGCTGGCGGTGCCCCTGCTTGCGCCGGTAGTCTTTCTTGGGTTTATACTTAAAAACAATGATTTTCTTGTCTTTTGCGTGGCTTTCCACCACCGCGTCCACCCTGGCCCCTGCTACATAGGGAGAACCCACCTTTACACCCGCCTCTCCGTCGGAAAGGAGCAGCACCGAATCTATAGCAAGTTTTGCTCCCGGTTCAGCGTCAATCTTGTCAACCTTCAGGAGGGCGCCCTTTTCGGCCTTGTACTGCCGACCCTTAAATTCAACTAAAGCATACATCGGTAAATCCTTAAAAAAAATATGAATTTTCTTTATATCGTAAAAGGAGCATAGTGTCAAGCAGATGATAACCGGCCTTCCGGCACTTCCCCCCTCTAGCTATTTTCGGCCTTCTTGAGTAAACTACCACTATGGGGAGACTAAATAAATTCTCTTGCTTAATATTCGCTGTTTTTGTTCTATTTTCTCTTGCCGCTTGTTCCCAAAAAAATGCCGGCTGGGGGGTTCTTTTATGGGGTATTGACGATCCGGAAATTCCTTCGGGAACGGTACTTCCCGTTCAGATTCGTTCAAATATTGAGCAGGCCTGGATTACCATCATACCCGATGAATATAAAGATGAGAATATGCCTGAAGACAGGCAGTTTGCCCTGGTTCCCCTGCCCCATCTGGAATTTTTTAGCTCCAAACAGAAGGCAAAAAAGTACGCTGCCGCCTTTGCCGAATATGCCGTTGTCTATGCGGAAACCATGCAGGACGGGCTTCCTATTCGGGACAAGCCGGAAAATAACGGACGCCGTACCTACCGTCTTAAAGAAGGTGAAATCATCAAAATCCTGGAAAAAGCCCCAGGGGTAGAGGCAATTAGCACTACCGGAACTCCGCTGGAGGGGGACTGGTTTAAGGTACTCACCTATAGCGGCAGCACGGGCTATTGTTTTTCTTACCGGCTGCGGATGTTTGAACATACCGCTAGGCCTACGGGGACTGCGGGGGCCCGGACAGGAACAAGTGAAGATAAGGACCTGGAGCTGGTTCTTGGCCGGATTTGGTATCCTGAATCTTATGGGATTATGATCAATTCAGGCCGCCTTAATCTGGACATCCTTTCCAAAAACTATTCCTTTATGGCAGGAATCTCTGACAACAAGGCACGAATCCGCCTGGAAAAGGGGGAGGAGGAATTCTCCTACCGGAAGATCACAAAAACTGCTGATCGTACCTGGATTTTTGAGGGTACGCCCCTGGTCGTAACGCTCCGTTCCGAATCTACGTTGGAAGCCCGGTGGGAAGATTCAAACAAAACAAGCCAGTCGGAAACCTTTGTTACCCTTCCGGTATCAGTGGAAAATATTGTAAACCAGGAAAAGGAAAAGCGACAGAACAAATTTCAGGCCCTGTATAACCGGGGGCCGGGGTTCAACAGCGCTAATTACGGTACGCTGAGCCTAAAACCTAATGGAAGCTTTGCCTGGGACGGAATAGAGACCCTTCCGGAGGGGATGCTTTCCGATTCCATAATCGGAAGCGGAAGGGTGGATATGGATTATACCCTTACCGGAGAAATGGCTGACCGCTATACCGGAGCCATGGCACTGCGTTTTAATGCGGTAAGCGGGAGCGGCGCATCGCTGATCTTTGCTTATACCCTGGACAATCAGGGGCTGCGTATGGAATTCATACCTCGTGAATATGTGCCAGGCCGCACCGTAAACCGCCATGCTTCACCGCCCTTTACCATCTATTTTAGCACTCAAAATTAGGGAGTGGTTCCCTGAGGTACTGATTGATTCAATCGGGAAAAAGCCAGTGGTATTTTAATTTAGCACTTTCCAGTCAATAAGCGTCAGGGTTCTTCCCAATATCAGACCGGCATTACCCTGCGGTTTGTCCAGAAAGATCACGGTGAATTCGATTAAATACCCCTGAAGCTTCCATAGTTCCGCTTCTTCATTGGGGGGATGTATCGAATATGCAACATCATGCTCATCAACTATTCCCACAAATGTATGCGGTTCATTGCCATACACTTGAATCCGTCCTATTAGAGTTGTTGTGTTTTTCCCGCCTGATCCCGCGTGATTATTGGCGGCATTTTTTTCTTTTCTCCCCAGCGCAAAGACATTAAATGCAGTAAAAAAGAAGAGCAAGAAAAAAACCGTTAATAATCCCGCCTTGCGGCTTACCATGCCTTGTTTCATTTTTAGTTTTCCACCTTCATTCCGCTAAGTGCCATAATTTCCGGCCGGTACTCAAAGTGCATTGTGTCAAATAGAGCCCACTTACCGCCCCAACAAAACCCGTACTGTTCAAAAACTTTCACCACTGCCGGAGGCGGGTGATACCGCTTGGCGTAGGAGATTTTATACCATTCGGGGTTTTTATCCGCCTCCCATTGCCAGTAGGTTGCCATACCCTTCAAATTTTTGGGCAGTATGTCCACGGCGGCTCCGTAGGAATGGTAGCTCCGGCTTGCCGTGACGGCCACATTACGCCAATTCCAGGCACCAATGGAACCAATTTCGTCAATATAGGCCTGCACTGCCGGATCGGCCTTTGCCGCTTGCCGGATAAGGGTATCTATCTTTTTCAACCGCCCCTCCAGTTCCCGATGAACAGAAAAACTTTTCCCTAAAAAGCTAATTTGTACCTGATTGGCAACGGACTCCGCTCTGGTATGAGACTGCCAGAGGGTATCGTAAAAGTCCGGGTTCCGCCGGGGCGGATTGGCCTTACGGTTTGCCAGTACATTCCCAAGCCGCTCCGCCTGCTCCCCTTCCGGCTCTTTCCACGGGGAGAGCTCTGCCGGATAGGTATAAAAGGACTGGCGCGCCCAGGATTCGGCCTTTTCCCGCTGATCTTCCGGAAGAAGGCGGCCTTCAGCATAGTAAAACCATTTACCCCGCAGCAACACCGCCCAATCGCCCTCCCGGTACTCCACCCAGGCTATTGCCTGGGGAAAAGCGGCGGCATACGCCCGCATTACCTGTTCCCCCCGGTTTTGCTGGGACCCCCAGCTTGTCTGGGGCACCCACCCTTGATTGGTCCCATCTTGACAAATGCCTGGGGCAACGGCCCCCAATAACAAGACAATTACAGTTCCAAAAACCCTTACGGGAGACATAACAATATATTAAACTAAATGTTACTTGACGGCAAGCCTAGAATAGGGTATTGTACAATAGGCTGGTTTTATTAAGGCCTATATATGGCTTGCCCGAAGGCTGTTGGATTTTACCGCAAGCGTAAGCGAAGGTAAAATCATTCGGGAGAAGGAATCTTTTCAATGACTAAGAAATTGTATGTCGGTAATCTTTCGTACCGCACCACAGAAGACGGGCTTCGTAACCTGTTTTCCGGTTTTGGTACTGTGGCATCCGTCAAGATCATCAGTGATCGGGATTCGGGTAACTCCAAGGGATTTGGCTTTGTAGAAATGTCTACCGACGAAGAGGCTGCTGCTGCCATTACCGGAACTCACGGCAAGGAATTTGAAGGCCGTGCGCTCAAGGTAAATGAAGCAATGGACAAACCCCGCCGAAGCGGAGGCCCCGGCGGTAACTGGTAATTAGGGTCCGCCCTGATGAGGAAGCGCTGATTAGCGTCAGGCTAATCAGCGGGAACCTCTAAAAACTTCAATTTTTAGAGGTTCCCAGTGTTTGTTAGTGTTAAAAAATATTCTCGCGTAACCGGAAAGCCCTAGACGGCCATCATGGAGTGGGTTATACTTTATATGACTGGAGGTTTCTTGTGGCAGATGTTGTCTATATCGATCAGGAAGACGGAAAAAAACGGGTTATGAATAATGCAAAACTCTATGCCAAACTTTTGGGTAAGTTTTGTAACGAAACCAAAATCGAACCAATCTTTACCGCTATTGAAGCAGGCAATTATGAAGAAGCCCAGGAACTGGCTCATACAATCAAGGGCATAAGCGCCAATCTTTCCATCAAGGACTTTAATGAAAAGATTGTTGATCTGGAAGTCCGGATCAAGGCAAAATCCGTAGAGCCCCAAGTTATAGAAGCAGTCAAGGCTTCTTTTGCAGCTACTTTACCGGCAGTAGAAAAGGTAATAGCAGAAAATGCCTAATCTAAGCGCTCCCCCCACTGTTTTAGTGGTTGACGATGCAGAGGCAAACCGCCTTATTCTGGAAGAAATACTCAAGGACGATTACCTGATATTAACCGCAGAAAACGGCAAGGCGGCGCTGGAAATACTAAAAGCCACGCCGGTGCATCCCAAGATTATTCTTCTGGACCTGAATATGCCTATAATGTCCGGTCAGGAGATGTTCGAGCGTGTCAAAGCGGACGCAAACTTAAAGCGAATTCCGGTTATTTTTATAACCGCAGAGGAAGATTCGGAGATTGAGCTTTTGGCCGCCGGGGCAGTTGATTTTATTTCCAAGCCCTTTAAGCCGGAGATTGTCCAGCTTAGAGTAAGAAACCAGATTGAACTTAAAAACTACAGCGACAACCTTGAAGTCATGGTAGCAAAAAAAACCGCAGAGGCAACCAAAACTCTGGACAATGCGCTGCAGGGGCTGGCAAATGTTATTGAGCACCGGGATTTGGAATCCGGCGAACACGTTAAAAGAACCCAGCTTTATGTAGAGGCATTGATAGAATACCTTATTAGTACCAGTATAGTGGAATATACTGACACTCTGCACAAACTGGAACCGGATATGATCGTAAAGGCTATGGCCCTTCACGATGTGGGGAAGATTGCCATTCCGGATCGTATACTCCTTAAGCCGGGCAAGCTGGATGCGGATGAATACAATATTATGAAGACCCACACTACCCATGGCAAGGAAATTATCGCGGAATTGGGGGATGTTAATTCTTCCCTATACCTGAAACATTGCGAAGATATTTGCTACAACCACCACGAACGCTGGGACGGAAAGGGTTACCCCCGCGGCCTGGCTGGGACAAATATACCCCTGGCGGCGCGGCTTGCCGCCCTTTCAGATGTTTACGATGCTTTGGTCTGCGCCCGCGTATACAAATCCGCCATGTCTTACGAGGAAGCCCTTAAAATCATTACCGAGGGAAGAGGCACTCAGTTCGATCCTATTCTAACCGATGCGCTTGTGCAGGTTGAGGGTTTGTTCAGGGAAATTGCTCAGCAGTATAAATAAGGGGAACCTCTAAAAACCGGTTGTTTTTAGAGGTTCCTTTGCGGTTTCTCGCCCTTTGGGCTGCGAAACGTGCGTTTTTTAGCGGTAAATCTCTAAAAACTGAAGTTTTTAGAGATTCCTTAGGTCTAAAGCATTACTCCGCCGCCCTCTTTAGCGGTTAAAGTGTAAATATCTTCCGTTTCCTCTGCCCTTGGCTGTGTATTTGTAGGTTTTTCCTGTTTTGCTTTAAGGCTGATTTTGCCGTTTCTGCCTTCTGCGGTAAAGATCGTTCCGGCGGGGTAGTTTCCTTCCAAAATCAACAGCGCTATAGTGTCTTCCAGCTCTTTCTGAACCGCCCGGCGCAGAGGCCGTCCGCCATATTTGGGATCCCAGCCTTTGTTAATAAGGATGCGGCGGACAGCGGGGGTAACCAGAAGGGAATAATCCTGTTCCGAAAGCCGGGCGGAAAGGTCCGCAAGCTGTATATCAAGGATTTTTTCCACTTCCCGTTGTGAAAGGGACGTAAAAACGATTACATCATCCACCCGGTTAAGGAATTCGGGGTTAAAGAGCCGCCGCAGTTCCGAAAGGGCCGCCGCTTCTATTTCCCCGGTATTCATAAGTCCGGATTCGGCGGAAAAACCCAGCCTGGCATCACGGGAAATTTCCCGCGCTCCGGCATTGCTGGTCATAATGATCACCGTATCCTTAAAATTTACCGTGTGGCCCAGATTGTCTTTTAATTCTCCTTCTTCCAGCACCTGCAAAAGAAGGTTAAACACATCCCGATGGGCTTTTTCAATTTCATCAAAAAGGATTACCCGGTAAGGGTTGCGCCGTATCTGCTCGGTAAGGACGCCTCCTTCCTCATAACCCACATAGCCGGGCGGCGAACCGGTAAGCCGGGAGGAGTTGTGTTTTTCCATATAATCGGACATATCGATCCGTACCAGGGCATCAACGGAACCAAAGAGATATTCCGCCAGCGCTTTTGCAAGGAGGGTTTTTCCAACTCCCGTGGGTCCCAGAAATATGAATGAACCCAGGGGCCGGGAGGAGGGGGCGATTCCTGCACGGGATCGGCGCACTGCCTGGCTTACTCGCCGCACGGCCTCGTCCTGGCCTACCACGGTTTTGTGCAGTTCCTCCTCAATGTGGAGGAGCCGGCGGGACTCACTTTCATCAAGCCGGGAAAGGGGTATGCCGGTCATCTCTGAAACAACCCGGCGTACGTCCGCCTCCTCTACCGGTATGGGCTGTTCGCTGCTTTCCCATGAAATGCGTACCTGTTCCAGCCGCTGCCGCAGATGGCCTACCTGATCCCGCAGGGCTGCCGCCATTTCATAGTTCTGGGTGTTGACCATGGCGGTTTTTCTTTCAGAGAGCTGCAGTATCTCCCGTTCTATGCCGGATAAATCTTCCGGTTCACAGTTGTTGTGTTCCAGTTTTTTCATTGCAGCCGCTTCATCCAGCACATCTATTGCTTTGTCCGGCATATGTCTGCCGGAAATATAACGCCAGGCCAGGCGGGAGGCGGCCTCTACCGCATGGGGGCTAAAAGCTACCCGGTGGTGTTCCTCGTAACGACGTTGAATGCCCCGGAGTATGTCCGCTGTTTCTTCCGGCCCGGTTTCTTCTACCATGATTGGCTGGAAGCGGCGCTCCAGTGCGGGGTCTCTTTCAAAATATTTCCGGTACTCCGCAAGGGTAGTGGCCCCAATACACTGTATTTCCCCCCTGGAGAGGGCGGGCTTTAGCATATTGGACGCATCCACGGTTCCTTCCGCCCCGCCGGCCCCGATAAGCGTATGAATCTCATCTATAAAAAGGATAACATTCCCCGCCTGGGAAATTTCCTTCATGATTTTTTTGATCCGTTCCTCAAACTCGCCCCGGTACTTGGTTCCCGCCACAATCTGCCCCATGTCAAGGAGGAGTATACGCTTTCCGGTAAAGGCTTCCGGAAGAATATGCGGAGCGCCTGTTCCTTTCGGGGCAGCCATTCCCTGCGGGGCTCCTGCCTGGACATCCTTACCGGTAAAGTACAGGGCCAGCCCTTCCACAATGGCGGTTTTTCCCACTCCACTTTCCCCCACCAGGATGGGGTTGTTCTTTGTCCGCCGGGCAAGGATACGCATAGCCCGCTGTATTTCCCGCTCCCGGCCAATAACGGGGTCAAGCTTCCCCTGTTTTGCCATGGCAGTTAAATCCCTGGAGAATTCGTCCAGTACCGGCGTTAGCACCGGATATACGGCAGGCTTTACCCTGGCGGCAGTTTCCCGGCTGGTTCTGACAGGCTGTACCGTGGTTTCCACCGCCGCCCGGAGCATCTCTATATCCACAGCCCGGAAGGAAAGATAATTCCGTACCGGCATACTATGTTCCTTCATGGCGGCAAAAAGGAGATGCTCCGTGCCGATATAGTCCCTGCCCAGTATCCGGGCTTCTTCTGCGGCGTTTTCCAGAAGCTGCCGCGTCCGCTTTGCCGGGGGCAGATCGCCGGGAATCAACGCGATAGTTCCTATTGTATAAGCGGCGCTGCGAATCCGGGGCAGGCATTGTTCAAGGCTTTCCCGAAATTCCCTAAGGTCTATGCCAAGGAAAAGCAGGGCCTTGCAGGCCGTACCACGCCCCTCATTAAGCAGGGCGATTATTATATGTTCCGGCAGCAGCTCGTCCGCATTATTTTTGCGGGCTTCAATCTGGGCATCCATGGAAAGGATGCGCTGCGCCCGGCTGGTAAGACTTCTGTTCATGGTATACTAGCTCGCATTTTTATTATAGGGAACCTCTAAAAACCGGTTGTTTTTAGAGGTTCCTTTGCAGTTTCTCGCCCTTTGGGCTGCGAAACGTGCGTTTTTCAGAGGTAAATCTCTAAAAACTGAAGTTTTTAGAGATTCCCT
>JAITCP010000096.1 GCA_031283025.1 Spirochaetaceae bacterium | reverse complement strand
GGGAACCTCTAAAAACCGGTTGTTTTTAGAGGTTCCTTTGCAGTTTCTCGCCCTTTGGGCTGCGAAACGTGCGTTTTTCAGCGGTAAATCTCTAAAAACTGAAGTTTTTAGAGATTCCCCAGGTTTAATGAAGGGGATGCCGGCAGGTGTCCCCTTTTTACAGGAGCAAAAAATGAAAAAAAGCGAGTTCGGGTTTGTGGCTGTAGTGGTCATAATCGCGTGTCTTGGGCTGCTGGGCAGTTGTAAGAAAGCGGAAACCATCAAGATTTGGGTTGGTTCCGAAGCCAAAGAGTTCTATCAAGTCAAGATGGATGAGTGGGTGGCGGCCTATAACGCGGCAAACGGCAAGCCGTTTCCATGGGCGGTAACGGTCGAAAGCGTAGATACAGGAGCGGCTGCGGCGAAATTTCTGGATGATACTGCCGTCGGCGCTGATATTTTTACCGTTGCCCATGATAACCTGGGCAAGCTCACTGCGGGTACGAGCGCCATCGCCCCTATTACCGATGAAAGGCTTCTGGCGCAGATTGCCTCCGATAATCCCTCTATTTTTCTTGATGTCATCAAGGGAAAAGTAGGGGACCCCGGTGAAGAATATACGTTCGGCGTTCCGTACATTGCGCAGGCGCTGGTGCTTTATTACAATAAAGGCTTTTTTACCGATGAAGACGTAAAAACATGGGAAGCGATGTGGGCGATAGCGAAAGCGAACGGGAAGCAGTCCGTTACCATAAACGGCGACGACGGCTACAACAACTCGTTCCTGGTGCTGGCGACAAGAGCATCGGACGGAACTCCCGCCGCAGAGATTTACCTTGACAAGCAATTTGAAAAGTGCAATTTCAATTCCGATCTTGCCGTTGCCGTTATGCAATGGGGGCAAAGGTTCTTTACCGATGCCAGCCCCGACGGACGGATTATATACGGCGCAAAGCAAGTATCCGACTCCGGCTGGGAGGTTGAGTTGAAAAACGAAGTTTCCCTTTCCCTGATCGGCGGCGCGTGGAATTTTAACGCGGCGCGGGCGGCGCTGGGAAGCAAACTCGGCATAGCGCCGCTGCCCGGCTTCACCCTGGGCCCTTCCGATGTTGCCGGTACAAACATTCCCGCCGGTACGGTTATGAGGTCGGGCACCTTCGCCGACACGAAAATGTTTGTTATGAAAAAACTCCCCAGGGGAGACAAAAAAGCCGAACAATTACAGAACATACTTCTGTATCTGTCCAGCCGGGAAGTTCAGGAAGGGGCTTTTGAGCAATGCGCAAATCTTCCCGCCTACAAAAACGCCGGTAACGAATTTGCAAAGATTCGGGAAAATACGCCGGAAGGGCTCCTGGCTCAGGTTCAATACGAGATGTTTGCAAGCGGAAGGCCCCAGCCATTTGGCGCCAACGCAAGGATGAACAACTGGTATTATTCACAGGGCGCTCCGGCCATCGTACTTGACATTCTGACAAACGCCAAAGATTCCGGCGGCAATCATCTCTATGATACAACCGATAAAATCAGGGCGGGGATGGCTGTAATAGAAACCATCTGGAAAACCGGTAAAAGGCCGGAATAACATGACTGAACAAAACGGCGTTTATACAAAGATACAAAAAGCCGCGTTATCCGCCGGAAACGGAATAAAAAAGCCTTTTGCCGCCTTTTTTAACAGATTCAAAAACGGCGGCGCCGCAACCAGGGCTTCCCATTTTATTATGGGCTTTGGCAGCTTTTACCACAAACAGATTGTCAAAGGGTTGATTTATCTGCTGTTTCAGGCAGGCTTTATCCTGTTGATGGTATTATGCCCAAAAGTGAACGACACTCCTCTTGGATACAAAGCGCTTATAAACTTTATCACCCTTGGCACTGAAGAAGGGGACTTGTTCACCAAAGCGGACGATTCCATGCTCATGCTGTTGTTCGGAGTGGTAACAATCGGCATAATTGTCCTGTTCTTCTTAATCTATTTGAGTAATCTTGCCAGCGCGTACAAAGCCGAATGTGATACACGCTCCAAAGGGAGAGCCACTACCTTTCGGGAAGATTTGAAAGAACTGCTTGACAACCGTTTCCATATAACGCTGCTTACGCCTACTTTTGTGGGTGTTACGTTCTTTACCATAATGCCCACAATATTTATGATATTCATTGCCTTTACAAACTTTGACAGCGCTCATCAGGGCGAGGTACTGTTTGACTGGATTGGGCTTGCGAATCTGAAAAGTCTGTTAAACAAAACCGGAGAAATCGGCCAAAGGTTTTTTCCCGTTTTAAGCTGGACTTTTGTGTGGACTGTTTTCTCAACCTTTAGCTGCTACTTCGGCGGGATATTTCTTGGCATCCTCATCAACAGGAAAGGCGTAAGGGCCAAAACGCTCTTCAGGACCATTTTCATTTTGACTATTGCTATGCCTCAATTTGTTTCTTTGCTTGCCATTAGAAACATTCTGGGAGAACTTGGACCGTTTAATACACTGCTTGTCAAAATGGGCTTTTTGAACGAACCCCTTTCCTTTCTGGCAAATTCGGACAGCATTTTAAGAGTACGGATAACAATAATTCTGACCAATTTCTGGATCGGCGTGCCGTATACAATGCTTATGACCAGCGGTATTTTGCTCAACATTCCCGCCGATCTTTATGAGGCGGCAAGAATTGACGGAGCGGGGCCTTTCCGGTGTTTGATTAAGATTACCATGCCCTATATTATATTTGTTACTACCCCCTACCTAATAAGCTCATTTATCGGCAACTTCAACAATTTTAATGTTATTTATCTATTGACAGAGGGTAAGCCTAATGCCGTGGGAGGCTATAAGGCGGGCGCTACAGATTTGTTGGTAACATGGCTTTTTAAATTATCCGTAAACGAAAGGGAATACAATTTGGGTTCGCTCATAGGAATTCTGACATTCCTGTGTACGTCAACAATAACATTGCTTACCTACCGCCACTCCAAGGCCTACAAAGAGGAGAAAGCTTTTCAATGACGGAAACAAAAAAAATCGTACCAGCCGCCAAGCCCGCAGGGCGAGGTGCCGGAGGGGAACCTCGCCTTTCAGGGTCGGCGGGAAATCCCCCCCCGGTACGTTACAAGAATCAAAAATTAACTGAAACCGGTTCTTTGACGGTTATTCACGCGGTACTGATCGTTTTGGCGCTGATATGGCTGTATCCCATTCTTTGGATAGTGCTTAACGCATTCAGGGTCGAATATAACGATCAAGGCGACCTTATCGGAATTGTTGTTTCGCATTATTTCCCCAAGAGTATGGGGTTTGAAAATTTCAGCCGGCTGTTTTCCTCCACATCTTTTGGCAAGTGGGTCAGAAATACCTTTATAGTAGCGGTCTTCAGTACAACCCTTTCAACCATGCTTACTTTGAGTACTTCCTACGTAATGAGCAAAATGAGATTCAAAATGAGAAAGCCGGTTATGAATATTGCGCTGATATTGGGGCTTTTTCCGGGTTTTATGTCGATAATTGCCATTTACTATATCCTGAAAGCACTGGGGCTTACCCAGTCGCTTGCGGCGCTTGTTCTTGTGTATTCGGCCAGCGCGGGTATGAGTTTTTATGTAGGCAAAGGTTTTTTTGATACGATTCCCGATTCATTGATAGAAGCGGCAAAAATTGACGGGGCGGCACAGGCTCGAATCTTTTTCTCCGTTGTCCTGCCCTTGAGTAAACCCATCATTATTTATACGGCGCTTATCGCGTTTATGGTACCATGGATGGATTTTATTTTAGCAAGGGTAATTCTAGGCGAACAAAATGTTCATCTCCACACAACGGCTGTAGGCCTGTACTATATGCTGTACGGGCAAAGAGTGGATTCCAACGTATTTACTTTATTTTCCGCGGGATGTCTTTTGATTGCGATTCCCATTGTTGCGCTGTTCCTTTCCATGCAAAAATTCTATGTAGAAGGGATTACAGCCGGTTCTGTCAAAAGCTAGGGAGTATATGGGTGTCCGCAGCCATATTTTATACCCTGTTTTTTTTCTGATTACGCTTTTTGCTGCGGCGAACTGTTCACAGTACCGGGTAATAGACAAAGAACTCGAATGTGAGGCTGTTATAGACAATTATCGCACATATTATGAAATCTTTGTGGGCGGTTTCTCTGATACAAACAAAGACGGGAGCGGAGACCTCCAGGGCGTAATCAAACGGCTGGATTATCTTAACGACGGCAAACCGAATTCGGGCAAGAGTCTGGGCATAGAGGGAATCTGGCTTATGCCTGTAATGCCGTCGCCAAGCTATCATAAGTATGACATAACCGATTATTACGGCATTGATCCCAAATACGGGACAATGACGGATTTTGAAGATCTTATCGCCGAATGTAACAAACGCGGCATCGCTCTGATTATTGATCTTGTTCTGAATCATACTTCCGTACAGCATCCCTGGTTTATCAATGCGAAGCAGGCCATAAAAGAAGGAAATACGGATGACCGGTACGCAAAGTACTACGCCAAAGAAACCATGAAAATTACCGGAAAGACATGGCATAAATTTGAAACAACTCCCGATGGAACCCAATACTACTATGAAGGAAATTTCTCAAGCGTTATGCCCGAACTTGACATGGACAATCCCGACGTACGCCGGGAGATTGCCGGTATCGTCAAATTCTGGCTTGACAAGGGTATAAGCGGTTTCAGGCTGGATGCCGTCAAGTATTATTATTACGGAGAAGATTACCGGAATATTCAATTTTTGAAATGGCTCAATGACGAATGTAAAAAAAACAAAAGCGATGCGTATGTCGTGGCTGAAAATTGGTCCGGAATTACTTCCATACAAAATTATTATGAAGTTGTAAATTGTTTTGATTTTGGAATGTCCGGCACGGCGGGAGATATTTATTACACGGTATCGGGAATTGAGAGCGTTACGGAATACGCAGGCCGTTTGGCTTCATATCAAAAGCGGGTATTGGGGAAAAACCATCAGGCCATTCTGAACCCTTTTGTTTCAAATCATGACATGGACAGGGCGGCGGGTTTCCTGGACGTGGGAGAATATAGAATGCACACGGCGGCGAACCTGTATATGCTTTCGAGCGGGTGTCCCTTTATTTATTACGGCGAAGAAATAGGCATGAAAGGTTCAAGGGGTACCGAACCGACTGACGCAAACAGAAGGCTTGCAATGCTTTGGGGCGACAATGATACGATCAAGGACCCCAAAGGTAGCGCCTATGACCGGGCAAAACAGACAAACGGAACCGTAAAAAGCCAACTGCCCAAAAAGACAAGCCTTGTCAATCATTACAAAAAGCTAATAAGATTACGCAAGGCAAATCCCGAAATAGCAAGGGGCGTGATCGAAGCTCTGGATTTTTCGGAGTATACGGCTTTTGGCGGTTTTATTTCCGATTACAACGGCAGCAAGGCGGCGGTATTTCATAACACGGGAGAAAAAGAAATTACCGTTAATCTGCAAAACTATACGGATATGAATTTTTCTGTAGTAAGGGGATATGCCGGGAAAGGCAGGGCTGTCCTGAAGGGCCCCCTTCTTGCCGTTTCAGGGTACACAAGCGTTATTCTTAAATAGTGTCTGTCCACAAAATGCTCGGCTTCGTTGACTAGGAATTGCCGTCATCAATGTCGGGAATATCGGCTTCCTCAAAGTTACTGCCAATGTTCAGCGTCAATCCTGTTGTGATGTTTATTGCGGTTTTTGTCTGATAGGCGGCAACCGGCACTTCTTTGGGAAACTCTATGCCATCGAACATAACCTTTTCCGTTTTAATGACAATCAAAAAGATAAATAACGGGCCGGCGTTCTGGGGGAGAGATACGGTAGTTTCCGTATTTCCGGAATTTATATCACCGGAGTTCATAATACTGTTCAAGGGGTTATAACCCTGAGATGCTGAAACTAATATACTTGCAAAATGGTCATCAGTGCTATATTTAGAATCAAGGCCGTTAATTGTTATAACCGTAGGCAGGTAAATAATGTCATTTGTTTTAAACCGGCTAAAACTGACGGATGAAGAAGTATTCCTGAAGTTATACTTGGGAGCGTTACCCCATGTTCCTTCTCCGATGCTATTGTCCAGGGAACTGCTGCCTGTATACACATAATTGGTGCCGGATATAGTAAAAGTAAAAGCGGCTTCAACGCCCCCTTTCCAGCCGGAGTGGAAAAGATCATCCACATACAAATCAATTTTCGCGGTACTGTCGGAGATCGCCGCCTTGCCGTCGGCAATCACTCCGCTTGCGGCATTGTATACGTTTACTGTTCCGGTAAAAGCGTTATAGTTTTCTGTTATATCGGTAATGGTGATACGGTACGGATTTGAACTGTCTTCATCATAGGTACTGAATTTACTAAAATCAATTTCCGTACCGGAGTTTTGAAAGTTATATTTTTTAATATTGTCCATGGGAGGGACAGGGCTGCCGTCTGTATACACATATACTTTGTCCAAATCCAGCACAATGAAATATTCCCCGCTGCCGATCCAGTCTTCCATATATTGGTCGAGCAGGGGAATCGCCGTCTTGCCTTTGTTGATTTCGTTATAGCCGCAGGCAACTTCAACGCCCGGATAGGGGTCAATATCGCTCATTATGCGTATTTCCATACTCCGGTGCTGCGAAGGGATTCCGGTTATGGTAACGGTATGCGCGCCGTCATTTATGATTGGGGTAACGGAACTGTCCAGGTCTTTTTCACATCCGGCAAAACCCAATAATGCCGATACGGCGATAATTCCGAAAATTTGGCGCATATTTTTCATAAGAAACTCCTTTTACTTAACCGGCGGTTCATTCCTGCGGTTGAGCGCCCGGCTTATACCTGTATAATATGGAAATGTGATCGTCGGCGTCGTTTATTAAGGTAAGCTTATTTCTGGCGCCCGACGTTACCAGTTGATTTTGGTTAAGAACTTCCGGAAAAACTGTGGTAAATTCCAGGGAATATTTGTAATTACCCGGTTCAAAGTAGTTAAAGAAATAGCTGCGGGCATGAACAAGCTCTGACCGTATTGCCAAAGTCGGCGCTCTGGCTTCGGCATCCTTAAAGTACTTCATTACCTCATCCGGCGTATACCACCAGGGAAAGAATCCCCACACATCGCCTGAATCTTCCTGGGTAAACGCCGGCATTTCGAGTTCATCGAATAAGATAAAAAGGCTTATAGGCAGCCTGCTCAGAAACACGCGGAAATAGTCGCCGTGAACATGAGTAGGGGTCATTGTTAATTTGTCGGTGTTGGAAACAAGATCGCGGCGGATATTGTATATGCCCTTAAAAGTAGCGCGCATATCATATTCACCTTCAATGCCGTCTCCCTTGTACCCGCCATTCTTAAAAACAATATCAAAGCCGTCGGTTTCAAACATCAGGGGAGGCAGAACCCAGAAACCGTCTATAGGCGGGGGAGACGGAGGCTTGGCAGACGAAGCGCTGGTATATTTGATTTCATCTATGGTAAGGTAGGGGAATTGCAGGACATATTCCAAAGTTACATCGACAAAAGCGCCGTAACGGCTGAGCTTTATAAGGCCGTCATTTGCCGTATAGGTCCCCGTCTCAACAGAGCCGTATATAGGAACCCTGGTAAAGTTAGTATTGTCGAAAGTAAACCGTGCGCCGCTTTCGGCTATCCATATACCGTTAAGCCGGTCTCCGGTCTCAAAATAATCGCAAGCGGAAACAAACAACACAAAAATTATTATTCCGGCTGCCGCCGTTTTCCTAATCATGAATTTTCCTCCTTTTTGTTTTACGGGTATTCCAGTAAAACGCCGTTTTCCGCTTTTACCGTTTTTTCTTTGCCGGACAGCGTGCCTTTCGATGTAAAGGCGCCGTTAGGTCCGCCGCCGAATGTGCCCAGGAACGCCAATCCGGAATCCTTGCGAATGTATACGGCATCCTCGTCACTGTAGTTGTCGCAGATGTTTGGAAGCGCCGGCGGCACGGCATCTTTGCCGTAAATAATTCCCGTTTCCAGTTGGAATATGCCGAAATATCCCGAATAACCGCCCCCCTGGTAGGATGCCTTATTGCCCATGATTTCGCCGCCGCGCATATTAAAGTAGCCGCCGTCGTTGGATACACCGCCGCCCCAGCTTGTAGCCTCGTTGTCTTTAATTACTCCGCCAAACATGGTAAAACTTCCCGGGGATGCCTGTATTGATACGCCGCCGCCGCCGTAAGCATCGTTCTCCGATATTTCCCCGCCGTACATGATAAATGTCCCGTCGTACCTTATAAATACGCCGCCGCCGTCACCGGCGTTGCACTTTCTGATTGTTCCGTCATTCATGGTAAAAAGCCCCCTGACAAACACCCCTCCACCCCCTTCGGCGCTGTTATCCTGGATAAGCCCTCCGTTCATGGTAAAGGTTGAAGTCTCCCACACGGCTACACCGCCGCCGCCGAAGGCGGAATTATTCAGGATTCCCCCATCGTGCATTATAAATTCGGCTCCTTTATCCAAATGCACGCCGCCGCCGAAATCGGCCTGGTTATAGGAGATTTCCCCTTTGATCATCTCAAAATATCCGCCGTCATCCACCCTTACGCCGCCTCCGTCGTAGGCAAAATTATTGACAACTTGCCCGCCGTCCAGAAGAAGCTGTGCTCCGCTCTTTACCCATATACCGCCGGCTTCACTGCGGTTGTTCATATAAAAGTCAGTCTCATAAATGTTGTCGGCAATTCTTGCCCCCTCATACATTTCCAGCGCGCCGCCTGAATTGATAACAACCATAGGGGCGGTGTTTCTGTCCAAACCGTTAAACGTAACGCCTTCCAGTTTCAGGGTAACGCCCCGGCCTATGGTAAGAACGGAGCCCCTTTGTGTAAGGTTCACTATGCACGGCCAGCCTATATACTCCCCGGTATTAGGGTCCACTTCATTTGTGAACTGTATCCGGGATTGTATGGTTATGGTAATGTTGTTTCTGGCGCCAAAATCAAGGGTTTGAGGCGGCAGAAAGAATGATACCGATTCTGTATTGTCAATAACAATTTCATAATTCCCCCCGCTTTGCGCTTCCCGCTTCAAACGGGCAATTTCCGCAATAATGCCGCCGTCATCCATTTCCTCAGAGTCGCCGCTCCAGCGGGCAAAAACTATGGTGTCCTCAAAAAAAACATAATTTGTAGAAATTCGGGTATTGCCGGAAGTGCGCCATTCAATAAAATCATATCCCGCTTTCACCGGCGTCGGCAGGTCTGTAATTCTGCCGTCTTTATCGGTCTGTCTGCTTTTATCATTCGCGGCAAGCGCGCCTCCCGTGGGGTTAAACGTAACGGTATATTTGTCGATTGTATCGGTTGACGGCACAATACAGGCAAGAAACATAAGGCCAAGTAAAAAAATGAATCCGGTTTGATATATTTTTTTCATAAATACTCCATACATTGGGTTAAAACCTCCATTCAAGATTTACCTGTACCGCGTTCCGTATAAGGGGATCCTTATATCCTGTTGTAGCCTCGTTGAAATATGAAATATAAAAGCGGTAATAAGTGTAGAGTATGACATTCTCTCCAAAGACGTGCCAAAAACCCGGCATGGGGCTGATCTGCATATCCAGGATTCCGGGTATGGTTATAAAACGGGTGTCCAGCCTTACCCCGGTTTTTTGCCCCAGGGCGTAAGACCCCCAAACGCCGAATTCCAGATCGGGAGAAGGCTTTACAGCGTCTTTTGCCAACATTCCTTTAGGGCTAAAATCCTCATCTGTTACCGGTATTCTTTGATGAAAATTCAAACCCATGTGAAGGTTATAATCATCCAGATTGTATTGAACCCTCTGGGTTATCCATATCCAGCCGTATCTGTTAAAGGAGCCAAGATTTGCAAATTGTGCGCCGGCTTCCAAGGTTAAATTGTCAATCATTTTGAGTCCCAGTCCGGCATAGGCCCTTAACCCCGCGCCTTTCATATCCATTGCAAGGTCCTTATGATCGTAGCCGTGGGAGCCTATGTCGGGCATTAGTTGGGTAATGGGGTAAAGCCCCCATTCCATTTCCGTAAAAGCGCCTGTCGCCTTGCTTGTAAGGCGCAGTCCCGCGGCAATGTCAAAATACTTGTGTTCATATCTTATTCCGAATGAGGTTTCCAGCAGGGCATCGATAAAATGGGAACCTATTCCGGTTACTCTTGTAACGGGGTGCTCCGTTTCGACATATTTGTCTTTTCCGTTTTCATCAACCCAAAAATCTTTGTAGTGATCGGCGATTCTGATAAAAAACCCCACGTTAAGGCCTTCTACGGGTTTGGCTTCAAAGCGCAGTCCAAGCCCCGTATCGTATCTGAAAGGTTCTACGCCGGGCGACCACCATACCGGATCATCAATATGGCCGACGGACAAGCGGAACATCCTGTTATAAAGATCAAGCCACGCGTAGGCATTGACAAATTCAAGGGACATACTGCTTAAATACGGGCTTGGCTGCAGAAACTGCAATTCGGTGCTCACTACCAGCCCCGCGTCGTTTTTGGTATAACGCAGATCAAGTAAAAATCCGTTGCCAAAGTCATCATGCCAAAGGGATAAGCGGGGGGAATAAGGGCTGTTTGCGCTTGTTTCAGTCAGGGAAAAACCTGTATCGCTGTTCGCCGGCCCTGTCCATTCGTAATCGGGCGCCTTATTCCAGTCAGCTCCGCCCCCAACCGCTTCAAATCTGAGTCCGGTTATAACGGCGGCGTATACCCGGAGGTTTTTTTCCTGCACGTTTTCCTGTGAGCTTTTTTGAGCGTTCTCTTGTACAGCGCTTTCCTGCACATTCTCTTGTACGCTTTCCTGCGAAAAGATCAAGGCGGCGGTAAGCAGCGTTAAAAGGCCGGTAAAAACTATCCTTTTCATACTATTTCATATAGAATACTAAATCTTTTATGAATATACAAGCAGCCGGGATTGTATTTCCTGGCAAGACACTTTACTATATTATAAATATGAGATTTATGAATATTTCAAACAAACTATTTTCTTTTATGGCGCTTGCGGCAATGGTCTTTACCGCAGCCGGCTGCGGCAACGGCAGCGGCGCTGAACCGCCGCATGGCGGCCCCGCCGTTACCGGCGTAAACGTATTCCTGCTGGCGGAATACGTTGCCCCCTGGGAAGGGGCCGTAGTTATTGAACAAGGGCAGACGGAAATTTTCTACGCTGAAGTTTCCGGCAGGGACTTTCCCGAACAGGACAAAACATGGAAGGAAGTTTCCTGGTCGATTAGCCCGGATGCGGCGGACGGAACGGTCATTGAACCGGTAGAACTGGCAGTAGGTGAAGGCATCAGGCTTACCGTGCCGGATAACGCGGCACAGGGCAGTATTTTCTATATACGGGCGGCATCGGTTATTGACGGAAACATATACGGTGAGGCAAAGATTACCGTCGACATTCCCGCCGTTACCGGCGTTATAATACTTGAAGAACTCGCCGTTGTTGCCGCCGGAGAGAACATTACCTTTACTCCGGTGTTTACCGGAACCGGAAATGTCGGCAGCCCGCCGCTTGTCTGGGAAATAACGGAACGGGTAAGCTTTACAAACAGCGCCGATGAAGAAGAAGGGCACCTTGTAGCGGCAGGAACCGGAATGGAGGGAAATACCCTTTTTGTGGATCAACATGAAAAATACGGGACAATAAGAATAACCGTCACGACAGCGGATACAAACTACAGCGCGGGCGTACAGGTTCTTATAATCAAAGCGGGAACCCCTCCGCTCCGCCCGCCGAGGTGAGGAAACAGATCACCAGAATCGCGGTTCATGCGCCGGTGCCGTTATTTTTACATCATCGCCGGAAGGCATGATCAGGTAAAAGCCTTTTTCCAGGGCATATTTTATGACTTCTTTTTTGGCGGCCATTGCCGCCATAGCGCAATAAAATTGCCGGGAATCTTTATACAAGTCGGCATAACGGCGGACTTTTTCCATGCGGCTGATCTGTTCGTCAACATCGTTCTTGTCCAATTTTGCCTTTACTTCTACAACCATTGCCTGTGTACCGTTTTCAAGCAAAGCGTCAAATTCCATTGAAAGGTTATATTCTTTGCTTTCCCATTCGG
>JAITCP010000084.1 GCA_031283025.1 Spirochaetaceae bacterium | reverse complement strand
GGGAACCTCTAAAAACCGGTTGTTTTTAGAGGTTCCTTTGCAGTTTCTTGCCCTTTGGGCTGCGAAACGTGCGTTTTTCAGCGGTAAATCTCTAAAAACTGAAGTTTTTAGAGATTCCCTTCATTCATTATCACTCATTTTAAGAAAAATGCCGGCAATTTTTGCCGCCGCAATTTTTCTATCCTGTCTTCAGGCAAATTATGACGAACCCATCCTTGATTACATTCCTCCGCCAGCCGGGGATGTGGTTTCCGGTCTTTTTTCCGCTGCCGGCAGTGATATGCTGATTGTTACAATCAACGGGGGAACTTTTCAGGAAAGGCTTTTCGCCGATCAGTTTGAGCTGCGCAAGGGGAACGATTCTGTAGCCCTGAATATGCCGCTGCGGGACAGCGAGAACCGTGTTATTTTTAGTTTCGATTCGTCTGAAGCGCTGCTTGCCGGCGGTGATTACCGGCTGACTGTTAAGAGCGCCGCGCTTAAAGACGCCGCTTCCAGAGTAACGGTACAGGCGGTGAAGGGAGGCGTATGGGCCTCCGCTTCGAACACGGAGGGAGCGTTCGGCGGATCATTAATATGGAACATCGCCTACGGAAGCGGAAGATTTGTCGCCGTTGCCGACGAAGGTAAAATGGCATATTCGGATGACGGCCAGTTCTGGACCGCGATACGGCCAGGATACGGAACCATACAGAGTAAATTCATCAATACGATCCGGGGTATAGCTTGGGGGGATGGCAAATTTATCGCCGTGGGCTATGAGGGGAGAATGGCATCTTCAGACAACGGATTGAACTGGAGCGGCTGGACGGAGAGTATCGTCGGCGGCAATTCCCTCCTCTGCGTAACATACGGCGGGGGCCGTTTTGTCGCGGGCGGCGATTACGGAAATATCGTCTATATGCAGGATGGCGGAAATTGGAACGGAGTACAGGATTCGCGCTTTGGCGATAAAGGTATTTTTACTTTGGCTTGGGGAAATCCCGGCGGTAGAAATGTGTATGTGGCCGCTGGAAAAGACGGCCAGCTTTCATGGTCAAACGATGCCGTAAACTGGACTTATGCGGACTCAGGTTTTGGCGGGCAGCATATTCATGGCCTTGCATGGGGTAATGGTTATTTTGTCGCCGTTGGGGACAGCGGCAGGATAGCCCGTTCAACGGACGGCAGCACATGGTATCCTGTCAGCGGCAGCGCCTTTGGTTCCAGCGGCATACAAAGCGTGTCCTTTGGGAGCGGGAAATTTATAGCGGCGGGGCATGACGGTAAAACGGCAAGCTCCCCTGACGGTGAGACATGGACATCGGTAAATAATTTGTTTGACTCCGACTGGCAGGTTAAAGCCGTTGGTTACGGCGGCGGAAAATTCACAGCAGCCGGCCATCCCTATCCTCCAAGTACCGGCTGCCGCATTGTTTACAGCTACCAGCCGCCGCAGGTGATAAAAGCCCCTACCGATAAGGATTCGTCTTCTTTCAATTCCAAGATCGGCGATAACCGGCTTATTATCAGCCTGACCGGGGGAAAATTCTCCCAATCCGCAGCCATCAGTCATTTTACCGTGGTTGGCGGTACGGCCGGCATTAGTCCCGGCGTTATTAATGGTACAATTGCCGAGCACGGCGACACAAGGGTAGTTATAAAACTGAATAATCCGCCGGCGTCAAACGGAACCGGACAGCAAATCAATGTGAAGGCCGGGGCTTTTGCCATGCAGCCAGAGTCAATACAGGTCATTGCCGAAAAGAGTTTTACCTGGTCGGCGGCGAATTCAAATCCTTTTGGTACTTCCAATATCAGCGCAATTGCGTATAACGGGAGCAATAAGTATGTTGCTGTGGGCGCGGGTAAAATAGCCACGTCTACCGACGGCAAAAGCTGGACTGAAATTGAAGGCGCGGAAAAAGATAAATGGGCAAACACGGACGATTATGTCTTTTTCAAGGACATCGTATACGGTAACGGTAAATTTGTTGCCGTCGGTTATTGGGTAAACGGCGGCGAAAACTATGCCGGATGGGGTACAGCGGCTGTCTCAACAGACGGCGCTAGTTGGGTGCTTACACCGGATACAGGTAGAATACTTAAACTTTCCACTGATGAAAAGGACATTAACCCGCAGATATATTCTATCGCGCATAACGGTCTAACCGGAGCAAGCAGCTACTTCATCGCCGCCGGACAATGGGGAAGGACGGCATATTCAGATGATGGGTCAAGCTGGACAGCGGTACAGATAGGCAGTTTTAATTATTTGGATAATCCGGCCTATTACGAAAACGTCCTGAGTATTGCTTACGGAAACGGAATATTTGCCGCTGCCGGCGGAAACGGGAAAGTAGCGTATTCGGAAGATAACGGCTTAACGTGGGAATGGGCGGCGAACATCCTGCTTGGTAATTTGGTGCCGATCAACACCGTCTGTTTTGGGGACGGTAAATTTATCGCCGCGGGAAACGGCGGCAACATGAAAATTGTTTCGACGGGCCAAATTGCGCCTGCCGTCGGCAGCGTTAATGGCGGCGATAATTGGCAGGGCGTAGACAGCAAATTTTCAGACATCCACATACTTTCAGTTGCGCATAACGGAAAAACAGGAGCGGACAGCAGATTTATCGCCGCCGGGGATAACGGCAAAATGTCGGAATCGTCCGACGGCGTAAACTGGATGCCGATCCCGTCTGGCAGCGGCCCGGATCAGAACCAGTTTGGCGACAGGGAGCAAATATCCCGCATTTTCTGGGGCGGCAATAAATTTATTGCCGGCGGCTACGCATATTCAGGTGACACGAGCAAGTTAACATACGGTGAGTAAGGAGCAGGTTATGAAAAAGGTATTGGTTGGCATTATTGCGGCGCTTATTGCCATGCCGGCAATGGCAATTGATTTGGGAGAGGGCTTAAGCATTGGCGGCGGCGTAAAATCGGGAATACTGGTAAAAAATTCCGATTATACGGGCAAACTGGGAGGCCTGGCCCACGGTGACAAATACCCCATGACGCTGTATTTCGCTTCCCAGGATAATGAAGCCTACAAGGGAGAAGGCTGGTTAAATTTCGGCTACGACTCGGAGAATTGGGGCTTGAATTTGAGTTTATGGTCCCACGGAAACCTGAAAGAATACGATGACGCTGTTCATCTGGGGGATCATTTTTTGTGGGCTAATTTTCTTGATAACCGGCTCAGGTTTATCGGCGGACAGGGCGGCGGTACGCCCATCAGCTCAGGCGGCTGGCTTAACGCGGACTGGCTGGGCTACACGGGCCTTAGGCTGTTCTGGGTAGACCCGGTGGGTTTTAGCATCGGCATTAATTTTCCCGATCCCGATAACGGCTCGAACGCGCAGGGCATCAAGCCGGTAACATATTTGTCTACGATCATGTTCGGCGCAAGTTACAGGTACGATAACTTTTGGGTCTCGGTCGTTTTTGACAATAACCCCATTTACGATGACAGTAAGGCAAACTACGACGGCGGCCTGCACCGCGATCCGGAAGCGGAACCAATAGCCCAGAGCGGCAACATCGGTTTTGGTATCGGCGTTGATAATATTTTTGGGGGAAAAGGGGCACTGGTATTTGACGGCATGGTAACCAACCTGGGTGAAGATGACATTATGTCCACCGGTACCAAAGCATATAAAATTTCCCCGATAAAAACGGCGCTTGCGCTTAAAGCCGCTTATCCGGTAACAGATCCGCTTTATGTCGAACTAAAAGCAAAATACACAATGAACCAGGGGGACAATGAAAACAACACTGCTTCTGTTGCATGGGGAAAACTTGAGATCGGACCCTATGTCAGCTATACGGTCATAGACAATCTTAAGTTTGAGCTGGCTGTAAATTACGCCTTTTATTTGAACAGTTATTATCTGGCGCTTAATGTTTCTCCCGTTGCGGGCAGCCAGATCCTCCAAGCCGGACAGGCGGCGCCCTATCCCTGGGCCTTTGACTATTACTCCCAGTGGCAGTTGTCCGTAAAGCCCGCCATTGTCTATTCCTTTAGCGGGGCGACATTCCTCATGGGATATAATGGTGATTTTTCCCGTGACCATGTGCAGAATACCATGTATATCGATTGCCGCTGGTCTTTTTAGGACGAAGGACAGGATAAAGCCTATGATTTCCTATAAGGAACCTCTAAAAACTTCAGTTTTCAGAGGTTCCTTATATACTTATTCTTCATTCTGAAATATAATTACTATGTAAGAGGCTTTTCATAGCATTAGCAGAAATGTACACCTTAAGCAAAGGTTTTATTAACAGGAGGGATGCATGAAAAAGATTGATGTAGCAGCCGCCGGGCTTGGGGCTCTGGCGCTGCTCTTTCTGGTCATTGCCGGAATATCGGCTCTTGTTATAGGCGGAGCTTACCGCAAGGCCGGTGCAGAAATTACGGCGGAAAGGAATGTAGAAAACCGGGTTTCGGGGCCGCTTTTGGTCTGGCTGGACAATGAGGACTGGGCAAAAGCGGTAATAGCCGGTTTCAACAGGCGGTATCCAGAAGTAACCGTAAAATTTGAAAATGTGGGCAATGTTGACAGCCGGGGCAAAGTCTCGCTGGACGGCCCCGCGGGGATTGGGCCCGACGTTTTCCTTATGCCCCACGATCACATCGGCAACGCAATCATTGACGACATCTGCCTCCCTTTCCCTTCTGATATGCAGAAGAAATATTCAGAGATGCTGTTGGAAGCGGCGATAAAGACCTGCACTTCCGGGGGCGAACTCTACGCTGTTCCCATTTCCACGGAAAATATTGCGTTTTTCTACAATAAGGACCTTTTGGGAGACACGCCTGTTCCGCAGAGCTTTGAGGAATTGATCGCCTTTGCCGAAAAATGGAACGATCCGTCTGTCAATAAATACGCGCTCCGCTGGCAGGTTGACGATTCCTACCATAATTACTTTTTTCTTACCGCTTTTGGGATGCAGCTTTTTGGCCCGAACATGGACGATTTCAAATTACCGGGCTTTGACAGCCCCGGAGCCAGGCAAGGCGTGGAATTCCATACCAGCCTTCGCAAGTACTACAATGTGAACACCTCCGACGCCACCTGGGATTCCACGGTAGCGGCTTTCCAGCGCGGCGAAGTGCCCTTCACGATCACCGGCCCCTGGGCCATCGGGGACGCTCTTAAAAACCAGATAAACTTTGGCATAACGAAACTTCCCACAATTAAGGGAACCCAGCCTCGCTGCTTCAGCGGGAATATTGTTGCGGCGGTTTCCAGCTATACAAAAAATCCCCGCGCAGCCCGCGCCTTTGTTGATTTTCTGGCAAGCATTGAAGGTGAGACCATTCAATTTCAACAGACGGGCAAGCTTGCCGCATACAATGACATCAGCGGGATTGAGGGGCTGCGTGACGATGTGCTGCTTAAGGGCATTATGGAACAAGCTCCCTACGCCGACCCCATGCCGGTAATACCGGAAGTGAACCAGATGTGGGACGCGCAGAAAGCCCTGTTCACCTTTACATGGGACGGCCAGCTTTCTGCGGAAGAAGCGCAGAAAAAAGCGATGGATACCTACGACACCTCGCTGATGATGGCCGGCAAGTCACGGTTCTGGAGTGATTGATAAAGGGGGTAATATGAAATATTTAACTGCGGTTTATTCCGCCATTGTCTGGGGTTCGGGGCAGTTTGTCAACAAACAAAAGCTCAAGGGCCTGATATTTTTTCTTTTGCAGGTAGCGTTAATCAGCATAGAGTTATTGACCTGCGCCGTTTGGCGTAACGCGGCAAGGCTTACTGCACAGTCAGCCGGGCGGCTTGACTGGGGGCTTTTCCTTTCGTTCATACCGGAACAGTTACGCGACATACACAATTACGGCTTTTTCAGCAAGAATATTTGGGGACTGTTCACTCTGGGAACGATTCCAAGGGTTCACGCGGCGGCTGTGTACGATCATTCGATCATGCTCATGCTTGGCGGAATCATTGCAGTTATTGCGCTTTTGCTTTTTGGAGCTGTCTGGGTGTGGAACATACGCGATGCGTATAAAACCCGCAAAAAAATTGAAGAAGGCGCGCAAATTTCCAGCGTGCAATATTTCCGCGATCTGTGGAAAAATTCTTTTGAGTACATCATGATCACTCCCGGTATGCTTCTGGTGCTTTTTATCTCGCTGGTTCCGATTATCTTTTCGATACTGGTCGCTTTTACCAACTTTAACGCGAACTTTATCCCGCCCCGCAAGCTGGTTCAGTGGGCCGGTTTTGAGACCTTTGGCAGAATACTCGGCATAAAAATTTGGGGCAGCACCTTTGTAAAAATATTCCTTTGGACAGTTGTCTGGGCATTCCTTGCCACCTTTACCGCTTACGCATTCGGCCTTTTTCAGGCGCTCATCCTGCGTTCAAAGGCGGTCAAATTTCGCTCTTTCTGGCGGGCGCTTTTCATCCTCCCCTGGGCCGTGCCTGGCCTGGTTTCCATGCTGATCTTCAAGACCATGCTTAATCAGGAAGGGGTGATCAACCAGATGCTGCTGGCCGCAGGAATTATAAAAACGGCAATTCCCTTTTTGTCGAATACGTCCTGGGCCAGGCTTTGCCTTATTCTGGTAAATGTCTGGCTTGGCTTTCCCTACTACATGGCCCTGATCTCCGGTGTTATGACGACAATTCCCCAGGAGCAATACGAGGCCGCGCAGATAGACGGGGCGAACACGCTCCAGCAGTTCCGCTCGATTACCCTGCCTTTTATTTTTGCGTCAACCGCTCCCCAATTATTGATGAGCCTTACGTTCAACTTCAACAACTTTAACATGATCTACTTTTTAACAGGGGGCGGCCCGGCTAACCCGAATTTCCAAATGGCCGGTTCTACCGATATTTTAATTTCGTGGATTTTCAAGCTTACCCTGGATCAGCGGATGTATAACTACGCTTCTGCGCTGAGCATTTTTATCTTTGTTATAATAGCGTCTGTTTCCGCGTGGAACCTGCTGCGTACACGGGCTTTTAAGGAAGATTAAGGAGGAAGGAAATTATGAAGGCATACAAGGTTAAAAAAGTTGTTTCGACAATTTTGATATACATTGAACTTATCATTGTCGCTGTTGTGGTTATTTATCCGCTTTTGTGGGTAATTGGTTCTTCGCTTAACGAATCTTCGGGCATTTCACGGAGCAGCATCATCCCGGAAAAAGTATCGCTTAACAATTTTAAAATGCTTTTTACCAAATTCAATTACGGGAAGTGGTACCTTAACACGCTGTATGTTGCGGTGTTGACAACGGTTTTCTCGATATTTATTCACACCATGACGGCATTTGTGTTTGCCCGGTTCAAATTCAAGGGCCGCAAAATGGGCCTGTTATCGGTGATGATCCTCCAGATGTTCCCCAGCTTTATGAGCCTGACCGCCCTGTACATGATCGCCCTGAACTTCGGGATGCTGAACAACCTGAATATGCTGGTCATTATATATGTGGCGGGCGGCATTCCGGCAAATATCTGGCTGGTGCGGGGCTATATGCTGAATATTCCCCGCTCAATGGACGAGGCAGCTTCCATTGACGGCGTTACCAAGCTCCAGCTTTTCTACAAGATCATTCTGCCCCTGTCCATGCCTATAATCTTTTTTATAGCGGTAACGTCATTTATGGGGCCCTGGATGGATTATATGCTTCCCCGTTACCTGATCAACATGAATGAAAAGCGTACTTTGGCTATCGGCCTCTTTGACCTGATAAACGGGACAAACGCCGACTTTTCTGCCTTCTGCGCCGGGGCCGTGTTAGTCGCCATTCCCATCACGATTATATACATGGCCTTCCAGCGCTTCCTGCTTGAAGGACTCATGGCCGGAGCTAATAAGGGGGAATGAAAGATTATTTTAGAACGGTAACGCTGGGCGCTTTTACCTGGAGGAACGAGGAGCGTATCGCCCTGCTTTTTGACCATATCCGTAAAATAAAGCCGCGCTGGCTTATTCTGCATTTTTTGCTGCTGACGATCTGCATTGATTTTCCGGTAACTTTTGCCATTGCGCGGCTTGCGCCCGTTGAGATGTACCGGCGGCTTTACGGTGAAAATAACATGGAAGGCTTAAACATGGTTTTGGCGAATGACAATTTTGACAGAATTGTACAATTGCCCTGGCTGGGTATGGCTTTTTGCCTGATATTGATCATTCAGGCAGTGTTCTACCTTTGCGCCGTTTTTTTTCTGGGCCTTTCGCGGCTGCATTCATCCCCCCTTCCTTTCAGCGATCGGCTGGGCCTTACGCTTTTTTCATCTACCCTGCCGGCGCTGGCTGCGGCCCTTTTCGGCTTTTATCTGCCTACGGTTCATATCATTGTTTTTTATTTTATGGTAATGTTTTTTATGTTTCAAAGAAGCAGCCACTACAAGGAGTAATTCATGCCCAAATGGCTGGATGACGCGGTTTTTTACGAGATTTATCCCCAGACATTTTACGATTCCAACGCCGACGGCATCGGCGATATTCAGGGGATAATCGAAAAGCTCGATTACATCAGGGAACTTGGCTGCAACGCGCTGTGGATCAACCCCTGTTTTGATTCGCCCTTCAAGGACGCGGGCTACGATGTGCGGGATTACAAAAAAGCCGCTCCCCGCTACGGCGGCAACGAAGACCTGTTCAGGCTTTTTGACGAGGCCCACAGGCGGAATATGCGCGTGCTGCTTGATCTTGTTCCGGGCCACACGTCGGAAGAACACCAATGGTTTGTTGAAAGCAAAAAAATAGCCCCATGCGATGAATTCAAGAACCGCTATATCTGGACGGATAGCTGGTACTTCTGGGGAATCGAAGGCTTAAAATTTATCGCGGGAGAGGCGGAGCGGGACGGCTGCTACATTGTCAATTTTTTCAAATCCCAGCCTGCCCTTAACTACGGCTTCCGCGATTGCCGTGAAAAATGGCAGTTGCCGCCTGAACATCCGGACTGTATCGCAACACGGGAAGCGCTCAAGGACATTATGCGGTTTTGGCTGAAGGGCGATAAGGGCCGCGGCTGCGACGGGTTCCGCGTTGACATGGCCGACTCGCTCGTAAAATTTGACGATAAGCAAAAGAGCGCCACCGGCGCAATCTGGCGGAACATACGCGAAATGCTTGACGGGGAATTCCCCGAAGCGGCAATGGTAAGTGAGTGGGGTTCCCCGCCTCAGTCCCTCAAGGCGGGTTTTCACATGGACTTCCTGCTGGATCATTCGTCAAGCGGCTACCGCAGCCTTGTCCGTGATTACGAAAATGACGGAGGGAACAACAGTTACTTCAAAATGGACGGAAACGGCGGTATTAATCTTTTTCTCGATCAATATATACCCTGGTATGAAGCCACAAAAAATGACGGCTTTATCAGCCTGATCAGCGGAAACCACGACACTCCCCGGTTAAGCCACGGCCTTTCGCCGCGTGAAATGTCCCTTTACTTCGCGATGATCTTTACCATGCCGGGCGTTCCCTTCCTGTATTACGGCGATGAGATCGGAATGCGCTACCTGTACCAGCTCCCCACAAAGGAGGGAGGCTATGGCCGCACCGGCTCCCGGACTCCCATGCAGTGGGCATCTCCCAAGGAGCCGTCGGCAGGCGGCAATATGGGCTTTTCCGCAGCCGGGCCGGAACAACTCTATCTGCCCCTTGATACCGGGGCGGACGCGCCCAATGTAGAGGTGCAGGAAAAAGACACTTCATCGCTTTTGAATACCGTAAAAAAACTGATAAAATTGCGCCGCAATGAAGAAGACCTTTGCGCAAAGCCGAATCTGGAAATACTCCACCCCGCCGCAGGCGGCGCCTCCAATGCGGCGGACTCAGGCGGGCGCTCTTTTATTTACAGGCGCGGAGCTTTTATCATGGGGATAAATCCCGGCGCAAACACGGCGCAGGTTCCGCTTTCGGTTCACGGGATACCCACGCTCGTGTACTCCATCGGCGCTTGCGGTTTTGAGAACGGCTGCTGTAAACTGGAACCGCAGAGTTTCGGCGTATGGAAGTGTTAATGCGATGCGTGAACTTGAAAATTTGTGAAGAAAGGTATACGCTATAAGCGAGGATAACGATGCAGCTTAAATACACTTATGATATGGACGGAGATTATTATGTCGGGTATCTTGATAACTACCCGGAACACCCAACGCAGGGCGAAAATCTGAAAGACTTTGAGGCAAACCTTTTGGATATTTATCAAATGATTCAAGAAGGCGAGCTTAATGCCCAAAAGCATGGGGTATTGGAACTTGCCGGATGAATCGAAATGAATTCTTGAAAATCTTAAAAGAACGGGGGCTTGTTTTTTATAAAAACGGATCACGACATGATATCTATATTCATATAGCCAGCGGGAAAAAGATTGCCATACCCCGGCATCGGGAAATGAAAAATAAATTTTTGAAATTAATTCTTAAAGAGATTCCTAATCAGAATTGAGAGAGAAATGAAAAAAGCGCTTATATTTTTATTTTTTGTAATTGTTTTCTCATCCTGCGCAAAGGCTGGCCAGGAACCCGCATTGACGGTGCATTATTACCGCTACAACGGCGACTTTGAGGGATGGAATGTCTGGGCATGGCCGGCGGAACCGCCCGGCAACGGGCAGGGGTATGATTTTGATTCGGGAAATATTGACGTGGATGGTTTTGTCAGCGCCAGGATATTTTTTCCGGGTAAAACCACAAATTCAATCGGGAAGATAGGTATGATTATCAGAAGAAGCGGGGCATCAAACGATTGGGCGGAAAAAGACGTTAACAGCGACCGTTTTACCGGCGAAAAAGAAGTCTGGCTCGTACAGAACGATCCGGTGATATATACGGAAAAGCCGCCCATTGCAAAACCGCCCATATTTTTTGCGGCGGCGGAAAGTTCCGGCACGGTAAGCATCACCCTGTCCGCAAACACTGATGATTACGGTTCCTTTGCGGTTTATGAAGGCGAGCGGAAACTTTCAGGTGTTTCGGCAAAGGCCGCAGGCGGGGCGCTTGAGGGAAAAGAGCAGTCCGGCGCAGGCCCTTTTATGGCGCTTATCACCCTGGACGAAAAAATTACCGATGCCTCGAAACTGTACACAGTACAGGATGAAAGCGGCAAGTTTACAGGCTGTAAAGTTACCATGCGCGGAATTCTTGATTCATATTATTACGACGGAAACGATTTGGGCCTGACTTACAGATCGGCGGAAAGCGGTTTTAAGGTATGGGCGCCGAGCGCTCTGGCGGTTTCCGTTGCGTTATACGACAATCCGGGCGAATACAATGCTTCAGGAAAAGTTACTGATCAGCAAACCGCAAACCTTTACCCCATGGAAAAAGATCCAAAGACCGGCGTATGGTCGGCGCTTGTCAGGGGAGACCTTAAGGGGAATTTTTATCTGTACCGCGTCGAATTTGCCGATGGAACTGTTAATTGGGCGGCGGATCCTTACGCGAAGGCGGTGTCTGCCAACGGCCAGCGTATGGCGGTCGTAAACCTTGCCGCCGCAAATCCTCCGGGCTGGCGGCCAAAACAGAAACCGCCGTTCAAACCCGGCGCATGGCAGGATGCGGTGATCTACGAACTTCATGTAAGGGATTTCTCCGTAGATGAAAATTCGGGCATGAAGCATAAGGGGAAATACCTTGCCTTTACCGAACGGGGAACGGCAAACCCTGACGGCGTTTCAACCGGAGTTGATCACCTTGTCAGGCTGGGAATCAGCCATGTGCACCTTTTGCCCGCATTTGATTTTGCTACAATAAATGAGCTTGCCGTGGACGACCCCGCGTCTGCCGAGCCAAAGTTTAACTGGGGTTACGATCCCATGCATTACAATGTCCCCGAAGGCTCCTACTCAAGCGATCCGGAAAATCCGGCTGCCAGAATCACGGAATTCAAGGCAATGGTTCAGTCTCTTCACGATGCGGGAATCCGCGTTATTATGGACTTGGTCTTAAACCATACCTCCCAAACCGGAAGCTGGCCTTTCGATTCTTTGGTTCCCGGCTACTATTACCGCACTACCGGTACCGGCACTTACGCAAACGGTTCAGGCTGCGGAAATGAAATCGCGTCGGAGCGGCCAATGGTACGAAAGTTCATCCTCGATTCCTGCCGTTACTGGCTGAACGAATACAATGTGGACGGTTTCCGTTTTGACCTTATGGGCCTTATGGATACGCCAACCATGAAGCAATTGACTGAAGAGCTACGCCGCATCGATCCCTCTTTTATTATTTACGGCGAGCCCTGGACGGCGGGAAACTCCGTCCTGCCCCAGAATCTGCAAACCCTTATCGGTGCGCAAAAGGGGCTGGGCTTCGCTGTTTTCAACGACCGCTTGAGAGGCGCCATAAAGGGCGGAAGCGATGATGCTTCGCGGGGTTTTGCGGCAGGAGCGCGTTCAATGGAAGCAGGCATAGTCCGCGGCATTACGGGCTCGGTAAATGATTTTACCGCGCAGGCAAACGAAAGCGTCAACTATGTTACCGCCCACGATAATTTGAATCTCTGGGATAAAATAGCCCTTTCTCTGGGGGCGAAAGATTTGGCAAATGATCCCTACAGCCTGCTTAAAGGCAAGCGGGATATTTTTGAATGTGATGCGGTAAAATCGGTATTATTGGCAAACGGAATCATTCTTACTTCCCAGGGGATTGTCTTTTTTCAGGCCGGCGATGAAATGCTGCGCAGCAAATTCGGGGATCACAACAGCTATGCAAGCCCGGACAGCATCAACAAAATCCGCTGGGAAAACGCCGGCCTTTACCGGGAAGCCGTTGATTATCATGCCGGCCTTATCCGGCTGCGAAAAGAACATCCCGCCTTTCGGCAGACGCTCAAGGCGGATATTGAAAGGACAGTTGAAATCATAACAGCGGAAGACAGGGGCGTTTCTTTCACAATTAAGCATCCGGACGATTCCTGGCCAACGATTTTTGTTGCATATAACGGAAGCCCTTCCCCCAAGACTTTCAGTCTGCCCGGCACTGTTCCCCTCTGGCGGCAGGTGGTAGATTCACGGCGGGCCGGAACGGAAAGCCTTGCGGAATTTTCCGGTTCAATTGCTCTGCCGCCGCTTTCAATGGCGGTTCTGCACGAGTAATGGGCGGCTAAATTCCGGGCGTAGGATTGAAATTTGCCCAAAAAACAGGAAAGGGAACCTCTAAAAATCGAAGTTTTTAGAGGCTTACCGCTGAAAAACGCCCGTTTCGCAGCCCAAAGGGCAAAAATTAAGAGTTTAGTGTCAATATGCCGACGATCAATCTATGAAGAAGTATAGTCCTGTTTTATTTTTGGCGGTTTTTGCGCTGGCAGCCTGCGCCAGCAGCGCTCCCAAAAAGCCTGTGGCGGGAATAACGGTTTTTGACAAGATTGATGCGGGAAAAACCAGTGAAGCCCAGGCGTTTTTCCCCGGTAAAGCATCTGTGCAAGACCGGGATGAAAAGGGAAGAACCCCGCTTCATGCAGCGGCGGAAACGGGAAATGTTGATATGGTCCGCTTCCTTCTGGCGCTGGGGGCGGAGGCAGATGCCGTGGACGATGAAGGCAGGACGCCGCTGGGTATTGCCGCTTCCAAGGCCGATCCGGAAACAATCCGGCATTTGACAGCGGCAGGGGCGAATATTCATCGCCCCGTAAGCGCTGAAAATTCAATGACTCCCGCCCTGCTGGGAATACGATCCGGCGGCGCCTTGTTAAAAGCGCTGATTCATTCCAGATCCCTGAACAGCCGGAATCCGGACGGATGCGCCATGATACATCTGGCAAGCAAGGAAGGCAGGGTAGACACGGTAAGCGTCCTTATCAGTGAAGGGGCGCAGCTTAACGATCGGGACAATAAGGGCAAAACCGCTCTGGATTATGCTTTTGAGGGAACTTCTTCTTTTTCATGCGCCGAAACGGCGGAAAAACTGATCCTTGCCGGGGGGTTATCAAGCAATCCTTTTTTTGCCTACTTTGCCCCGGCGGCACGGAGCGCCAACTACAATATTCGCATAAGCGGTGATTATACGGCCCTTCACTATGCCGCGCAAAAAGGTTATTCGGGCTATGTTAGCTTTATTCTTTCCAAAAAAACGGACATTAATATAAAAACCAATTCCGGCGCCACAGCCCTCCATGAAGCGTACAGGTCCGGCGAAGTGGGCATTATGAGGCAGCTTATTGCCGCCGGGGCGGATGTCAATGCGCGCGATGCCAAAGGGAACTGCCCCATCCACCTGGCTGTTCCGGCGGAGCAGCATGAACAGGCTCTTGTCTTGCTGCTGGAAAACGGGGCGGAAGCAAATCTTCGTGATGAACACGGCGATACTCCGCTTCATGTGATGATTGTTTTGGGGAGGTCTCCGGAGATTATCAACAGGCTGATTGCCGTAGGCGCAGATATGAGCGCCCGAAACGTTGAAGGCAAAACTCCCCTACACCTGGCAGTGGAAAATAACCGGGCGGACCTTGTTCCCGTATTTCTGAATAACAAGGCGGACATTTTTGCCGCCGATAACGGCAATGTAACCCCACTTGAATTGGCGTTAAGGAAAAATAACACCGCCGTACTGGACGCTCTTTTAACCAAAGAAACAGTATTGCAAAGCAACAGCGCCGGGAACACCCCCCTCCATATTGCCGTAATGAACAAGGCAAGTGTAGGAATAGTTGAACTCATCCTGAGCAGGCAGGGGGAAGTAAACGCGCGGAACCGGGAAGGAAACACCGCCCTCCACATTGCAATTGTGGAAAATCTGGAACCGATTGGTACCCTGCTCATTTCCCGCGGCGCGGATATTTTTGCTCCCAATTCAAAGGGGCATACTCCCCTGTACCTGGCCTTCCATTCAGGGACGCCGGTTAGGGAATGGATGCTTACCCAGAAAACGCTGGAAGCGAAAGACGGGCTGGGAAATACCGTCCTTCATTATGGGGCACAGTGGAAGTTGGCTTCTTTTGTGCCGCTCCTTGTGCAGAAAGGCTCCAAACTGGAGGCGGTCAACGCCACCGGCGAAACACCACTCTTTATGGCTGCACGATCCGATTCACCTGATACGATTCGCGCCCTGCTTGTTGCCGGAGCGTCAATTAATGCGCGAGACGCCCTGGGAAACAGCCCGCTTCACAGCGCCGTCCGCTGGGATGCCCGTAATTCAATCGATCTTTTGATTAATTCAAATAACAGCGTAAACGCCCAAAACCTTGCGGGGAAGTCCCCCCTTCATGAAGCGGTACGGCTGGGCCATGCCGGTTCGGAAACCCTGCTTATCAGCCGAAGAGCCAATATTGAAATCCGCGATATAGAAGGGAACACTCCCCTTATGGAGGCGGTAATGAACGGCTTGCCTTCTTCTGTTGAACGGCTTACCCGCGCCGGAGCGAATCCCGCTACCCGGAACAACAGCGGGAATACTCCCCTTCACGTTGCTGTGTCCATACAGCGCCGGGATATAATAACCATACTGCTTAACAACGGCGTTTCCATCCATGCCCGCAATTCATCAGGCGCTACTCCCTTTCACATTGCCCTTTCAACTTCTCCGGCAATGGTGTCTACCCTGCTTACCAAAGACAGAATTCCAATAGCAGATGACGATGGCTTGTCTCCCCTGCACATCGCTCTCAGGAAGCGTGCGCCCGTTGCAATGATACGGACTATCATCGACATAGATGAGAGACGCTGGGGGATTTCCGCGGTAGATTCCGAAGGCCGTACCCCTCTGCGGCTTGCTTTGGACATGGGCGCCCTTGAAGAAGCAAAACTGCTTTCCGATGCGGGTTCCGACGTGTTTGCTCCCGCCGTTGACGGCAAAACTCCCGCGCAGATCGCTTTAGCCCGCGGTAAAGATGGCGTCCTGGCCCTCTTTTCCGGAAATGCAATTACTTCCCAGGACGGAACGGGAAACACCATACTTCATTATGCGGCCCAAACAGGCAAAGCGGATATAATAACGATGCTTCTGGAATTGGGAGCCAATAAAAACATTAAGAATATTGCGTCAGAAAGTCCGGCGGATATTGCCATACGGTGGAATCACGAACAAGCGGCTATTATGCTGCAGTAGAGTGCTGCCGGGTGTTTTAACCCTACTCAAGGAGACGTACCAGGAATGAGCCGTTGAGGCCTTCCTTGACCAGAATCGCAGACTGGCCTATGATAGAAGGGTGTTCACCCTCCGTCCCTGTGCTGCCGCCTGCGGCAGAACGGCTATTTCCGGTTCCCATCTCTGCGCCATCCATTCGGCATCTGCGGAGGAAGAAGCCCGCCGTATAGGCGAGTACATTCTGGAACGGCAGGTGATCAAGGACATTAACGCCCCGGGCTTGAATTTTATCAACACCGACTTTTCCAACCGGACATTTTACGGCTGTAACTTTATGAAGTCTGTCTTTTCCATGTGCAATTTTTCCGGTTCGCTCATGCGGTTATGTTTTTTTGATTCGGCGGAATTTACAAACTGTGATTTTTCAAGGGGAAACTATCAATTTGTTTCTTTTGCCGCATCTTCTATCCGTTACTGCACTTTTGAGAATTCCGAGCTGGTTCATCTTAACTACCTTGGGGCGGCTATTTCAGGAACCGCTTTTAACTATTCAGATTTATACAATTCACGGTTTATCGGTACGGACATAGAAGACAGTAATTTTATAGACTGCAATGTAAAAAGAGTTTTCTTCCTCAACTCAAAGCAATCGGGCATTTCCTTTAAATCATCAAATACCGCAGAAGCGGTTTTCCAGCAGGACGATGAATCATGAATGTACTTGTGCATTATTGCCCCTATGGTTTCAGCAACTGTTATATTATGGGCACAGACCTGGAAGATGAAGACTCGCCCAGAGACGCGGTGGTGGTGGATCCGGGAAACACGGAACTGCCCATGCTGGATTTTATAGAAAGCAACGGATACAAAATACGGGGCATTCTTATCACCCATGATCACATAAGCCATGTACACGGTCTGCGGACGCTGCGGCGAATTTACGACGCGCAAATTTACGCGGTTAATCCCATGATACAGGAGTTAAAAACCACCGTCATTCGGGACGGAGACGTGTTAAAACTGGGGGCAATTACCGTTACGGTGATTACCGTTCCCGGACATTCCTCGGATTCGGCTATATTCAGAATAAATAAAACGCTCCTTACCGGAGACACAATTACCGCGGGGCTTTTAGGGACCACAATCAGTTCTTACGGGAAGATACGGCAGATGGACGCGCTGCGGAGCAAAGTTCTTTCCCTGCCGGGGGATTATGTCATCTTCCCCGCACATGGACCGCCTTCCACCCTGGAGGCCGAGCGCAGCTATAATATTGACATAGCCGGATATAAACAGCGGGCAAGCAAACAGCCCCGTTTCCGGGCGGAATTTAATTAGTGTCTGTCATAATACAGATACGTTATGGACAAACTCCCTAAAGGGCGATAATCTTCCGGCCAATAAGCTGGGCTATATTGTACTTTCTTTCCCGGGTTTCACCTTCTCTTAAAAAGGTTTCCAGTTCCGCCGCAAAAGACTCCGGCAGCACGGGCATTTCCAGCACCTGCTTATAGTAGGCCCTGTGTGAAGGCTCAAAATGCCGGTTGATACAGAACAGGTTAAGGCAGGCATATTTAATAAAAAAAGCGGAAGAAATAAGGTAATGGAATTCATCGTCATTAAAAAGAGCCGCTCCCAGATCGCTTAAAGAGTGTTCCATTTTGGATTGAACGGCATCGCGCATAAGAAGCCAGAATTCATCGTTAAGGCTGAGCAGTTTGCTTCTGATTTGCTTTATCCAGCCGGTTCGTGAAAAAAGAAGTTCCCCCTGGGCAAGCCGGTAATAACCGTAAGTGCCCGAATCTTTCAAAAGCCATAAATCCCCTTTTCTGGATTCAATAATAGCCGTCAGCTCTTCTGTTTTTTTTGTATCTTTGAATTCCAGGCGAACCGGCAGGTTTTCTGCAAGAAAGCGATCTTTATTGCCGCCGCCCGAGCTTTCAAATGCCGCTATATCGGGGCCGTACATTTCTTTCCGTTTTGCAGAGCCGGGGATGGTTCCGTTATAATAAACGTCCAGAATCACCGCAAAGTAAGGATCAAGGGTATCCGGCTCCGCCGCCTCATTAAGAACAATACATTCTACTTCCGGCCATTGTGAAAGGAGGCTGGCAAAACGCTCCACAAGTTTTTCTGTCTTATACTTCATAGCTGATTAAGTATATCATGATTGGCAGGATATGGAAACGATTTTTTTTGCCGTCCTTGTCCCCCACCGGGATTGCCTTCCTACCCTGAACGATTACCGCAGGCGTCTCTTTGCCGCCGGCTTTGAGGGGGCATGGTCCTTTCCCGCCGCCGCTCCCCTTGTCCGGCTTTCACAGCCCCTGGATTCCGGGGAATTAAAAGCCGCGGCATCGGAATTGCGCTCCCTTCTGGGAAACTCGGTGATTTCCCCTGTAACGGAAGGCGATGGCAGCAACGGTAAATGTGCCAACAGCGAATACTCCGGCAGCGAATGTGCCGGCTGGGGTCCGTACCGGTTTTTCGGCGTTATGCTGGATTTGCCCCCCCCTGCCTTTCCCGCCGACGCGGTTTTACAACGCTGGGAAAAACCCGTCCTTGCCCCGGCAATTCTAAGGCGTCAGGCGCCTCTAAGGTGTCAGGCGCCACGTATAATCTTCAGAGCCGCAGCCATTGCCAACCTTGCCCTGACGCCGGTTCCGCCGGAAAATACGGCGGAATTTGCCTCCTTTGAGGCGGATTATTCCTATAAATGGGAATTGGGCCCCCTCTGTTGGCTTCCCCGCGCAAGAAACGGCCGTACCGGACACTGATAATAGACTATTATCATACGCGTTAGTATAATGAATTTTATGGAGGATTTATAATGCCAGGCTATACGAAAAAGTACCGATTTACGCAATAATTATGGGAAAATTTCCGATTTTTGTCATAAATATCGGGAGCCTGTGTTTATAACAAAAAATGGGGAAGGCGACCTGGCTGTAATGAGTATTGAAACATATGAAGAATTAGCCGGAAGTAATGAATTATATCGATTAATTCAGGAAGGAATTGATGAAACAAATAATACGGTTTTTTTATATAGATTTATGTATTGTCGAAGGGATTGGATAAACATATTAACAAATGAAATGAGAAAGGAATGAAATATCACCACTTCGCCTAACTGTACTGCCAGGTTGCTGCTTACGCAGCAATTACAAGAACCTTCGGCAGCTCGGGCAGTTACAGCCGAAACGTTATGGATGAAACTTTGAATTCTTGCCCCATTCCCTACCGATCCCTTGTTTTTAGACAATTTTTTTGAAAAATGACAAAACAGGGAAAAAAAGAGGGGAGTTTTTCATATTAATATAGTGTGGGGAGTGGGGAATAGGGTTGATTTTTTACCACCTGCCTGCCTGTAGCAGACAGGCAGGCGAACCAACACGAACGGATTTGTGGGGAGTGGTGTGCAGTTAGGAATTAGGAGCAGGGGGATTTTGTTATGAAAAAACTGGCTGCGGTGTTGCTTGCTGTTTTTGTGGCGGTTCCGTTGATGGCGCAGGATGCGGAGTTTTACTTCAACCGGGGTGTAGAAAATTTCAATGCCGGTAATCTTGATTTTGCTATTGCTGACTGGACAGAGGCGATTAAGCTTAAACCTGATTATGTATCAGCTTGGTATAATCGCGGACTTGCTTATCACTATAAAGGAGAACTGGACAGAGCCATAGCCGACTACACCCAGGCCATCGCCTTAAATCCTAAGGATGCGGAAGCCTATTATAACCGCGGAATCGCGTATAGAAATAAAGGCGAACATGATAGGGCCATAGCCGACTACACCCAGGCCATCGCCTTAAACCCTAAGTATGACATAGCCTATTATAACCGCGGAATCGCGTATTATAATAAAGGAGAACTGGACAGAGCCATAGCCGACTACACTCAGGCCATCGCCTTAAACCCTGAGAATGACAGGGCCTATAATGGCCGCGGAGTCGCGTATGTTGCTAAAGGCGAACTGGACAGGGCCATTGCCGACTACACCCAGGCCATCGCCTTAAACCCTAAGTTTGACATAGCCTATAACAACCGTGGAAACGCGTATAGAAATAAAGGCGAACTGGACAGGGCCATTGCCGACTATACCCAGGCCATTACTCTAAACCCTAAATACGAAAGAGCCTATACCAACCGCGGAATCGCGTATGCCGCTAAAGGCGAACTTGACAAGGCCATTGCCGACTATACCCAGGCCATCGCCTTAAACCCTAAGTATGCGGATGCCTATAACAGCCGCGGAATCGCGTATGCCGCTAAAGGCGAACTTGACAGCGCCATTACCGACTACACCCAGGCTATCGCCTTAAACTCTAAGTTTGACATAGCCTATAACAACCGCGGAGTCGCGTATGCCGCTAAAGGCGAACTTGACAGCGCCATAGCCGACTACACCCGGGCCATTGCCTTAAACCCTAAGTTAGGCGCTGCCTATAGCAACCGCGGAAACGCATATAGAGAAAAAGGCGAATTTGACAAGGCCATTGTCGACATCACACAAGCTGCCCTTGCCGCGGACGCAAGCGCCAATATCCTCGACATCTTTCACTTCTCATGGGAATTAGCAGGATTTCTCTATAAAACTTATCCCTTCCTCGGCACGGCTCTGGACGCAAATGCCTATCGCCGACAGTATGCCGATGTTGCCCGCGAGGCTCTGGCCCTGAGCATAGCAAAGGCGGAAAAAGCCCGCGCGGAACTGGGCAGCAGGGGAGCGGCGCTCATGGCGGGCATGGTTTACCAGTACTACGCGTCACTGGACTTTGAAGCCCGCTTCGGTTCCTCAGAACGTTCCTTCGCCGTTTCCGAGGGCCTGCGCAGTCGGGGCTTCCTGGAGCAGATGGGCACGGAAGCCGCCCTGCGCCTGCCCGGCATTGCGCAGGCAGACGCAAGGCGCGTGCGGGAACTCACCGAAACCATAGGCAATCTTCAGGAATTGCTGGGGAAACTTAACCCTCAGGCTGACGAGGCGCGCTATGCCCAGGCTGGCTTAGCCCTAACCCGCGCGGAAGAGGAGCTTGCGGCCCTCGACAAAAGCATAGCAGAAAAAGTTCCCCGCTATGCAGACCTGCGCAGTCCGAAAACTGCCGCTTTAGGTGAAGCTCAAGCCTTCTGCGGAGAGGACACGGCCATACTTGAGTTCGCCCTCTGGGATGCATCCGTGGAGTTTACTCCTCCCGCTACATCCACAAGTCAAAGTTCCTACAAAGACCGCCCCTCCATCAACTCCTACTGCCTCGTCATAACCAAAGACGGCATCACCCCGGTCAGGCTTGATCCTGATTTTGATTACGCCGCCGCCGTCAATGAACTGCGCTCCCTGCTCATTAAAAGAGCGCCAATCTCACAAATGGAATCTTTACGTAACTCTCTGTATGTTGCGCTTGTTAAACCACTGCTTCCTTACATTCCCCGCCAAATAAAAAACCTCATGATCGTTCCTGACGGTACTCTTGGCCAC
>JAITCP010000069.1 GCA_031283025.1 Spirochaetaceae bacterium | reverse complement strand
TTTTTCCGCCGCCGCCGCGTCTCCGTTGGAAGCGACAAGGGCGTTTTTACATTCCATCATGCCCGCTCCGGTTTTTTCCCGGAGCTTCTTTACATCTAAAGCGCTAATCTCTGCCATGTGTCTCACTCCTCTTCATACACTTTATCAACATCAACCGGAAGATCGTCTTCATCCGTTACGGCTTCATCAACAGTTGAATCTTCCGTTTTAACGGTTTCTTCTTCCGCCGCGGAAGAATAGGAATCAATGTCAATTTCCCGGTCTTCTTCTTTAAGGGAAATATCGTTCATCATTTCTTCCATGTCTTCATCATCTTCACCCAGGGTTTCAATTATTTTAAGTCCCGCTTCGTTGTCCGCCTCTACCACGGCGTTGGCGATGATCTGGGTAAAAAGGGTAATCGCACGGATGGCGTCATCATTCCCCGGAATGGGGTAGTCGATGCCGTCCGGATTGCAGTTGGTGTCTACCACGGCAATAATGGGGATTCCCATGCGCTGGGCTTCCGCCACGGCGATTGCTTCCATTCTGGTATCAATGATAAAAAGTATCCCCGGCAGTTCCTTCATTTCCTTGATGCCGCCAAGGTTTTTCTGAAGCTTGGACCGTTCCTTGCCCAGAGCGGCGATTTCCTTTTTTGTCAGATTTTCAAAGGAACCGTCAACTTCCATTTTTTCCAGTTTTTTAAGGCGGAGCAGGGATTTTTTAATCGTTACAAAATTGGTAAGCATGCCGCCAAGCCAGCGGTTGTTCACGTAGAACATTCCGCAGCGTTCCGCTTCTTTCTGGATGGCCTGCTGGGCCTGCTTTTTGGTGCCCACAAAAAGAACCATCTTTCCCGCCACAACGGTTTTGCGGACCGCGTCGTAGGCGTCCTTGATCGCCTGGATGGTTTTTTGCAGATCGATGATATGGATCCCGTTCCGCTCGGCGAAGATGTATTTCTTCATCCGGGGATCCCAGCGTTTTACCTGATGGCCGAAGTGTACCCCCGATTCAAGCAGGCTTTTCATGGTGACTACCGCCACATTTTCCTCCTGGACGGAAAAGTTTTCCGTCAACCTTCTCTTGATCTCTCCCGGCATTGCCGGGAGGAAATTTCGGACCATGGCGGGGAAAACAGCCGGGATTTTTAACTTGGGTTAAAAACCTTAGCCGTCGCTTTCCTGAGCGCCGTACTGGTAACCGTTACGGATAAGCATATCGTAAAATTCATGCAGGGGCAAGCCCACAATGCCGGAATAGGAGCCTTTTATAGAAACGACAAAACAGCCCCCCATGCCCTGAATCTTGTAGGAACCGGCCACCCCCTGCCATTCGCCGGTATTGAGGTACCATTCAATTTCCATCCGGGAAAGCGGGGCAAAACTCACCTGGGATTCCACGGTACGGCAGTCTATATTCCGGGTTTTGCCGTTAAAGAGGGCCACCGAAGTATTCACCTCGTGTTCCCGTCCAGACAGGCGCTCTATCATTGCCATTGCGTCACTGCGGTTGGAGGGTTTGCCGAAAATCTCCCCGTCAACGGCAATAACCGTATCGGCGCCGCATATCCACTGGGGTATACGGCCCTGGAGTTGCGTTACAATGGCGTTAATTTTCCGTACCGCCATATCCCGCGTGTATTCCCCGGGAGTCTGGCCCGGTTTGGGGCGTTCGTCCAATTTGGCGGGCATAATGTTAAAGGGAAGCCCCAGCAGCTTAAAATATTCCTGCCTGCGGAGGGAACCTGATGCCAGGATGATGGGATCCATGTTTATTATATAGAAAATAATCAATTATAAGGAAGAATGTCAAGCGAAATTAACGCTTTTGAATTACCGAAAACTCACCCTGATTGTCTTAATCTCAAAGGGTCTGAATTCCAGATCAATATCCCGGCCCTGTACCGGTAAAACAACAGGATTTTCTTCCAGCATATCGGTCCGGACGGCGGAGCGCAACTCCCGGCAGAAATGCAGCGTTGTCCGGCTTTTACCGCCAAGACATTCGTACAGGCGGAAGATCAATTCACCCGGAGCGCCGTCTTCGGGCGCTTTTACGCTTTCGATAATTATCCGATTTCCGTCAACCGTACAAAAGGATTGTGCGCTACGATCATCGGCAGTGCGTGTTTCGGCAATTTCAGCGCCGGAAACAAACAGCGCTTCCGCCGGAGAATTGAGTTCGTAAGCTGAACGGATTACGCCTGAATCGCCAAAATGACCGGCAAACGGCAAAATGGCGTAGGTGAAGTAATGCACGCCCCGATCCGCTTCGGGATCGGGAGCAATGGGGGAACGCAGCAGGGAAAGACGCATCCTGCCGCCCTCAACATCGTAACCGTATTTGCAGTTATTCAGGAGGGCTATGCCGCCGCCCTCTTCCTCCAGAGAAATCCACTTATGGGCGCAAATCTCAAAACGGGCGCGGTCCTGCATAAGGTTGCGGTGGGTATTCCGCCGGATGTGGCCGTATTGCACCTCACAGCGGACCTGGGCGGCGTCAATGGCAGTGTCAAACTCCGCCTTAAGAAGCCGCCATTTTTCGTGCCAAGAAACTTTTGTCTCAAAATCAATACGGGGATTTTCCGCATAGCATATCATGTCCTGAACCATGCGGGAGGCTTTGCCTATCTCGTAAGCGCTGCGCAAGCGGAAACAAACAGGCCCGTCGGCGGCAACTTCCGTTAAAACAAGCTGTGTCTCCTGCCTGATATGTTTGGTCCAGTCCGCGTCAATGTCCCACGCGTCCCAGTACACCGGCACGTCCTCGGCAATGATTAACGCGTTAAAAACGCCGCCCGGCGCAACCATTTCACGGCCTTGCCGGCGGTCAACTAGACTCGTGATACGGCCCGCCGTGTCAAAGGTAATGGTATAAAAAGGAGTCCGGAGGGTATTGTTCCGCCAATTGAAGGGGGAATTTCCGCCGCCGTTTCCATCGGCAAGGCCGCAGGCCGCGGTTAACCGCGTCCAGCCCAGAGACGGCGTTTTGGGGGCAAATACCGCCTGCCCGTTTCCGTCAGAATCAATGTACCGCTGCAGCGGATATATCGTGCCGTCCGTACTTTGCAGAGCCGCAGCCCCTCCTGTCCGGTCTTCGGCAACAGTTACCGCGCTGTCCCGTGCCCACGACAGGTCGTTGAATACAAAAACGCCCGTGTCTCCGGAGGCGCCGCCGTTTACCGCTCCGGCCAGACGGCTCTTTGCGCTGTCAACGGTTTGTGCAAGCACGGCCAACATCTTTGCGGAATCCGCTTCGACCTCGGCATACACCCGCCCGATAGACGAACCGGGGATGATGTCGTGGAACTGATTGGTCAGGGTACGTTTCCAGCAGTTCAGCAGGGTTTCGCGGGGATATTCGCCCTTACCTTCAAGGGCGGCTATGGAACAGAACAATTCCGTTCTGCGCAGGGCAAATTCCAGCAGGCGGTTATTGCGCTTGGTTCGGGATTGGGTGGTATACGTGCCCCGGTGAAGTTCCAGGTACAACTCGCCCCGCCATTCGGGGAATTCGCCGCCGTCAAATATTTCACCTAACGCGGCGCTGGCTGTCTTCCACGCCGCGCGGGGCGTTCCCTCCAGATCGCCTAACCGGCGTGCCATTTCCAGATCGGCGCGAAAGGTTCCGCCGCCGCCGTCGCCCTCGCCTATGGGGTATACGAAGGCGGACTGAACTTCCTTGTGCTGCACGGTATTCCAACCGGCAGCCAGTTCTTCGGGGGCTGCCTTCCCGTTATAACCGGAAACAAAATGGGCTTTTATCCCGGTGCCGTCTATACCCCGCCAAATAAAAGTTTCGTAGGGGAACCGGGTGGTATCGTTCCAGTTGATTTTGTGGGTAACAAAGTAGGTAATACGGCAGCCGGCCATGATCTGCGGCAGGGCGGCGGTAAAACCGAACGCATCGGGCAGCCAGAGCGTGTCCGCTTCGCAGCCAAGCAGTTCCTTGTTTGCTTTTTTCCCAACCAGAAATTGCCGGATAAGGCTTTCACCGGAGGGAATGTTGCAGTCCGCCTCAATCCACATACCGCCGTTGGGTTCCCAGTTGCCGTTTTTATAGGCTTCTTTTACAGCCGCAAAAATATCGGGGTATTCGTTTTTGACAATTTCCAGTTGGCAGGGCTGGGTCTGGATAAAAACGAATTCGGGATATTCTTTGGCAAAACGGGCCATGTTGGCAAAAGTACGGGCGATCTTGCGCTTTGTTTCTGCTATGGGCCACAACCATGCGTGATCGATGTGGGCGTGTCCGATAAGATGCGCCGCCGGGGTGGTGGGGCTGTTTTTCAGCGCCAATAGCGGGGCAAGCGTTTGAGCCGCCGCCGCTGCCTGCTTTTCAAGTTCTTCGCCGTCCGCGCTCAGGCTGATTCCGTTCAATGCGTCGGACAGCCCTTTTAGTATTTTCGCTTTACGCAGCGAATTTGGATCGGCGATTTTTGCCGTTTCATACAGGGCAAAAACATCGTAAAACAGGGAATGTACCGCGCGGCGGCGTTCCAAAAGGCTGCCCCCTGTAAAGGTGTTGGGAAAGTCGAGCAGGGGTTTACCGGCATTAACCACAACAGACGTACCCGCAAAAGGGCCGCAGCCGGTGAAAAAATGGCCGGAATATGATTCAATATGCAGGGTATGTTCCTTTCCGTCAGCTTCAACGCGGAGCTTCTTATGGAACGTATTAAACGCACCGGCGGGCTTGCCGTCGATAAAGGCAAGGGAATCCGCATTAGGCGTAACGCTTACAAAAAGGGGAATGTCGCCTAATGGAGCGCGGTAAACAGTACGGAACCAAAAGCACGTCCATTCCTTTCCCCATGCAGCGGGCGTTTGAATTTTTTTCCATGCAGCATTCTGCGGAGGCAGCCGATAAGTTTCCTCCGTTTCGTACATTTCAAATTCCAGATCGGCAATTTTCCGGTAAGCGTTCTTCTCCAGAAAATTGAGATACTGGCTAATCCGCTGCTCCACTTTAGGTATCAACATATTTTCCCCTTTATATTTAACCGCCTTTACACAAACTCAATCGTTAAAATCTTTTTTCCGGTAATCTCGAAGTCCGCAAAGCCGTCCTTTTTGATTTCAAGGGGGGATATTTCCTTCTCTTCCAGGGAAACGATCCTGACCGCGCTCCAGGGCTTGCCGGAATAGGCAGGCAATTCAAACTCGGCCTTTTGGCGTTCAAGAGGGGATTGCGGTTTTTGAATGGGGGCTATGCCCTTATTCAAGCGAATGGAATTTTTAACGGTTTTATCTGATGGATTGAAAAGACGCACGATAAAACCGTTTCCGGATTCGCTGCGCTTGACGGCGCTGACATGGAGGTTTTCGGAAGCCAGTTCCAGGAAGCAGCCTGTAACATCGTTTTTACCGTAAGCGGTTGGGGCAAGCTGGGCAACGGAGAAGGCCAGATTAAAACGTTCGGATTCCTGCCATACGCCGGCGGCCTCCCAGTTGCCTTTATGGGGCATAAAAGCATAGCGGAAAGTATTTATGCCAAGGCACTGAGAGCCTTTTTCCCATTTGCTGTAATCCTGCATATCAGAAGTAACGCAGATGCGCAGGGGGAAACAGCGGAGCAATGTAAGATACAGGGTGCGGTCTTCGTCGTCGGAGGCTTCATACGCTTTAAGCCCGGTATTAAGAAGCGCCGCTCCGTAATTGCCGTCTGTAACATCCACGAAAGAATTCATAGGGTGTTCAGTCATGGGGATTTCATCATAAAGGGAATAATCAAGTTTTGCGGTCTGACGTTTTACAACATCGAACTGCCCCTGAGCATAAGAATACTCCGCGTTTATGCCTGTGGGGAAGCCTGCTTGCAGATAATGATCTTCTGATTGATTATCCACCGTGGTTTGAATTTCCACCCAGCGGCTGTCTTTCTTCAGAGAAACAATATTTTCAATATAGAAGGGCTTAAAATGTCCGGAACGGGTTTTTTCATCGAAGGAGCGGGATTCCGGCAGCGCCCAGCGGATTACTACTTTGAAGACCGTTTCCAGTTCTCCATCATGGAGCAAGGATATGTCGGCTTTTTCGCTCAGAGTGGTAAAGGTTTCGTTACAGTCCGGAACGTGATGTTCCCAGGGGTTCCCGATTTCGCCGCTGTCTTTGAAATAACCCAATTGACGGTAAATGCGCCCGGTTTCTTTTTCAACCACGTCGAAAGTCCCGTTTAGGTTAAAAGATACGCAGAGATAATTATTTTCCATTGTTTGTGGTGATTTTAACATGGTAACGGGCGTTTTGGCGCGGACATTGTGAAGAGGCTGGAGCTTAAGAGCTTTGTACCCCATACCGGGAATACCCTTTACCTCCAATTGAATATTGTATTGATGGGTGTGCAATACATTCGCCGCATCGTTGGGGTTTTGAATAATTTGAGCATTACTTTTATCCGTCCCAAGAATCTGGAAGCACAGGGGGTTCCCGTCCGTGTCAGTTATTTTAAATGCGTCCGCTTTCCATTCCCGCGGCAGTTCCACCCGTACATTCACGGTTTCGGTGCGTGTAAAGGGGGCCGGGTTATAAACCACAATGGCGGCATCGTTACGATTCCATGCACGCAGGTTAATGTCACCGGCGATATTCATAAATGCGCGCTCATAGACACAAAGGGCCAGTTCACGGGACTGGCGATAGCGGGCCGTAACATCTTCATATACTATATCCCGTCCGCAGGCACCGATGCTGTCGTGGCCCTGGTTTTGCAGCAGGTAATTGTAAGACAGGTCAATAAAGGCCTGCTGAGAAGGAGCGCCCAGCAGGGAAGCGAACACATCCATTGGTTCGGCAAGGTTTATAAGATAGCGCTCGGTGTTAAAGTTGTCCTGCTTGATATACGTGCGGGCGGACAAAATCCATCCATACATTCCCGAAACGCTGCCGCGTGTGAAGGGAGCGCGCATTTCGCCGTACAGAACCGGTGCGTCAGGACTTAATTCCCTGATAGTGTTTTGTTCAAAGTCCCGGAGGGTTGAATGGAACACATCCGCATCAGGCAGAGCGTCGTTTAAATCCTTAATCATTTGCGCTTCCCGTATATCCGGGCAGGAGGAATCATGCCCCGCGGACCAAAAGCGGTGGGATGTTGTCCAATCGTTGTCTTGTTCCTGTATGGCCTGTTCACCTCTTGGTTTGATTTCGTCTTTGTTGTAGGAAAAAAACGGATGAACGTATTGATAATCCAGCTTGTAATGATCATTATCAATTAATTTGAAAATCCCGTTGTTATCGTTCCATGTCATGTCGCGGTTATTTTCGTTAGATTGGTTAAAGTAAACAGGCCGCTGAACAATATACCAAATATTATAGCGCGGGCGCTTTCCCAGGCGTGAGCCGTAAATTCGGGAACCATCGGGGCTTTCCCAAAAGAACTCTGATCTTGGGGCTACATATTCATTTATACCGCGGTAAAAAGAAGCGAACTCTATGCCAAAGCCTTTGTAAATTTGCGGAAGTTGGGAAATCTGCCCCCAGCCGAAAGGGGAATATCCGGTTTTGCTGATGCCGCCAAATTCGCGGCCAATTCTATGGCCCAACAGCAGGTTGCGTATTAAGGCTTCGCCGCCGACAGTAAACTCATCGGGAAGGCAAAACCACGGGCCTATGGCAATACGCCCTTCCGCCACGTATTTTTTAAATTTCTCTTTCTTTTCCGGGTAAACCTCCAAATAGTCCTGAAGAGGCATTGTTTGGGAATCAAAATGAAAATGTTTATACTCAGGGTAATTATCAAGAATATCGAATAACATATCTACCATATAGCCCAACATATGCTGGGTACGCCGCGCGGAAAACCGCCACTCCCTGTCCCAGTGGGTGTTGGAAATAAAATGACACTGAGTTTTTTTATTTTCGCTCATTAATTGGTTCCTCCATTAATAATCTTCAGGATATCGGCGAATGTTTCCTTATAATGGCAGCATAGGGATTTTGTCCCGCTTTCAATAATATTGCCGCCGCCAATACCTACAGTCGTATACCCGGCAATCCGGATAGCGCATACGCCCGCGCCGCTGTCCTCAATGCCCAACACATGATGACGCTCGGCAAAAGGTATACCTAAGCCTACAACAGCCGTTTCGGAATAAAGCCAGGGATGGGGCTTGGGGGATAATTCGCCCAAAGTACCAGCCGCTCCTTTATGCAAGGGGAACCCGGCGGATATAATGGCGTCATAAAAATCCTCCGGAGCGCCCATGCCTAGGGTTTTGAAAGCCGAAAGAATTTCCGGCCACGCTTTTTCGTATAAGCCGGAAGTTACCAGGCCAATTTTAATGCCCGCGCTTTTGAGGGCAAGCAGGAAGTCTTTCACGCCCGCCGAGGGCGTAAAAGCGCCGTCCCTGCCCCTTCCTTCCGTTATTTCCTTCATTTCCCTGCGGGTGTGTTCAAAATAGAAATTCCGAGCCGCCTCTAATGATTTGCCGGGGCAATACTTATCAATGCAATATTGCAAATGCTCCGTTACGCTATGACCGGACACAAAAGGAATATCGGCATCCTCAAATTCGAATTTGGGGTTCCCCATAAGGCTTGAAATGCTTAACTGAATAATCCAAATCCAAAACTCCTCGCTGCGTACAGTAGTCCCGTCTAAATCCATCAATACGGCTTTAAGAGGCATATCCAGCCGGACGGGATAGATCGGATAATAGGCGGGGGAAGCCACAGCGGACTTTACGCAGGCAAGGGAATGGCTGCCAAACGAAACAAACTCCACTTTACCATCGCCGGTTTCAACAATATCAGCCACGCCGCTTTTTCCGGCAAGAAAACGCCCGTCATCTGTCTGGCTAAGAAAACGGAACCCGCTGTCCGAACCCAAAGTGCCTAAATCAGGTATATGAGCGCTTTTAAGTGCTTCCATGAAAAGATTCTCCCTATATATCCTTATATATCCGTATATATTCTTATACAATGTACACTTTTTTGGAAAATGTGTCCAGACTGTACCCTAGCGTGCGTGTTGACTTTCAATCTGTCTTGATATATCATTATGAATATGAAAAATGAGCCTGTTTACAAGCAGATGTACAATGATTTTCTGAAAAAAATATCTTCAGGTGTGCTTAAGGCGGGGGATCGTCTCCCTTCGGAAGCGGAACTTTGCAAACTGTATAAAGTCAGCCGCATAACCAGTAAACGAGCTTTGGATATTTTGGCTGACCAGGGTTATATTTCCAAGCAGCCCGGAAAAGGCTCTTTTGTCATAGGCGGTTCTCTGAACCTCGCAGATAAACAAGCCAATTCGCCTAAAACCATTGGGTTTATAATCCCGGATTTTTCAGATTCTTTTGGTACCAAATTGATTTACGGCATTGAGGAACGCTGTGCCGCCCTGGGCTATCAGTTTGTCCTTAGGCGGACAAAGGATCAGGTAAAAGAAGAAGAGGCGGCGATTAACGCTCTTTCCAATGCCACGGGTATTCTGCTTATCCCGACCCACGGCGAATTCTATAATTCGGAAATTCTCAAACTTATCCTTGATAAAAGGGCGCTGGTTTTTGTAGATCGAAAGATGCGGGGCCTGGCGGCTCCGACGGTAAGCTCTGATAATATAAAGGCAGGGGAAGAAGGGATTGAGTACCTTCTTAGCCTGGGCCACAAGAATATTGCCTTTTTTTCCATACCCGTAAAACATACTTCCACGGTAGAAGACCGCCGCCAGGGATTTATCCAGGGTTTGGCCAAATACGGGATTAACCATAATCCTTCATATTTTTGCCAGGATCTTTCTAATGTGTGGAATTTGCCGTTTTATTCCCCCGAAAAAACTGCCGAGGATGTGGAAATTGTCGCAAAGCATCTTAAAAAATTCCCCGAAATAAGCGCGGCTTTTACCGTGGAATACACAATAGCCCTTATTGTTAAGGCTGCGGTGGAAAGCCTTAACCGGCGTATCCCAAAAGACTTTTCTATTATTACCTTCGATTCCCCGCCCGCTTTAACGGGAATTCCTCCTTTTACCTACCTCTGCCAGGATGAATATACTATCGGAAAAGAGGCTGTTGAAGCGCTTCACCGGATTATTACCCAAAATGACTCTTTTCCCGGAGAAGATACATTGATTCCCATGAAACTGATAACCGGAGCTTCAACAGGCCCGGCCTAATTGATATATCCATATATACTATAAACAAACTCTGACATATCATATCATATCATATCATATCATATCATATCATATCATATCATAATAAATTTATATTACCTCCTTTTTTTGATATATTTTGATATATCTTGTTGACAACAATCAGAAGCATAATATATAATTTGAAATTGGATATATCAGGATGAAGGGAACCTGGCATACTTGAGTATGCTGCCCCAGGATTTCAAGTTTACGGAGGTAGATATGAAAAAAATGGCGCTATTCTCTGTCATTGTTACGATGGCTGCGGGAGCGGCTTTTGCTCAGTTTGCCAGCGGCAACTATTTCGGCGCACGGGGCCTGTTTACTTTAGTGCCCCTGGAATTGCGGACGGTGAATGAACCCGCCGACAGCAGGAACAAAGACAATGACATGACTGCCGCTGTAGGACAGTACTGGGGCGGCGCCTTTGGCCGCATTGAGCTGAAATGGAGGGGCCAGAACAGTTCTATGGGGTATGAAGGCACCCTTTTAACTGATACCGGGACGGTACGTATTGACGCGGCCAATGTATGGCTGAAGCCCTTAAGCTGGATGAAGCTGACCATCGGCCAATTTGCCGATGACAAACTGCGCGGCAATTTTGTGGAGGGCAATGAGCTCCCCAACTTTGTGTTGAATACCGGTTCGGCGGATTTTGGCGCCGATGACGTTATTTTTCACCTCTTCCACGGCGGCGATTCCAATAACCCCCAAAAGTGGGGCGGCGCTATGCTTACCCTTACTCCGATTAACAACCTCTACGTCGGCGTAGTGCTTCCTGCGGGTTTGGGAGGTATTGTTACCAACGCTACTGAACAGTCCGCCGGCGGGGAAACCGCAAAAAGCATTTACTCGAGAGTTCAGGCCGGCGTGGGCTATTGGATTGACAATGTCGGCATTGCAAGAGTGCAGTATGTCGGCAAGCCGGAAGACAATATGAACCTTGCGGGTTTAATGGCCATATGGGAGAAAGGTGATCCGTATAAACCTACTAACTATAAAAACGACGCCACCAGCAGGGTAGAGGCGGCTTTTTGCTTTAACGGAGTCAATAATATGGTACTTGACGTTGGAGTCAAGTATTTCCTCCCCAAGACAGAAGAACTTACGTATCTGGGTAAACCGTTGGACCTGGTATATAACCCCGGTATCGTCTTTGGTTTGGGCTGGAGGTTGAGGGTGGATAATTTTGCGGTTACCTTGCTTGGAGCCGGTCATCTCCTTGACGGCTATATATATGATAACGTCGATGTTAAAAATGAATTTTCCCACGGGATGAATCTTAACTTCCATTTGATCCCCTCGTATAACCTTGGTTTTGGCTTTGTCGGCTTGAACCTGGGCATGGACATGACGGCCAAAGACACGCTAAACGGCAAAGAAATTGAAGGTACGGGCCAGACCAACTATGGCGGCGGCGTCTGGTTCAGGAAGTATATGGGCGCCGACTGCTTTGTCCTGACCGGCTTTACCTACACGTACCTTGGCGTGCCGGGCGGCGGCAAGAGGCCGCCAAATTCAGTAACCGGTTATTTCCGTATTCCCATCATAGTCGAAGTTAATTTCCAATAGGGGAACCCGGCGCGCTTGAGCGTGCCGCCCCGGGAAAAAGTTCTGGTATGCGGCTTTATTTATGGAGGAAAAATTATGAAGACAAAAAACAAAGGGTTGGCGGCAGTGCCGATGGCGGCGTTGCCGATTGCTGTAGTTTTCATGATGGTTTTCACCTTCGCCGGCTGCGATAACGGCGGCGGACGCGGCGGTGAAGTTGTACCGCTTGATGTTTTTCCGATAGGCTTCAAGTTCGTTACACAGGGCAGGATAGGTTGGCCTTCAGGCAGCAGTCTCAATGAATTGAATAATTATCTGGTCGATGATGACGGCCTGCTGGCGTTGGGTCTGGAATCTGACGGTGAATATTCAACATGGGAGTTGTATGCGGAAGTGCCTAATTTACAATTCACGCCCGGCGCAAAACAAAAACTTGCCATTAGAAATATTACAACGGGAAATTTTATCAACAGAAAAGGCGTTACCCGTACCCCGCGCGAGACTAATGGCGTACAGCTTAAAGTGTCGCCGTATGAACCCATCGACGAATTTTTCTGGCATATTACTACGCCCCAAACCGGAGCTGAGGGTTTCAATTTTGCCAATTACAATTTTACGCCGGGCACCGGCGGGATATGGAGTTTTGCAGGCACCGGCAATGTTCCAATGGCCAGTGGAAAAAACTCAACTTATAAGGCCGTTTTGTGGGTACACGCTGATCATGTTCAAGTTAATGATCCTGTAAATGAAAGTGATTGGGATACTTGGGATGCGAGTACTTTTTTTAAGGGCGTTATTGAGGGCAGGGGTTTTAATTTTTTCCCGAAATAAGCCGGGATTTTTTCAGTTTGGGTTAACAGGGTACGTTGTACCTTAGCTAATAAAGAGATTTTGGAGGGTTTTATGAAAAAGATGAAATTGTTCGGCTTGGCCGCAATCGCAATTATGCTGATCTGCGGCCTTGGGTTTGTAGGGTGTAGTAACGGTTCGACGAGCGGTACCACGACGCCGCCGACCTACACGGTAACCGTTGATGGCGGTGCAGGCGCAACAGGCGCCGGTGAATATGAGGCGGGCGCAAGCGTAACGGTAGTAGCAGGAACTGCGCCGACAGAAGATCAGGGGTTCAAAAATTGGACTGCTACAGGCATAACATTAACCAACCCCAACTCAGCAACAGTTACATTCACCATGCCGGCAAACGCGGTAACACTTACGGCGGTCTGGGCGCAATCCTATGTGGTAAACGTTACCGGCGGCTCCTTATCGGGCAGCGCCACCAAATTTGCGGCAGGCGCAGAGGTAACCATAATAGCCGATAGTCCGCCGGAGGGGCAGGTGTTCAACGAATGGACTACAACGACTGCGGACGTAACATTTGCCAGCAAGGGCAGCCCAACCACAACATTCACCATGCCGGAAAGCGCTGTAACGGTTACGGCGACATACATGGAGTTGTATGAGTATACGGTGTTTACCGCAGACTACTGGTTTGGGCCTGCGGCGTTAGGTGGTGATAAAAATTTCTTGGTCGAAGATGACGGCCTGCTGGCGGTTGGTCCAAAAACCGGAGCGGCAGTCTGGGCATTGATGGCGAAAGAGAATAACCTGACTCTTAATAATGCGACACTTAAAAGTACAGAATTTGCCATTAAGAATATGCAATCGGGAAAATTTATTAACGTGAAAAATGTTGATCGTGTTGGTCCTGGTAATCCTGCTAACCCAACTCAGGTTAAAGTGTCCACGTTTGAAAACACCGATGATTTTTGGTGGAAGGTAGCCGGGCGTAATAATGATTTTAGTTCCGGGACCGCAGATGCCTTCAATATTTACAAGGGTTCGGTGGAGGAAGGCGGACTGTTGAGTTATTTAGATAATGATTATAAACCAAGCGGAAACAATCCTAACTTAATTGCTGTATATTTACAGTACGGTGGCGATGCGTCCGAATGGATTAATTGGGATCAGTCATCCTTTTTTGATGTTGTTATTGGCGGTGTTAAATTTAACCTAAAGAAAGCTGAATGGCCGATCACGTATGAGCTTGTCGTTGTGGATGGTGTCATTCAAGGTGGCACAGAAACAACAACCAGATATGAAGCGGGTGAATCAGTAACCGTCGTCGCTAAAGATAAATCAGGTGATGACTTTGTATTTACAAAATGGACGGCTGTAGGTTTAACAATCTCCGGCGGCACTGATGCAACATACAGCTTTGTGATGCCGGAAAGTAATGTAACAATTACGGCGAACTACGACTATACAGGCGCAAACTTTTTACTTACCGTTGTAGACGGCTTCATTGCAGACGCTGATGGTAACGTAACAACATCAAAAACCGCCTACATTGATGCAGGTGATTCTGTAACCGTTATCAGAAGAGATCCCATACTAGCAGGGGATCTCAGTAACCGTGTATACACCATCAAAGACGACTTCAAAAAATGGGCATCTTTGGATATAACAATCCCTACCAATACCACTACTACCACATACACCTTTGAAATGCCTGGAACCGATGTAACAATTACGGCGGAGTTCGATACGGAGAAGCTCTACTATTTGGCCAGGACCGGGGTTCAGAGCCGTTGGTTAGCGTATGACTACGATATAGACCTTGTAACTCCTGGTAAACAAGAATGGGGGGACACAAGGCTGATCGATGATGATGGCGTGCTAGCGGTTATTAAGGAATCTGATAATTCCCCAGAGCATACGTGGCTTTTAATGACGAAAGATGTCGATGTGTACACGGGTAGTAAAGTCAAACCAAGTGATGATCCTACTGCTTATAAAGGCAGAAAGTTTGCCATGTGTAACGTAGCGACGGGTAACTTTATTTCAAGAAAAGGGGTTGACGCTGTCTACTGGCATGATGCGGGTACCGGAACGCCGCTTAAATGCCTTCCGTTTGAAGACACCGATGAATTTTGGTGGTATATTGCCCATGACAACTTTTCAGGAGATCACCTTGTTGAAAGCACCAATATTGTTGGCTTGGATTCAGCCGGTAATATTGTCGGAATATTTAACACCCTAGGGGGTTATGCCCCCGAAGAGGGTGAGGACGGAAGTGTTACCATCAATCAAGCAAAACCTAATACAGGCGCCCGCGGCGGTTATCTGGTACATTTTGTAAGAGGTAATCCTAGTGAAGACATCGGGGATGACCGGACATGGGCAACATGGGATATAGGCAAACCGGGTAGTACGGCAACACCAATTCATGGATTGTTTGATGGTAAAGTTTTTGATATGTGGCTCCATGACTAAGCCGCTCTAGCATCGTAGAGTTGTAACGCCGTCCCGCCCTTGCGGCGGGACGGCGCTTTCCGATTAAAGCGCCTGACCGCTTACAAGCGGTCAGGTTAAAAACAGAGGATTTTTATAATGAGCAATAGAATAGTCAAATTGTATTTTTCTGTGTCTCTGGCAGGACTTACCGGCTTTTTATTGCTCATTTTAGCCGTTAGTTTTACCGCCTGTAAAGATTCACCCGGCCCTGATGTTACTCCGCCTGCCGTAAACAGCGTTTTCATTTACGTTACGGGCGCTTACACGTCGGTAAGGAAGGGCGGTTCCCTGGAGTTTAAGGCGACGGTTGATGTTAAAGGCGGCGCTTCCAGAAACGTTACCTGGTCGCTGACAAGCGCCGGCCATGCCGCGGGAACGGGCATCCATCCAACAAGCGGCCTGTTAACCGTTGACCGCGAAGAAACAAAGAACAGCATTACCGTAAAGGCAACGCCGGTTCAACCCGGTTTCGCCGATAAGGCCGGTGAAAAAACCGTCCCGGTAACGGGCTCTGTGCCGAACGTTGTGTATCCCGAATACCGCAATTTGGTAATGGCAGGGTATCAGGGGTGGTTTAACACTCCGAACGACGGGGCAAACCGGAATTGGCATCATTATGATTTTGGCGGAAATGATTCGGAGGGTAATCCAACCAGGGCTACCATAGATTTTTGGCCCGATATGACAGAGTATAGTAAAAAGTATTTGTCGCCGTTTAAGATGCCGGACGGCTCCGATTCGTATCTTTACAGCCCGTATGACGAGGAAAGCGTTGATCTTCATTTCAAATGGATGGAGGAATACGGAATAGACGGCGTATTCATGCAGCGATTTGTAATGGAAGTCAATAACCCAGGCGGGAAGAATCATTTTAATAAAGTATTGGAAAACGCGCTCAAGGCCGCAAAAAAATACAACCGCGCCATTGGCGTAATGTACGACTTAAGCGGCTGCAACGCTTCAAACGCCAATGACGCTCCGGCTTTTATAGAAAGCGACTGGCTTGATCTTCAGCAGCGGTTCAAACTGGGCGATCCAGCCGAAAACCCGACGTATATTCATCACAATGGCCGCCCCCTGGTTACAATATGGGGTGTCGGCTTTAACGACAACCGAAGATATACCACCGCCGATGTGCGGGATGTGGTAGTCAAACTTAAAAATACTCACGGCGTTTCCATCATGCTGGGCATACCCTATTGGTGGGAAAGACTTGGCGGTGATACCGAAAGTAACCCCGCGCTTCACACATTGATTAAGGAATACGCCGACATCATAATGCCCTGGGCTGTGGGGCGCTACGATATTGGCGCTTACGGCGGAGGAGACCACGCGGCCAAGCTGGAGGATGACATTGCATGGTGCGCAGCCAACGGCATAACGTATGTTCCGTTGGTATTCCCCGGATTCAGTTGGGGTAATATGCAGCAGTCTGAAGAACAAGCGCATTATCACCAAACTCCCCGCTTAAAAGGCGATTTCCTGTGGAAACAGGTAGCCGGAGCCAAAAGCATCGGGGCGCAGTCGCTGTATGTGGCAATGTTCGACGAGATAGACGAAGGAACGGCGATTTATAAATGCGCGAATGAAAGTAATGTTCCGGTTTTTGCAAGCGGCTGGAGAAAATTCATAGGCATTGAAGATGACCTTGACACCGATTATTACCTGTGGTTAGTGGGCGAAGCGGGGAAATGGTTCCATGGCAGCCCCGGCTATAGCGCAGCAAAGCCCGTAAGAGCAGCGGGCAGCATTTCAAGCGTTACGGTAAACGGCCCCGCCAGTGTAGAAAAAGGCGTACCCGCCATCTATACCGCTGTGGTTACGGGAACAGGTTCTAAAACCGTTACATGGTCAATTAAAGAAACCAATAAACACGCCGCAACCGCCATAAATGCCGCCGGAGTGCTTACGGTTTCGGTAAGTGAAACTCTCAACAGCCTGACAATCGTAGCCGTTTCCACCGTTGATACTACAAAACGTCATGAATTCCCGGTTGCAGTGCTTCCCCCTTCTCTTAACCCTTCCCTTTACGAATTTTACAGGTTTACCGCGGACGGCTGGCTGTGGGCTGAAGTAAATACCGATGACGCGTTGAAAGGAAAAAATCAACTTGTCGATGATAACGGCGTATTGGCGCTTGGTCCGTCAAGCGCCAATCAGGTCTGGGTCTTAATGACGGAAGCCCAGGGGTTGACGTTTACTTTGGAAAACATCAGGGGCAGGAAATTTTTTATTAAGAACGCCGCTACGGGAAATTACGTTAATGTAAAAGGCATTACCCGCACGCACTTTAACAATGCGGCTTCCGCTGTTCAGGTTAAAGTATCGTTCTTTGAAAACACAGAAGACTTTAAGTGGGGAGTTGCTCCGGATCATATCAGCGGGGATGGAGGCCTTAACGGCGGCTGCAGTTTTTACAATGGCACGCCGTCTACAGGCGGAATACTCAGTTTTCTGGGCGGCCCGTCTAACGGGATAAAACCCAGCGCAAACAATTCAAGTTATACAGCAGTGCATTACCTGCACGCCGACGGCGCGCAAGATTGGGATAATTGGACCCAACAGGGGCCGATAAACGGCGTTCTGGAAGGCAGGAATTATAACGTAAGGAAAGCAACAGAATAAGGGGTTATGTTTCCGTAGCGCGGAGACTTCGATTAAAACGCCGCTCATGCGGCTTAAACGGAGGTTATGTATGTTTAGGAAAACGGCAATTGGAATCGCCATTGGGTTTATGCTCATAGCTCTTGTTGGTACTTCATGTTCCAGTCCCGGCGGCGATAATACTGTTGACACCGGCAATCTTGTGAAAATAAACTCAGTCAACGTCAACATAGATCAGCCGCATAAAGGCGAGGCACCGAAAACGACCGCGGCTATTAATGGTACAGGTTTTTCTGCGGGAACGGTAACTTGGTCGCCCGGACTGGATGCAGAAGACAAGTTCCTGGGCGGCACGGCGTATATCGCCCAGGTTACGCTGACGGCGGGTACCGGATTTACCTTCACCGGGTTGGCGGATGGAAACGTAAAGGTCAACGTTACAAAAACCCCGGTATCGGTTATAAACAACGGTTCAACCCTCCAGCTTGCCTACACGTTCCCGGCGACGCTGCAGCAGGATGTCAAGTCGTTAAGCATAACGGGGCAGCCGTCAAAGCTCAGTTACTTCTTCGGGGAAACGCTCGACCTTACCGGGATTGCGGTATTGATTACCTTCCAGGATGATACAACCCAACCGGTACAGTTTGCACAAATGGAGGATTTTGGCCTGCAAACAGTTCCTAATCATGGAGAACCCTTAAACATATTGCATAATGGCGCAAAAGTTAGGGTGTATTATTTGGACAAGGAGGCGCTTACGAACACACTGACTGTTGCCATTCCGGATCAGGAAAATCCGAGTTATCCAGATGGCTATCCCAAAACGCAGGAAATGGCCAACCCGCTTTTCTGGCAGTTCGAGTCGAAAACGGTAAATTGGGCGGGCGCGCTACAGGATACCTTAGGCCCGCTCCACACAGCCGACGGTTCCACCCGCGTGTGGAACATCAACGGGACGGATACGCTTTTTGTCTATGCTTCGCATGATATGTTAGAAGCCGCGGGCTGCGACCGCATGGACAGGTATCACGTTTTCTCCACTACCGATATGAAAAACTGGACGGATTACGGCGAAATTTTCAATGCCGACGATGTGCCCTGGCATAACGGAAGTTTCATTAACGGCTCCAAATTTATGTGGGCGCCCGATTGCGTCTATAAAAATGGCGTGTATTATTACTACTTCCCGCATCCGACGAAAAACTCAGGCAGCGGCGCAGACAGTTGGGGCAGCAACTGGCAAATCGGCATTGCCGTAAGCAACCACCCCGCGTCCAATTTTATGATTTTACCAAACTGGCTGGAAGGCTTGAACAATGGGGCGCAGAACCAGATTGACCCGCACGTGTTTATCGACGACGACGGCACCGCGTACTTCTATAACGGCGGCGGCGGGCGTTGTTACGGCGGAAAGCTAAAAGACAATATGCTGGAGATTGACGGCGATATGCAGCAAATGCAGGGTCTGGACAATTTCCATGAAGCCACCTGGGTGCATAAATACAACGGGAAATATTATCTTTCATATTCCGACAACGGCGGCGGCGGTCAAAACAACGGCGACCAGTTGAAATACGCAACCAGCGATAACCCGCTTGGCCCTTGGGAATATCAGGGCGTGTATGTGTATGCCACAGGCAACGGCACCATTCACGGCTCAATCGTTGAGTTTAAAAACAAATGGTATGCGTTCTATCACAGCGATTATGTATCCTATGTGGGCAACGATCAGGGACGTTCTGTCCATGTGGATGAATTGGAGTATAATCCCGACGGCGCTATTCAACTGGTAAAAACGTTCGGAAAGCCGTATCAGGACACAGCGCGTACTGTAGTCAATACCGACGGTGATCCCGACGTAGTAGCGTTGTCTTTGAAGGCCGTAGATTTTAACGAACCCCCGGCGGGCTTTAACGAGATTGACGGCGTTAACGACGGCGGCAGGACTTACGGCTATCTTAGCAGGCATACCAAAACCGGCGGTACGGCAGTTAATACCAATTATCGTAAAACGGTTGGCATGGCCATTGAAAGCAGCGCCGGCGATTATGTTCTTGGCGAATTGGATGCAAGGGAATTTACGCGTTATACCATTACCGCGGAAAAAGCCGGTAACTATGAAGTCGATGTTTTCGTGGCTTCTTCAAAGACTGGCGGGAGTTTCTACCTCAACACTAACGGCGTGAACAGGATCGGTACTGCCCCCTCTGCGAGTACAGTAACCGTCCCGAATACAAACGGCGTTTTTACCAAGGTCAACGTTAAGAACATACCGCTGGTAGCCGGCGAAAATGTCTTTGATCTGCGCGTCGTAAGCGGTGGTTTCAAGGTCCAAAAATTTGAATTCCGTTCCAATATTATGCCCCTGAACCTTGAACTCGTAAAAGGGGAGGGGATGGATAAAAAGTTAAAGTTGACCGGAGTCTTATCAGGGCCTTATAGCGGGACAATTAAACTGATTAACTCATCCGCCTACAGCGCCGGTTTTACTCCGATACGTTTTGAAGACCTTCGCGAAGGCGATGAACAGTTAATAGATTTGCCGTATTACGGCGGATACCTGTTTGACTTCCAGGTTACCCTGGATGGCAGCGGGCGCATGCTTAATTTCATCGCCTCAAAAGGAACATCATTAAATACGCCAAGATTTGATACGACATTCGCTGACAAATACGCAGGTGAGAAAGGCATTGCAACAGGAACAACCCCGTTAATAATAGCGGAAACAGAGGCGTGCCTTGCGGAAGGCCCCTGGGACGGCATCAACGATTTAAGCCTGAAAGGCAACGCCAAGTGGGACGATGCCAACTTGTATTTGTATCTTGTAGTTACCGATGATGTGCACTATAGCAGTTTTTCCGCCAACAATCCTGAAGGCATCTGGACGGGAGACGCGATTCAGGTAGTCGTCAACATGAATAAGGGTGCCCCGGGCGGCGGAGAAGTAACAAGTTCAAACGAATTAGGCTTCGCTCTTCATACAAACGGGACGATTTTACCGCAAAGGTGGGCGGCTCCGACAGGGCTGCAGACCGGATCTTTTAGGCCGACCGGCTGGGCTGATTTTTTCAAAATAGAGCGCGACGAAACTGCCAAGACGACTACCTATGATCTTACCATTCCGTGGAATTCCCTTAAAGGGACAAATGCGCAAGCGGTGGACATGAAAAGGGTGGGAATATCAATATTGTTATGCGATTCAGACGGCGCAAGCGCGGTAAGGTGCGCGTTTGAATACGGAATTGGCATCAACAGCCCCAAAGCATATGGCAATATTACGGATTTGTACCTGATGGACACCGGCGAATATGAAGAATTGCTGTCAGATTCGGCGGAAGCGGCAGTATCGAAAGCGGAAGGGAGCCACAGTAAAACCGATCATGACATTGCGAAAAACTTTGCCGCCCTTGTCATTGACACGGCTGAGCGAGATGCGCTTCTGGCAAGGCTTGATGCCTTGGGTCTGTAACGGGGGTTATGTATGTTTAAGAAGATAACACTTGGAATCGCCATAGGGTTTGTACTCATCGCCCTTGTTGTTACTTCATGTTCCAGCCCCAACGGCAGCCCTGGCAATACTCCATCGGGCTATCCCAAAACAATGGAAATGGCCAACCCGCTTTTCTGGCAGTTTCAGTCGCAGACGGTAAATTGGCAGGGCGCGTTGGTTCCGGGTGGATTGGGCCCGCTCTACACAGCAGACGGCTCGGCGCGCGTGTGGAATATCGGCGGGGTGGATACGCTTTTTGTCTATGCGTCGCACGACATGGTAGAGGCCGCAGGCTGCGACCGCATGGACAGGTATCACGTCTTCTCAACTACCGACATGAAAACATGGACGGATTACGGCGAAATTTTCAACGCCGACGACGTGCCCTGGCATAACGGAAGTTTCATTAACGGTTCCAAATTTATGTGGGCGCCCGATTGCGTCTATAAAAATGGCGTGTATTATTACTACTTCCCGCATCCGACTAAAAACTCAGGCAGCGGCGCAGACAGTTGGGGCAGCAACTGGCAAATCGGCATTGCCACAAGCCAGGCTCCGGCTGCCGGTTTTACCATTTTGAATAACTACCTGACCGGCTTGAACAATGGGGCGGAAAACCAGATCGATCCGCACGTGTTTATAGACACCGACGGCGCCGCGTACTTTTATAACGGCGGCGGCGGGCGTTGTTACGGCGGAAAATTGAAAGACAATATGGTAGAAATTGACGGCGATATGCGGCAAATGCAGGGCTTGGACAATTTCCACGAGGCAAGCTGGGTGCATAAATACAACGGTAAATATTACCTTTCGTATTCCGACAACGGCGGCGGCGGCGATAAAAACGGCGACCAGCTTAAATATGCAATGAGCGATAACCCGCTCGGCCCCTGGGAATCCAAGGGTGTGTATGTGTATGCCACAGGCAACGGAACCATTCACGGTTCAATCGTCCAGTTTAATAACAAATGGTATGCGTTCTATCACAGCGATTATGCCTCCTATGTGGGCAACGATCAGGGGCGTTCCGTCCATGTGGATGAGTTGTTTTATAATTCCGACGGCACAATTCAGTTGGTAAAAACATTTGGAGAGCCGAAAGGGGGAACCCCGCCTACGGTAACCGAAACCAGTACTTCCTCCGAAGTAGCATTGTCTTTGAGCGCCGTAGATTTTAATCAACCCCCGGCGGGCTTTAACGAAATTGCCGGTGTTAACGACGGCGGCAGGACTTACGGCTATCTTAGCAGGCATACCAAGCCCAATGGTACGGCAGTTAATACTAATTATCGTAAAACAGTGGGTATGGCCATTGAAAGTCAGGACGGCAAATATAATCTTGGCGAATTGGCGGACAGGGAATTTACGCGCTATACCATTAACGCGGAAAAAGCCGGACTGTATCAGGTCGATGTCTATGCGGCTTCTTCAAGGACCGGAGGGACTTTCTTCCTCGCCGTCAATGGCGTGAACTCAAGCGGTACGGTAACCGTTCCCAATACAATCGGCGCTTTTACCGGGACCAATGTGGAAAACATACCGCTTCGCGCCGGAGAAAATGTCTTTGAACTGCGCGTCTTAACCGGCGGTTTTAAGGTAAGCCGCTTTGAATTCCGTGTAGCGGAACCTTATCAGGGTACGCCGTACAAAGGTACGCCGCACGCAGTGCCGGGAACCAGACTGGAAGCCGAAGACTTTGACCTTGGCGGGGAAGGCGTTGCTTATCATGATACCAGCGGAAGAAATAATGGTTTTTACAGTTACCGTACTGATAACCCCGCAGATACTACCGCGCCTGTGGTTGATATTGAATCGGGCGGCGGCCGTATTAATATTTGCTGGACGCAAGGCGGCGAATGGGTAAAATATACCCTCAACATAACGGAAACGGGAACCTACAGCGTCAAAGCCAACATGGCTTCCAACAATTCCTCAGGCTCAATTTACCTGACCTTCAATGATATCGATCAATATCCGACAATGAGTGTTACAACCAGCGCTTGGAATGTTTACACCACGGCAACGGTGGAAGGCGTAAGGCTTGAGGCGGGTACAACTGTAATGACAATGACTGTTGTCGGTAACGTCAATATTGACTGGTACGAATTCACCCGTACCGGGCCGTAGATCAGGGGATCAGGGGTATATGAAAACGATCAGCATAAAGAGCAGCCAGACAATATTGGACCTGATTAAAAAAAGCTCCCCGCTTTACATAATGGCCCTGCCCGCAGTTGCGTTGTTCTTTTGTTTTGCGTATATGCCCCTGTTCGGCCTTGTCATCGCATTTAAACGCTATACCTTTGACGGCGGTATATTCGGCAGCCCCTGGGCGGATCCCTGGTACAGGAACTTCATGATTCTGTTCGGAAATCCCGCCGCCTTTAATGCCATGAAGAATACCTTGTTATTGAATGCATTGTTTATTTCCGTGGGAACCGTATTCGCCCTTGTTCTGGCCCTCTCTTTTAACGAGATTCGCAGCCGTTCCTATAAGCGGCTTACCCAGTCCGTCACTTTCCTTCCTTTCTTTATTTCAACCGTAGTGGTTGGGGTGCTGGTTTCCGGGGTTTTGAGCACTGAAACCGGGTCTCTTAACGGTATTATAGCCCGTCTGGGAAGAGACAGGATCAATTTTTATATGCAGCCCTCATACTGGCCGGTAATCATGCTTGTTGTGAATATTTGGAAAGGGGCGGGCTACACGGCTATTGTATACCTTGCGGCTATCAGCGGCATCGATCCGGTCTACTACGAGGCTGCGGAACTGGATGGGGCAAATCGTATGCAGCAGGTTTGGTATATCACCCTGCCGCACCTGCGGCCTACGGTGATTATCCTGACGATCCTGGCGGTAGGAAAAATTATGAACGCTGACTTTGGTTTGTTTTTCAATGTAACGCGGGATATTCCTACGCTGTACCCCACGGTTGATGTTATCGACACGTATATTTACCGGGCATTACGAAAAATGGGGGATATAGGAATGTCATCCGCCGTAGGTTTTTTCCAGTCCGTCGTATCTTTTGTTCTTGTGCTGGCGACCAATAAGCTGGCAAACAAAATCGAAGAAGGCACGGGGCTTTTTTAGGAGAGATCATGAAAAAACGAACAACTATAAGCTATGTTCTTGTCGTTCTTTTCGTAGGGCTGTTTTCGTTTATTTGTCTATACCCCTTTCTGCTGGTTATCAGCGGTTCCTTTACCACCAGAGCGGCATCGACCGGCGGGTTTACCTTAATTCCCAAGGAATTTACCCTGGAGTCTTATCGGGTTTTGTTCAGCAATTCCAAGGCGATAATTGACGCATATCGGGTAACAGTGCTGGTAACTGTTTCCGGAACCGCTCTGGCCGTGTTCATCAACAGTATGATGGCCTTTGTGCTGACGCGGCCTTTTTTTGGCAGAAAATTTTTTAATATATATATACTCATCACTATGCTTTTTTCAGGCGGTATGGTTCCCTGGTACATTATCTGTACCCGGTACCTCCATCTCCAGAATACGTATCTGGCTCTTGTTTTACCCATGGTGGTTTCCGCCTGGAACATATTCCTGATCCGCAGCTACTTTAAGACCATACCCGATTCACTCTACGAATCCGCAAGGATAGACGGCGCCGGCGATTTTATGATTTACAGGCGCATCTATCTGCCTCTTGGCAAGCCGGTTCTCGCGATAGTTCTGCTGTTTTCGGCCCTGGGTTATTGGAACGACTGGTGGCTTGGCCTCATGCTCGTCGAAAGACAGGAAATGCAGCCTCTTCAGATGCTGCTGCGGGCGATCATCTCTAATATTCAGTTTCTGCAGACCATGGATTCGTCGCCCCAGATGCAGATGATGATGGCAAATATCCCCGGTGAAGGGGTACGCATGGCTCTGGTGTTAATTACAACGGGTCCTATTCTTCTGCTCTATCCCTTTGTGCAGCGTTACTTTGTCAAAGGTATCATGTTAGGGTCGATTAAAGGGTAAATTGTGCCGTATGGGGCACCAACAAATATTTTTTGGAGGAATTATATGAAAAAGATTCTTTGTTTTCTTCTAATCGCTGTGAGTCTGTCTTGTTTTGTCGGCTGTGGCCGAAAAGCAGCGCAAGGCAGGGTTATCAACGGGTTGGAGCCGGTAACGCTGTCGT
>JAITCP010000008.1 GCA_031283025.1 Spirochaetaceae bacterium | reverse complement strand
GTCGGCTCATCAAGAAAAAGCACGTCGGGCGTATGGATAAGACTGCGGATAATTTCCAGTTTGCGCTGCATACCGCCCGAAAGTTTTTTGATGGGTTTGAAAAGCGCGTCCTGTATTCCGACAATTTCGGCAAGCTCCGTTACACGTTTGCGGTATGCGTGGGGCATCAGTTTGAAGGCGGGACGGTATCCGCACATTCCGTACAGGCAGGCGTGAAAGCGGACATTCTGTTCCGCCGTCAACTGCGGATCAAGGCTTGGCTGTTGAAAAATTATGCCTATCTTCTCCCGTACCTTTCTTGCCTCTTTCTCCACATCGAACCCGGCGATTTTTACCAGCCCCGACGTTTTGGAAAGCGTTGTTGTCAGGATAGAAATGGTTGTCGTTTTACCCGCGCCGTTTGCGCCAAGAAACGCAAAAAATTCCCCTTTTCCAACAGAAAAACTTATGTCGTCAACTGCGGGTTTGTCCGCCCCCTTGTACCGCTTGGTCAGGTTCTGTACGGTGATAACCGGATTATTCATTCCTCTCATCCTTCCTATGTTCATCTTCATCATCAAAGAAGTCGCGAAAGTGAGAAAAACGCCTGTTGAACTTAAAAAAGTCCTTTTCCTTTTCCATGAATTCTTTCCGCTCGTCCTCGCTCATGTTCATCCATTTTTCACGCAGTTTGTTGCCGTGATTAAACAGATGCCCGCCTCTCCCGGCTCCCCAGTGGCCGCCATGGCCGCGCCGTCCGCCATCTATGCCGCCAAACAACAGCCGCGCCAGAACCATCAGCCCCGCTGCCTGCCAGTAATTCAAAACGGGCATGGCAAAAAGTGGCGGCAAAAGCGCGTTCCACAGCAGCATCACCACCGCGCCGAATACGGCGCACGTTACCAGCATAATACCAATGCCGGCAAATCGAAATTTGATAAAATTTTTCATATTGTATTCTCCTCTACTTTAGCAGACGAATGAGACGGGAAAATATTTTATTCGAAAGTTTGGTTTAATGCGGTCCTGCGGAGGCTCATTTACCAACCACGCGCGCTATGCTATAATTGTTCTATGCAGTACCGGATAGACAAAAAAGCGGGCAGAGAACTTTCTGTTCTGGGCATGGGGTGTATGCGTTTTCCCAGGAATGTGGGTGGAACTGACCTGAAAAAGACGGAAAGTGTCGTTCTTTCCGCTATTGAAAAAGGGATTAACTATTTTGATACGGCCTGGATTTATTCCGGAAATGAAGAAGCGTTAAGTTATGTGCTGGAAAAAAACAAGGTTCGAGACAAGATATACATCGCTACAAAACTTCCGTCCATGCTGGTTGGAAAGGCAAAGGACTTAGACCGCTTCTTTGACGAACAATTAAAGCGCCTGCGGACGGGCAGGATCGACTATTACCTGATCCACAATTTGTCGGATGTTGGTTCATGGAAATTTCTGGTTAATCTGGGAATTGAAGCGTGGATTAGCGGGAAAAAGAAAAGCGGGCAAATAGGGCAGATTGGGTTTTCCTTTCACGGCACTTCTGACGAATTCTTGAAAATTCTTGATGCGTACCCCTGGGAATTCTGCCAGATACAGTACAACTACAGCGATGAAAATTACCAGGCCGGAGTGCGGGGCCTTAAAAAGGCGGCGGAAACCATGCCGGTGATCATCATGGAACCGCTGTTGGGGGGGAAGCTGGCCAACAGCCTTCCAAAGGAAGCCCAGGAAATTTTTCGTACAGCGGGAACCTGTAGTCCGGCTGCCCAGGGGCTGCGCTGGTTGTGGAATCAGCCAGAAGTTACCGTGGTTCTTTCCGGAATGAATGATCCGGCCCAGGTTGCGGAAAATGCCGCCCTGACTGACACTTGTACCGCCGGTTCCCTGACTGCGAAAGAATTGGCGGTTTTTGACAGGGTGCGGAATGTCTTTAACGCTGCCAATAAAATTCCCTGTACCGGCTGCGGCTACTGTCTGCCCTGCCCGCAGGGGGTGAACATACCCGGATGTTTTTCCGCCTACAATACTTCGTATATCATGGGGTGGTATACCGGCATAAAACAATATGTAAACGGCATGGGCATTGCTTCCATAAAAAGTTCCGGCCCGGAAGGCTGTGTATCCTGCGGCGCTTGTGAAAAACATTGCCCCCAAAAAATTTCCGTCATTAAGGGTCTTGTTCAGGTAAGAAAGCGCATGGAGCCGTTTTTGGTGCGGATTATTTTAAGAACGGCGCGGGCGGTAATGAGGCATATTAAGAAATCATCTTAGCAACAGAAAAACAGCCCCGCCCTTCATTCTAAACTTGACCCACAAAATTAGGAATGACCTCACACGGTGGCACAACGGTTAAACTAAAAAGCCATTAATGATTCGGAATATCCCTTCTTTCATTACTTCTGCACCGGAATTTATAATAGAGTTGTTCAAAAACTGAAGTTTTTGAACAACTTCCTATTAAAACTGCAAAATACACAGTATTTTGTTTAACTTGTTCAAGAACCAACCGGGGTCTTGAACAAGTCTAATATAGCCTGAGTTTTGTGTTTGTCAGCTTTAAATATGTCAATAGTTGTTTCTTATGTGCCTATCTCATTTTCATTCATCTCCGTGCCGTCGTGCCGCAGTGTGAGATTTTGATAGATTTCATTTTTCTATTCTATCATTTAATTGTGTGTTAAGTTTAGCCTTCAGGGCGGGGAAGTTCATTTAAAGAACTGCCCTGCAATGGAAGGAATAGCGATAAAATTCCCCACAATCGCTCCAACTGAGGAAAGAAAAAACACCAGGAGGGCGCGGAGAATGCGGTTGCGGTAAATACCCTTAATGCTGCCTATGTCATCGTTGATAGACTCTGCGTCCTGAACACGGGGTTTGCGCATGGTTGCTTCTGTAATTCCGGTAAAAAGCCCTATTCCAATAGCGGGATTTACAGTGGCAAGAGGAGCGCCGAAAAAGCCCACCAGGACAGAAAGGGGATGGCCCAGCGCCAGAACGGTTCCCAGGGCGGCCAGTCCGCCGTTCCAGAACAGTAAATGCAATATCATGGAAAGACTGGCACCCGCTCCCAGCTTGTAAAAGCCGTAAGCGATCATGGCGATAATGAGGGCGGGAATGATCCAAGGAACAATGCGTGAGACGATCCCCTGAGAAGGTATTTGGTCAAGGGTCGTGACATCGGCGGTGGCTTCACCGGCGGCAATTTTTTCCAGTTGGGCATTGATGCCGCCCATGTGGCCTGCCCCCACTACAGCCAGGGGCCGTGTTCCGCCGGAGTTCCATATCTTTGCCGCCAGGTAACGATCCCGCTCGTCAATGAGGGTTTCTTTTACTTTGGGAAGATAAGAAGCCAGTTCATTCATCATTCCGTCCAGTTCGTTGCGTTTCTTTAAATTTTCTATTTCTTCTTCACTGAGTTTTTCTGTGGTAAAAGCGCTGGCAAGAAGTGTTGCGATAAGTTTTGACTTATCCCACAGGCCGCACTTTGACCATGCCCGGCGCAGGGTGATCTGTACTTCCCTATCGCAAAGCGAGTGGGCCAGCCCCAGCTCTTTTGCCGTTTCCAAAGCGGCCTTCATTTCTTCTCCGGGCTTGATTCCTAGTTCGTTTCCCAAACGGCGCTGGAACCCCGCCAATACCAGATTAGCCATGAGGAGGAAGCCTTTTCCTTCCTTAAAGATTTTTGCCACGTTCAGTTTTTCCCAGGCATTGTTGTTCATGGAATCGTAGCGGCCCTGATCCAGTTCTACGCAGACAACATCGGGTTTTTCTTCTTCTATGGCGGCGCGAACTTCGTTTATGCTTTCTTTGGAAATGTGGGCGGTGCCGATAAGAGTGATTACCTTGCCGCCTGAATTGATGGTCATCCGGGTTTCATTCATTTATTCAGCGCCAGTCCCCGGGCCTCTAAAGCCCATTCATTAAGCCGCCATTCGGGTATGTTTTTCACGTCCAAATCCCTCATCTGCAAAAAGCATTTATCCGCCAGGCTTTTGATCCCCCGAATATCGTAATAGCATCCCATGTAGTAGAGCATTTTGGCCTTGACGGTGGGGTTCTTTTCACGGTCAATCCTGCTTGCCACGTCCGTTTCCCCTGTCAAATCGTGGTAAAGCCGGATCATCCAGTACTCTACAGAATCCCTCTGGGCCTTTTTCAGCACATCTTCCAGAAAAATTCTTGGGTCCTGGAGTTTGCCGCCTCGCATCCAGTTCATGGCGGCCAGAAGCCCGTAGGAACATTCATCGGTTTGCGCCCGCTTATATACTTCCATAAAAGCGTCCCTTGCTGCAAGCCACTCGCCCCGGCGCATCAGGTGCATTCCAAGGCCTTCAAAGGCAAAGTAATAATCCGGGTTTAACCGCGCCAGAATTTCATAGTCCCGCGCCGCTCCGTCATAATCGTTCAGCTCGTCTTTGATTCCGGCAGTATACACATACGCATAAAAATAATTGGGGTTTATTTTAACCGCCCGCTCGTATTCTTCCAGAGCTTCTTTCTTCCGGCGCAGTTCGTTCAAGGCGGCGCCTCTGTCGCAGGCAATATAATAATTATTCAGATCCAGGGCTTTTGCCTTGTCCAGATCCGCCAGGGCCTGATGGGGATTGCCCATGGCTTTGAGGAGCCTTCCCCGCTCTTGAAGCGCCCGTGCCCAATTAGGGTAGAGTTCTACCGCCTTGTTAAGCAGGACCGCAGCATTTTTTGGTTCACGGCTTACCCGGTAGACCCAGGCCCGCCCCAGAAGGGCATCGCCATTGTCGGGTTCCACAGCCAGCGCCTGATCAAAACAGGAGCCTGCCGCACGGGGGGAGTTGGTACGGACAAGGAGGTTCCCCAGTGAAACCAGCGCCGGAACATTGGCGGCGTCTATTTTAAGAATCCGTTCCAGTACAGCCCGCTCTTCTTTGGTTTTGCCCTGTGCTTCCTCTATGGCAGCCAGCACCAGCAGGGCCGGTACATGATTGGTATCTATTCGCAGAATCTCATCAACAATAGACCGGGCCGCAGCGCCTTTCCCGGCGGAAAGCAGGGCAGATGCTTTTAGCAGCCGAATTTCAGCCTTTTCCGCATCCCTTGGGTCGATCTTGTCAAAAAGGGCCAACGCTCTGTCGTAATCCCCCTTACCCAGCAGCTCAGAAATCTGCCGGAGCAGAGCCGCCGTGTTGGCAGGTTCCTCCTTGGGTTTGACGGGCTCCGGGGTTGAATCGCAGGAAATTATACCCATGACAAGGGCGGATAAAACAAGCGCCGCAAGGACGCGGATGCAGGTTTTTGCTTTCATTATCAGATCATCGGTAAAAACGGCGGAAATATTAGACTTGTTCGAAAACCCGGCAGGGGCCCTATTACAGGCTCATTTCTCCAATAGATACAAATATTCTTTTACATGAATTCCACGATTATTCAAATTCCTGCTTCCTCTAAAAGTGTTGTATTTTGTTTCCAGTACTTGAAGTTTACCTGTTTTTTTTAACATTTCCTTCATTTGTTCAGTTGTAATAAATCCTTCTGAGTTGAATGAAATTAAAACATATCTGGCTTTAATTCCTTCAACAAGTTCTGTTAATGATTGCAGGGCTTTTTGATTTTTATTATAACCGGAACGATTCCAATTTTCGGGAATTCCTGATATTTTGCTTGTGCTTTCAGGATATGTATAGTCCACTATTAAATTCAACATAAAATAATTTGAACCGTAAGGGTGTTGATTATAGGGTGGGTCTAAATACGCCATGTCAACTTCAGGTAAGTCTTTTATTATTTTATTTGAATCACCGCTTGAGATAATTGACTCACAATTAAAATTACTGAATATCGGAAATGGCAATTTTATGCTGCCTTTAATTCTGAATAAAGCATTTTTATTGAGCCCTCCAAACTGACCAATGCCGGTTTCCTTGTTTTTATAGAAACCCTTGAAGACTCCTGAAGTATTGGCATGAATTGACGCTTCTGACAGTAATGGCGCTAAAAAGTATTTTTGTTCTTTTTTAGGAATTTTTTCTATTATTTGTCTTGCAGTGTCAATATACATTGCGTTTCTTGCCGTATAAAATACCCGTTCATTCGGCTTTATATTTTCATCATTTACGGGCGCATATAACTCAGATATTATCCCCTTTTTTGGATTTTTATCCAACTCTTCTATAATTTCAAAGTAATATTTCCGTAACGCAAATGTATTCAATTCATCTTCATTTGATAAATAACATTCATTGATTACGGTAGAATATTTTTCTAAATCATTTACAATAAGAAGTTCAGAAAATTGTTTAAAATATCTGGCAACAATTCCCGAACCGCTGAAAACGTCAAATATTTTCAATTTTTCTTTATGTAGTTTTTTTTGTACCTCTTTTATTCCATCTCCGATAAAGCCCAGCAAAGCCCGTTTGTTTCCAATATAAGTAATAAGTTGTTGAGTAAGGTATTCAGCTTTTTCAATTTTCCTGACGGAAGTGAAATTTTCCGCGTCAATATTAATTGACAACTGCGCTTCACTCATAAATTAATTATAAAATAATCCTGAGAAAAGGTATATGGACAGGAAATTTCACATCCGCACGCGCTTTCCCAGCGCCCGCTTGAGCGCTTCCATATCCACATCGCCGCCGGGGCCGCCGGGGAGCAATTCCTCTATGGCTGCATCCAGTTCAAAGGAACGGCGGCCTACGTGCTCGATATAGTGCGCGTCGGAACCGGTTACCAGGGGAAAGCCAAGGGTATCCAGAAGTTTGGTTTCGTTTCCCGAAGGGGCGGCGTAGCCCAGTGTCAGGGCGGGGGGTATGCGGATGCACTCCAACGCCGCCCAGGGGCCCGGTACCACTGCGCCAAACTGGCTGGCCATGGAAAAAGCGGAACGATCAATATGGGCGGGAATAACAATGCCGCCGTATTTTGCCGCCTCCGGCCCCAGCTCGTCCACGCCTATATTGGCGGCAACGGGGAGAAAATACTCAAGTTCCCCAACAATGTTGTCATCAGCGTCAACATAAACCTGGTCTCCGGTTTTTTCCGGATTGTTGGGAAGCGGAGTGATAATCGAATAAATGTATTCCCCAAAGTCCAGGGCTGCTTCCAGGTTTCCAAAAAGCGTAACCATGTGGGCTTCTTCCAGAGCGGATACCTCCACGCCGTAAAGGGGGATAATCCCCAGCCGTTTGCAATGGACGGCAAAGGCGGGGCAGTTGCGGCTTGTGTTGTGATCTGTCAGGGCGAGTATTTTTACATCCCTGGCGGCTGCCGCTTCCGCCAGCACACGGGGAGAAAGTTCCAGGGAACCGCAGGGGGAAAGACACGAATGATTGTGAAAATCTGCAAGCATGGAACCTTATACTCCGCGTTGGCTGATCATTTTCATACTGCCCCGTTTATGAAGATAATGCGGCATTGTCATTCAATGCCGCATAGAGTTTTCCCGAAACGGTAAACTGATTTTCCCTGGTTCGGATCACGGCGATACCTTCTTCTTTGGCCGTCTGCAGCATATCATCATCCTGCACAGGCCGGTTATTGCAGAGGACTATCACGGTAATGTTTACCAGAGTTGCCACCGCCACTGTGTTTTTATGCGCCTGGATAGTGATAAGCGCCCCGCCTTCTTTTGCGTTGGCCATTACATCGGAAAGAAGGTCTGAAGTATAAGCCCCGGTAAGCGGGGCGTCCTCAAAATCGTCCTGCAGTATTTCTGCGCCCAGGAGGGCTGCCGCTTCCCTTATGGTCATAATGGCGAAATCCCCGATTCTACTTTGGGCGAGTTGAGAAAGATCACCGACCGCACGGTTGTGCCTTCTCCCGGTTTGGAACTGATCGTAAATTCGTCGCTTACCCGTTTTGTATTGGCAAGCCCCATGCCGGCCCCAAAGCCCAGAGAGCGAATCCATTCGCTGGCGGTAGACCACCCTTCCTGCAATGCAAGACTAACATCGGCAATGCCGGGGCCGGTATCCGCGGCGACAACAATCACCTTATCGGGCTGGATGGAGCAGCTTATCGTGCCGCCCAGGGAATGTACAACCTGGTTTATTTCCAGTTCATAACTTGCAATGGCTACGCGGCGGATTAATTGGGGGTCTATGTTGTGTTTTTTCAGGGCTTTCTTGATTTCCGTTGACGCCCGTCCTGCCAGTTCAAAATCGTACTTTACGGTGGCGAATTCCATTTCAGAGTAACCTCCTTCCGCATTATTTTTTTCATTTATTTTTTCCAGCCGGAGCACTTCCCGGTTCATTTCCACCAACAGGGTGGAAATGACATTTTTGGAGGTAATAAGCCCCACCAGCTCCCCCTGCTTGTTTACCACCGGAAAACGTCCGTAACGGTATTTGTTCAGGTAAGAAATAGCAAAGGAAAGGGGCATATCGGCTTCCAGGACTATAACATTTCGGGTCATTTTTTCTTCCGCCGGGGTGTCAATATAACCCTTATCCAGGGCAGTAACAATGTCGTCAATAGACACCAGCCCCAAGAGTTTATTGTTTTCTGTGATGGGAATTCCGCTGATATAGTTTTCCCGCATGATCGCCTGAATGTGCCGCAATGTATCTTCTTTCCTTGCAGAGATTACCGCCGTATTCATCACATCCCGTATCTTAAGCTGGTAGATAAGTTCCAGCACAACAGAAGGGGAATCTACGGTACTGATGGGAATGGATTCCTTTGAAAGATCGGGTTCTGCTGTGGGTACACCCATAGTACTTTCCTCCATGTTACTTTCCTCCGTTAAGAACGCCGTTTCCTAAAATAAAATGTTCGATTACTTTCGCTATGCAATCTTCCATGCTTGACTCCTCCGTTACATAAGAAGCGATTTCCTTAAGCTGGGGATCAGCGCTGCTTGTTGTTACGGAGTAACCCGCCCAGCGGAGCATGGCGGCATCGTCCGGGGAATTCCCCATCGCCAGAACTTCTTCCCGCGGGACGGAACATTTTTCCGCCGCCAGGGCCAGCGCGGCGGCTTTGTTTGCGCCGGAAGGCAGCACCTCCAGCAGGTACGGCATGGGGCTGTGAATTGCCACATCATCCGACAATGTTTTAAGGAGCCGGGCCAAAGGTTCCAGAATCATCGGGTCTCCGGGGATGAGCAGTTTATGGCAGCCTGCGGCGATCATTTCACGAAAATTGCCCGCTACCGTCTGCCGGAGGCCGGTAAGTTTTTCACCGTATCCGGTAAATTCATTGGCACGGGAAATGTACATCGTATCGCCCCCATGGATTTGTACCGCAAAACCTTCCGCATCGGCCATATCAAAGACCGGCAACGCGGCGGCAGGGGGGAGTTTTTGTTCATAGAGGACAATCCCCGCCCGGCTTTCCATGACGATTGTCCCACTGCTGGCAATAAGGCATCCCGGCTGTTTTTTGATCCCCATGAGGGCGGATACTTGCTTCAGCGTCTCCGGGGGCCAGTGGGAGACCAGCGCCATCGTAATTCCCCGCGATCCGGCCTTGCGGACAGCGCTCCGCACACGGAAAGGTACGGAATTACCCGAACGGGGCAGAGTATCGTCCATGTCCACGGCAAGCAGCCGCACCGGAGTCATTTTACTAGAATAACCCCGTACTCCAGGTAATTCAATAGGTATACGTAAGCCCGCAATGCACATGGGGGCTGATTATTGGGGGAAGCATACATATGACAAATATCATTAGACTTGTTCAAGAACATGGTTGGTTCTTGAACAAGTTAAGCAAAATACTGCGTATTTTGCAATTTTAATAGGAAGTTGTTCAAAAAACTTCAGTTTTTGAACAACTCTATTGAAAAAGCGGACGCTTTTTGAGTATTACTGTACGTAGGGCGGCGAGAAGAACACCCCTTCAGGCCGCAGAGAAAACGTCCTTCAGGGGGTAACCTTCCCGCCCCTATGTGCCTATAGAAAATGTGGGGATTTTAAAGCATTTTTTTCACTTGCTACTTTCACTCTGAAATGATAAAATAATCCTGATGAGCGTAAAATCAGCCTTTACAGACAGAATATGGCCAAAGGTCAAACAGGCAAATATACACATAGCATATTTTTTTACACTATCAGTTGTTCATTCCCGTAGCGGTAATGATACTAAAGAGAAAGGAGAAACGAAATGAAAATCAAGAACAAACTGAGCCTGTTGGTAATCGCTATTATGCTGGTCGCAATAGGATCAGTTGCCATAATACTGCTGCGGCAAGCGAGTACTATCAGCATAAATTTGAGCGTGCGCAGCCTGCGGAACATGACCGGGCAGCGGGCGCAGTACTGGAAAGGCAGGGAAGACGGCATTTTACAGATGTTACGCGGGGTTGCAAGTATAATGGGTGATTATGAAACCATACCGGCTGCTGAGCGTCGGGACAGGTTTGACGAATTCTTAAGGATCACTCTGGTTAATAATACCAACATGGTCCGCATATTTTCTATCTGGAAGCCAAACGCCATGGACGGTATGGACAGCAGTTATATAGGCCGCACGGGATCAACGGCAACAGGGCAGTACGCAATGACCTGGGGCAGGGATACCGGACCGGTTATAGCCACGCCCAACCTCGTCGCCGGTCAAGTTACCGCCTGGCTGAACGGCCCCAACGCGCACAAAGACCGGATTGAAAACCTTACGCCTTTTAAGGTGGAAGGAAAAGACACTTTCATTTTCAGATTTGGGGTTCCCATAATCAATTCCCGTACCAACGAAGTAGTCGGAAACATCACCTGCCTTATAGACATCGTGCAAATGCAGGAAGTGTTGCAAAACGCCCTCGCTACCCTCGATGAAATTTACGCGATTTCCATTTATTCCAACGACGGGACTATTATGGCGAGCTTCATGCCCGACCGGATAGGAAAGAAGTTAATCGATGCGGATTTGCAATACGGCCCCTATAAAGAGCAGGCTCATCAAGCTGTTCTTGATGGAAAGGAATTTTATTGCCACAGCTACGCGCCGCTCCTGAAGGAAAATCTGCATATTATAATGCTTCCTATTCCAATAGGCAATTCTGATTCGGCATGGACGATAATGATGGGGTCGGCGGATAGCTATATGCTGAAAGAAGTCAGGGCGATTACGCGGTTTACCATTGTTCTGGCGGTGATAGCCATTGCGGCTGCCGGGTTAATTGTGTTCTTTGTCCTGAGCGGAATAACCGGCCCAATCAGCATAGTAGCCGACGTTCTCAAAAGCGTAGCCCAGGGCGATCTGACAAAGAGCATCAATGTTAGTTCAAAAGACGAAATAGGACAACTTGCCCATGACTTTGACGCTACAGTGGAGAAAATTAAACATATGGTTAAAAAAAAAAAAAAACAGTCAGGTGTTTTATCCGGGATAGGCGCAGACCTGTCCAGCAACATGACCGAAACCGCCGCGGCGATAAACCAGATTACCGCCAACATCCAGAGCACCAAGGGCCGTGTCATGAGCCAGAGCGCCAGCGTTACCGAAACCAACGCTACTATGGAACAGGTTATAGCGAACTTAAACAAACTCAACGGCCATGTTGAAAACCAGGGACGCAACGTTTCCCAGGCATCGTCCGCCATAGAAGAAATGGTGGCAAATATCAATTCAGTTACCAACACGCTGGTCAACAATGCCGCCAATGTTAAGAACCTCAAAGAAGCCTCCGAAGTAGGCCGCGGCGGATTGCAGGAAGTGGCGTCTGACATTCAGGAAATAGCCCGCGAATCGGAAGGCTTGCTGGAGATTAACGCGGTAATGGAAAACATAGCCAGCCAGACTAATTTATTGAGTATGAACGC
>JAITCP010000071.1 GCA_031283025.1 Spirochaetaceae bacterium | reverse complement strand
GGATTTCCTCATCCGTTGCGTCCAATTTGCCGTAACGAATATTGTCTGCGATGGTTCCGGTAAAAAGAAAACTGTCCTGCAGCATGATCCCCATCTGGCTGCGCAGGGACGCCAATGTTACTTTCATTATATCCTGGCCGTCAATCAGCACCTGGCCTTCTTCAATATTATAAAAGCGGGAAAGCAGGTTTACGATTGTAGTTTTACCCGCCCCCGTAGGCCCTACAATGGCTATGCTTTCACCGGGGTGTCCGTCAAAGCTGACATTGTTCAGCACTTTGCGTATTCCGTCATAACTAAAACTGACGTTCTTGAATTCAACATGGCCGCGGACAAAGGGAAACTCAACCGCATTGGGAATTTCCTGAATGGTTACCGGTTCGGCAATGGTGTCAAAAATTCGATCCAGATATGCCATTGCGTTAATAAAGGTATTGTAAATATTCGCCAGGTTGATAATAGGCTGCCAGAAACGCCATACGTAATTGCCCATAACAAGAAGCATCCCAAAACTCGCCATGGGATTCATCCAGTATGCTCCCATGATATACACAAAAGAAAACACAATCTGGCTGACCGTCTCTGTAGAAAACCACACGGTGTTTGAAATATAAATCGCCCGCATCCACTCGAAATTGCGTTCACCGGCAAGGCGGTTCATTATACCAAGGTTTTGCTTCTGCCGGTCAAAAGCCTGCGTAACCCTAACCCCGTCTATGGATTCCTGAATATACGCATTAAGATTTGCGTTCTTGTTGGAAACCCGCTGCCATGCCTTGCGCTGCGCGGGCTTGATAGTCCAGATAAAGAGGGCAAGCAAAGGCAGGCCGAGCACCGCAATCGTTGCAAGCTGCGGGCTTACCTTGTACATAAAAAAGATAATGAAAAAAATGTTTAATACTTCTATTACAAAGTTGATGATCCCGTTGGAAAGGGCCTCTGAAACGCTGTTTACATAGGGCACAACCCGGACAAAAATTTTGCCGTGGGGCCTGCTGTCATAAAAACTGAATGCAAGTTTTTGTAAATGGGAAAACAGATCGTAACGGATGTCGTGAATTATTCCCGCCCCGGCCCGCGCTACCAGAATATTACGGATGGTTCCAAGCCCTATACTGATGACAATCGAAGCGCCCAGGCACCCCGCCATAATAAGGAGCAGCCGTATATCCTTGTTGGGAACCGCTACATCCAGCGCCCGCTGGACAAAGAGCGGCCCGGAAAGGGCTACAAGACTTTCCACAACACTTAAAAACAGGGCCAGTTTTAACGGCCCTTTCGCCTTTACTATATAACCAAGACAGCGCTTTACATTAAAAAGACGAATCTTCTCATCAAAGTATTCATCAACATCGTAACGATTCCAGTCTTTTGCCGTCTGCTGTTCAATGATTTTTTTCCGCGCCATTAGCCGCACTCCCCCCAAGCGCTTCAACTCCCGCATTGTTTTGCAGGCTCCAGATATGGTGATAAAAACCGCGCAGGGCAATCAGTTCATTGTGGGTTCCCCGCTCAATGATCCGCCCCCTGTCCATGACAAGAATTAAGTCCGCTCCCCTGAACGATGAAATCCGCTGGGCGATGATGATCTTTGTGCAGGGGAAGTCAAGTTTTTTCAGTTGCTCCTGAATGTACTGTTCTGTTTCACTGTCCACCGATGATGTGGTATCGTCCAGTATCAGAACTGCGGGTTCCACCGCCAGCGCCCGCGCCAGGGCGATCCGTTGCCGCTGTCCGCCGGAAAGCCCCACGCCCCGCTCGCCAACAAGGGTTTCGTAGCCTTCGTTCATGCCGCGAATAAAACCATCCGCATCGGCCTGGACAGCCCGCCTGCGTATCTTTTCTTCATCCGGCTCACGTATCCCATAACTGATGTTCCCTTTGACAGAATCGGAAAAAAGAAACACGTCCTGCATGGCAATTCCGATGTGCCGCCGCAAGGAACTAAGGGTGTAGCGCCCAATCTCAAATCCGTCCAGCAGTGTCTGGCCGGAATCCGGTTCATAAAAACGGGTCAACAGGTTGATCAAAGATGTTTTGCCCGCGCCGGTACTGCCGAGTATTCCCAGCGTTGATCCCGCTTCCGCCGTAAAACTGACATTATCCAGAACGGGAGCGCCGTTAATGGAAAGACTGACATTCCTGAATTCAATTTTACCGGCTGGCCGTTGGGTAAGCTCCGCCGCGCCGGCGGCATCGCTTATGCCCGGCGGGGCTTCTACCACTTCACGGATCATTTCCCCGGAAGCGGTGTAGCGTTCCATATCCGCCAGGAGCGGCCCCAGCATACGCAGGGGGCCGGCCAGCGCCCAGATAAGCGAGGAAAAGGCAAGGTACTGGCCGGCTGTCATCCACTCATTGATAAGGAAATAACCCCCTACCACCAGGGTTACAATGATAAGAAGCTGGCTTGCCGTTTCCAGCAGGGGTTGATATTTTGCGACAATCAGGGCATTTTCACAGCTTGTGTCCCTAAAGTCCGCATTGAATTTTTCAAAATGTTCCATTTCATAGTCTTCACGTGCAAATGCCTTTACCACGCGGTTACCGTCAATATTTTCCGTTACCGCAGTCCCCAGTTCAGTCAGCTTTTTCCGCAACAGTTGAAAACGGGGCCGCAGCCGCTTCTTAAAACGGTGGCTGATGTACAGTATAAAGGGGGTTACCGTCACAAGGCACAGGGCAAGCCGCCAGTTGACAAACATAAAAAAAGTGAACGTAGAGCCAAACAGCACCACCGCATCTACAAACTGGTAGGACACCCAGGCAACGGTATGCCGCAGCCGGTCCAGGTCCTGGGTCATGCGGGTCATCAGGTTTCCCGTAGGAAAGCGGCCCAAAAAGCGGAAATCCTGCCGTTGAACCATTTCATACATATCCTGGCGAATATCGGTCATTACAGCGGTACTGGACAGCTCCATCAAAATGACCATAAGGTAACGCAGGCCAAGCCGGATGAGCTGAACCGCCATCATGGCAATGAGAAGGGGAATAAGCGGAACGGTATTGCGCGGCATTATTACTTCATCAATAAGTTTCCGGGCAAGCATGGGATTGATGATGCACATTCCCGCAGTAAGCCCTGCCAGAATGAGCCCTGCGGTAAAAACGGCGTGACGCCCTTTCATGTAGTTCCAAATCCATTGTAGCTGGGACATACAAACCTTCGGTAATAGGCTAATGCTATACAGAAAACCGGAATTGTTCAAGAGGGGTTCCCGCTAATATACCCGCATACCGCTAAACGCTCCGGCCTTTTACCCTGCTGAACCATGGGCGGTCATGGCATTAGTTTACGGACGCTTTGGCGTCGCATTTCCTGTATCATGCCGAATGGTTCAGCAGGGTAAAAGGCCGGAGCTTATAACAATGCGGGTATATTGGCGGGGTTAAGAGCGGAGATTTACTGGAGAGCGTTACATTTATTTCTGGTGCTTTAGGAGGTTCCCATAAGCTATTCTTAAAATAAAGTCTAACTCCCAGCGTATATTCTACGCCGGGAGTTAGACTTTCTTAGCATTTCTTTTGGACGCTAATAACTGCCCAAAGGATTTTTTTAACTTTTAGTGTAGGTGTAGATATCACCAAGCAGTGTTATAGTCAGAGTATTACCGTTAATAGTTCCGGTTTGTGTTCCATATAGTTGAGACAAAACTTCTCCCATTTCTTCTGCCACTAATTCTTCTGCATCAGCCCGGGATATTCCTATCCCAACACAGTAATTTATCATAGTCGTCTCCACTTGCAGTCGTGTATACCATTGGGATTCTGAAAGTCCAAACGATGGTGCATCTTCTCCAAACATTTCCCCCTTTAATTGAGTAAAAGTCATCGTTATGTTACTTCCGTTGGTGGTATATGTTCCTTTCATCATTTCAACATTGTTCGAAGATAATGTAACGCTGCTGTTATACAGAACCATTTTTTCTCCGTCTGAACTGGTATATGTTCCATTTGTACCTTGTTTAAAAGTGTTGTTGATGGTAAAAGTATCTACCAAAACTTTTCTGTTACTGGTGCTTACTGTGCCCCTGTGAGTTACAATATACCCACTGGCGTTAATTAACACAGTATAATTGGAAGAAGTGTTGTTAGCTGATGAAGAACCGGGGCCATAAAAATTCACATATACTTCATAAGTGCCGTCCGGAGCTGCCCCTGTAGGCCAATAAATATGCTCGGGACCATATCCTTCCCTGTTATCAAAATCTAATTCTCCTCCGGACCGCGAAGTTTTGTGACTATAATATATCTCTTCGCCGCTAGGGTCTTTAACATGCAAATCAACATCGGCAAGATTATCCCAGGACAAAGTTACAATTACGTCACCCTTGCCGCCGTTTATTACGCCATTCGCCTGCGCCAGTTCAGGAGCTCTCTCTGCGACAGTAGCAGCGTCTTCGGCTGTTATTATGTCAGCAACATCGCCGAAATAAGAAATACAATCAAGCACTGCGCCAATATCACCGCCAATAACGCCAGCACAGCCAATCGCATCTATAACTCCGTGAGCCGCGCTTTGCGGAATGCCGTCTAACAATTTATCAGCCGCAAAATGACCAAATTCACTGGCAATAAAAGCGGCGCATCCTACGCCGGCAGGAGGGAAAGCAAGAGTCGCAACGCACGTACCGGCTCCTATCGCCTTGCCGGCATAGTCTAAACACGTACGCCAATCAATATCACTCCATGCTAAACGTCCCTGACCTTCCGCAGACCTTCCTTCGGAAGCGGTAAATTTTGTTTCGCTCTGCATATCAGGGTAATAATCAATTTCGCCCTCAGGAGTAATAACAGCCAAATCAAATTCGTAATCCCTGAAGTTGCCAAAATAAAAAATATGGTTATTAGCTACCATTTTATCCGGCAGTCCATTATCCTTAAAGAAAAAGGTAATCCCGTCATCGGAGTTTTTATCCTGTTTTAAAAACAGGGTTTTTGGTATACCTTTCGAATCATCTACCTTAAGAACTATACTTGACCCGTCTTCTCCGACAACAAGGCAGTCCCAGTTTGTATTTTCTCTGACATCCACAGCAATTATATGCGAAGCAGCGGGCCTGGTTCCACCTTTTCCGGGTTCTTCTCCGCAAGAAAACAGGAACATCGAAACAATCAGGGCGAATGCAGGCAATACCCACATTTTTCCAAAGAATTTTTCTCTACTCGTCCGTTTTTTCAAATTCTTCATAAAAAACTCCTTTTAACACGCCGCTGCGTTGTTTTTACCAACGGTACTGCAACACATACGGCACTTCTGATACCAACTATTTTTTACGTCTGACCACTTACAAGTGGTCAGACGATGTTTATCGAACGACGCCGAAAAACGGTATCTGGACACCGCTTTTTTACATTTCCACCACATATCCCGCGTTCCATGATCTGGAGGCGCCGCCGTTTGAAAATTTAACAGACATAAACAAAACCGAGGTCGTTTTACTGCTAGGATTGTCTGGGTCCAGTATCGTAATAGTAATAGCTTCAACAGTATCATTACCGTTATATCCTACGGCATTATAAATGGAACCGTTTCCGGGAATTACCCACACGGGAATGTCTACTCTCCCATTTGAGATTAAAATACTATCAAAAAGAGAGCCGCCGGAAAGGACATCACTGCCATTCAGCGGTCCTCCAAAATTCACAATCTTCCCGTTATGCTGTGCGGGAATACCAGTCAGCGTAAATGTGCCGGGCGGTATTGGGAGGTTCCCGGGCGCGGGGTCTGTTACGCCGGTACTCCACGTTATCGTTCCGGTAATCGAGGTAATGCCGCTTCCCGAAAAAGTTACGGTAAATGTTGCTGTATTCGCCGCATTTGACGGTTTAAGGATTATTTCGCCGCCGCCGGGAATCTCGTATACGAAGCCGGTACTTATCAATGTCCCGTAGGTTAATTCATAGGCATCCCCGCTTTGCGGAGCGTAGGCGGCTCTGCCCGGATTTCCGGCTGCGGGACCGGCGGCGCTGCGGGGCCCTCCAAGCGTTACCGCCATTTTTGTAGTATTTGTTAAGGCCCCCGGAGAGCCAACAAACGTTAACGTAGTAGACGTTACGGTATATGGACACGCCGCAGGCCACCTGGGATCGTTTAATAAAGTCAGGCGGTTGTCCCCGCTTGTAGTCCATGAACCTGTTTGATAGTGTCCCCATATCTCGAGGGGGTGCGAATAATCATCAATTTCCTGAAAAGTGCCGTCCGCTTTGAAAATAATACCGTCACGATGGCCCACCGGCTGATCGTTTACCCACGCTTCATTGTCCGCATTGACAAGCCTGCTGTCTCTTTCGCTGTTACCCTGGGCGTTTTTGGATATTACCAGCTTATACGCCTTGCCCGCACTGTCATAACCGGTATACGTTGCCGATGTGGGATTGCCGCCGCCTCCGCCTCCGCCACCGCCTGTACCGTTGTCGCAAGTGGCAAGACTGAACCCAATTACCGCCGCAAGAGCGATAATTCCGATTAGTTTGAATACGTTTTTCATAAAAAACTCCTTTTGCGGATTAAATCCGCCGCCGACTTATTGTAAAACCTCATACGGGTTGGCCGGGTAGACTAGTACTGCCTAGCCGCCGTCGTATGCCGCCGCAGCGATCTTAAGCGGCGCGCTGAGGTTACCTGCCGCGTCCTGCACGACTACATAAATATCTTTCGCTCCCGCCGTCAGCGTTACCACCTTCTTGCCGCTGTTCGCGCCAACTGTTACCGGGCCAAGAGGCACGCCGCCGTTTCTAACCGCCGTATTTGTGGGTGCGGCTGTGTTTACGTCCTTCACAGTGTAATACGCCGTACCCGCTTCACCGGCGGTAAAGCCAATGATCGCCTGAGTGTCGCTGGTGCGGTTCACGCTCCCCGACGAAAGCGCGGGCACGGGGGTGCCTCCGCTGTCTCCTCCTACGCTGGGCCAGTCACAATACATTATGCTTTCATTCCCCGGCATGGCGACAAATCTGCCGCCTCCATAGGCGATTGCTTCGATGTCAGGTTCAGGTAAGCTGGTATTAACGTCAAATACCACTTTCCAGTTTATGCCGTCTCCGGAATACGCCATTATGCCGTAATCACCCCCGAGGACAAACCTGCCGCCTCCATAGGCGACGGCGTTGATATTTAAAAGTGAGGCAACTGAGAAACTGAATATTTTGTCCGATACGGTTATCCAGTTTATGCCGTCATACGAATACGCTTTTCCGTTAAAATCACCCACGGCGACAAACTTGTCGTCGCCATAGGCGATGGCGTTGATCGTAGACGTGTCTATGAAGGTGGGGAATGTGATGTTCGAGACTTCCCAGCTTATGCCGTCAGACGAATATGCTATTTTAGTGCCATTATTGTTATAACCCCCGGCGACAAACTTGCCGCCTCCATAGGCGATTGCGCTGATGTCTTTTAATTTGCTGTCCGTTACGGCTGCCCAGTTTATGCCGTTATACGAATACGCCATTTTGCCGTCCCAGTCCCCGGCGACAAACTTGCCGTCTCCATAGGCGATTGCGTAGATACAACCGCTGATGGGGTGGTTTTTTACCTCTGTCCAGTCTGTGCCGTTTGTGGAATACGCCAGTCTTTCCCAAGACGCGGCGACAAACGTTCCGTCTCCATAAGCGATGGCATCGATGGCCTCGCTATGCCAGCCTGGGAATGGTCTCTTTACTTTTGTCCAGTTTCTGCAATCTGTGGAATACATTATATTGCCGTTTAGATCCCCGGCGACAAATATGCCATCTCCATAGGCGATGGCATAGTCGACTGGGCTTTCCAATACAGTCCAGGTCATGTCGCCGCCCTCTATCACCCTGACTACTTCATATACTTCCATGCTTTTTCCCATGAGAAGATCAATATCATCGCCAAATATCAGGGTAACTATGCCGCTGAGAGTTTGAATACAATCAAGCGGGTCTGAACCTTTGATACAGCCAAGAGCGTCTATAATGATGTGGCCTATGTCCGCCGCAGTACCGTTTAATACTCCGGCCTTTTCAAGTTGATCAAGCATAAGATTGCCCGCTTCGCTGGCAAGATACGTAGCGCATCCCAGAGCGAAACCCGGCATAACAAACATCGCTCCGCAGGTGCCTATTCCTATCCCGTGGCCTATAATGTCTAAACCCGTATTAATAATATCCATGACGCCGCGTCCCTGGACGGAACGTCCCTGCCCTGATATGACTCTTGCAGTGTAAGCGTCCCAGTCTGTTTCGGTCTCTATATCATAGCGATATTCGATGGTGTTATCGGGTTTGATTACGGCCAAATCATATTGGTAACCCCTAAAGTTGCCATAATAAAAGATATGGCCATTGGTTACCATTCTATCCGGCAGCCCGTTTTCCTTAAACAAAATGGTAGTGCCGTCGTCAGCGTCTTTATCCGGTTTAAAAAACACGCTGGTTGGTATGCCGCTCGTTTCATCTACATTGTAAAAAGCGCATGACCCGTCTGTAGCGACAACAAGATAGTCCCAGTCTGTTTCTTCACTGACATCCACAAGGTATACTTTTCCATCGCCATCGCCATCGCCTGTATTGCCTGTATTGCCGGGATTGCCCGTTCCGCTTACAGGTTGTTTACAGGTAAGCAGCGGCATCAAACCAATCAGGGCAAATGCAAGCAATACCAACATTTTTCCGGAAAGTTTCCCTCTGTTCGTCCGTTTTTTCAAATTTTTCATATAAAACTCCTTTTTTAATACGGTGTCAGATCACCGCATCACTGTTTGCGTAATGTACACGTATCAATTATAGGGCCATCGACGCCTCTTCTGATGGATATGGTCATGGTATTGCCGCTGACTGTTGCGGTATCCGTTACTCCATTACTGCCATTAGTTAAACGCACGGTATTGCCTGATACGGTATACGTCCCGTCAGCCGTCATAGGAATAGAAATACCATAAACTACAGTTTCTGTTGTGCAGGAAAAAGTCCCGTCTGTGTTAAAGACGTATGTCATATTAGTTGGCATATTAAGTCCGGACTCTTTTTCCGTGTATGTTCCTTTCCATGTGCCTACAACGCTTGCGTTGCTGCCGCCGCCGCCACCGGGAGTTCCGCCCTGCTTAGTGAAGGTGCTGCCGTCTTCCATATTCAGATTATTGCCGCTATAAGTTCCGGTATATGTTAGAAACAGTTCATTCATTAACGGTAACATTTCCTCATTAAAAAGTTCTTCTGCCTCAGACTGGGATGATCCTTCCCCAACAAAGTAATTTATTATCTTCGTCTTCAATTGCTGTCGTGTATACCATTGGTATGGTGAAATTTCCACCCCGTCCGGCATATCTTCACCTAACAATAAGGCCCCTATGACTTGGGTAATAGCCATCGTTATGTTATTTCCACTGGTGGTATATGTTCCTTTCACAATTTCAGTATTGCCCTGCGTCATTGTAAAATTGCCGTTAGTCAGGACTATTTTTTCTATATCTTCTGCACCTGCTGATGAATCGACCCATGTTCCGTTAAGGCCGGCGCCTCCTCCTCCTCCTCCTCCTCCGCCACCGCCACCGCTTGTACCGTTGTCGCAAGTGGCAAGACTGAACCCAATTACCGCCGCAAGAGCGATAATTCCGATTAGTTTGAATACGTTTTTCATATAAAACTCCTTTTTTAATACGGTGTCAGATCACAGCATCACTGTTTGCGTAATGTACACGTATCAATTATAGGGCCATCGACGCCTCTTCTGACGGATATGGTCATGGTATTGCCGCTGACTGTCGCGGTATCCGTTACTCCACTACTGCCATTAGTTACATGCACGGTATTGCCTGATACGTTATACGTCCCGTCAGCCGACATAGGAATAGAAACACCAAGAAATACAGTTTCTGTTGTGCAGGAAAAAGTCCCGTCTGTGTTAAAGACGTATGTCATATTAGTCGGCATATCAAGTCCGGACTCTTTTTCGGTATATGTTCCCGTCCATGTGCCTACAACGCTTGCGTTGTCCACAACGCTTGCGTTATCTACAACGCTTGCGTTGTTGCCGCCACCTCCGCCGCCTCTGCCGCCGCCTCTGCCTGAATCGTTGCCGCAAGCGGCGAAAGAAAACCCGATTACCGCTATTAGGGCAATAGTTCCGATTAGTTTGTATAAGTCTCTCATAGAAAACAATCCTTTCAAAAATAAAGAGTCAACGAATGACCCGAATTATTACGAATATTCGTGTCATTCGTTGATAGTTTATGATGTTGTGTACTGCTTAAAAGGCATAACCCATGCCGAAATACGGCACAACACCAAAGCCTACCTTAAACTCCTTTTTACTGAGTCCCAAATACGGTCTCAGCATACCAAATGTTACGGGCAGTTTTAGGCCGGGCGACAGAAAAAATTTGTTCTTGGCGCCGACATCAATTTTCCAGCCCACTTCCGGAGTAATTGCTACGCCGAAAACACTCCCAAACCATGTACCAGTAGCTCTGCCTCCGGATACCCAGATAGAGTCATACTCATACTGATAAGTGCCGGTATGGATATGAAACCCTAAAGCGCCCCCCACAAAAAAACCTCCCCATGATGCTTGTACCGGATAAAAACGGAAAGAACCGTCTACTGCGAATTCGTTCCAAAAAAAGAAGAGCGAATTCCAATACACGTTTGCGCCAATTGACAAATTGGAACTAAGCATACGCTCATACCTTGAACCAGCGCCCAATAGGCCAACTTCACCGGAGATCCAGTTTTTGGCAGCAGCAGGCGCGCCTCTTCTGGCTTGCGCAAAAACACCTCCTGCAATAATCATTGCAAGAACCACAACAAAAAGTACCTTCTTCATAAAAACTCCTTTTACAGTTTAGAGCCCTGCCGGCTTATTTAAAATTCCATACGGAATTTTATTTCCAAAAAAAGGTGTCCGGCACCGCCTAAGTAGGAGGACAGCGGCACCGGACATGGGGCCTTACTTAACTTGCTGGACGCGGGGAGTCTGAATTGTTACATCTTGTAACTAAGAGTAATATCGAATTTTAAGCCTCTAAGGAAATGGGTAGCCCAATCTCCGACATTGTTAGCTTCGGAATCGTTAAAGTCAGTTCCGGTACCAACCTGCATTCCATTCAAATCAATGTAGAACAGCTTGTCCAGCAAGCCGTTAAGGCCAAGGCCGATGATAAAGCCCTCGGAGGGTGTAATGGTTAGGCCAAAGCCAAGGTGGTTGCTCGTGTTAAATTTGGATGCATCCCAGGTTAAGCCCCTAAATAACCATAGCTTAGTGTCATCCTTGTTATCGCTGTCGCCGCCGGAGTGGCTGAGGGTTACCCAGTCAAAAATGGAAAGGCTGGCGCCGGTATAGAAGGTTAAAAGAGCGCTATGCTGGTACTTAACGCCTAAGTCAACTTTTCCCGCAAGTTCAAAATAATTGTTTGATGGCAATTGAGGTGCGTCGGGATAGGTTGTTTTATGGGACTCAGACACATACCCTAACAGTAAAGAAGGTTTTAGACCCGCGGAAACCTTGCCAAGGGGGAGTATCTGGGAATAACCGAGCTTAAGACCGGCATTCCAACCGCCGCCCTCTTTATAAGGTTTAAGAGGATCCATATCTCCGCTATGATTTGTAGCAAAGCTGTATGTAAAGACCGTATCGGCGGAAACAGAAGAGTTACTATCCAGATCATATTTTCCGCCCAATTGGACACCAAACGCTCCGTTTGATGAAATTTTTTGTTGTTTATATGGGTCGCCTCCGCCCGCAATCACTAAGTCGGGAAACTTATAACCTAGGGTAGCATAGGGGGCAATACCGGCAAATTTTAAGCCGCCCCAGGTAAGGGCAATGGAGGGGGAAGAAATTCTGTCTTTTTCCATAATATTGCCTTTATAGGTTGTAAGCTCCGTGTCAGTATCCGCAACCAAGTCAAAACGGAACGCGCCTATGTTAATACCGGTAAGGCGGACCAATACTGCCAGATGGTTTTCCCACGCCCATGCGGATTCCTTTCCTTCTCCATCCTCATCTTTGTAACGTGAGCCTTCCGCTTCTAGAAGGCTACCCCCATAGTACACACCCAGATAAAAAGCCTTAAAGGTTTTTCCAAGCCCAAAGCTAAGCGCATAAGTGATAGGGCGTGTAAAATCAACGCTTCCAATGGAAGGGTAACCGCCCAGAAAAAAGAACGTCCCGATTTTGGGATCGTGCTTGTTTATGCCAATATAATTGTCCACATCGGAAGTAAAGACACCCGCGCTGTAGCGCGCCTCGGTTGATATTGTCGGTACCGCGTTGAAACGGTCAAACAAGCCTGATAGAGCAGCCCCCGGGACCGGGACTAGAGGGGGGGGGGGTGTTTGGCCCCAAACAGCGCCGCTAATAACCAAAGCAGTTATAAGCAAAAACAAAACTTTCTTCATAATAAAGCTCCTTTTTATCAATGACTCCCCATAACAGGCTAACACCCTACGGGTCGCGTCATGGTTGATTACCTACCCATACGGGTAGATGTATAAAACACCGGATAAATCCTATGGGGAACTATCCGGCTTTTACTATTATTAGGCAATTTCCTGAATTCCCTCCGTGAAACCACAAAAAACACAGAAAATCCACCCTAATGAATAAGTTTACCTATCTTATAAGCGGTAAGTCAATACCTAATAAAAGGGTATTCTTGCCTAAAAGGTAGAAATGCCAAAGAAAATGGTAGATATTAGGGAAATACTGGCTCTAAATTTGAAAGAATACCGGCGAAAAAACGGTTTTACGCAGGAAAAGCTTGCAGAAAAAGCCGGAATTTCAGCTAATTATCTTTCTATGGTAGAAATATCCCGAAAATTCCCCACACCAGAAATGCTGGATCGCCTTGCCAGAACCCTTAATATACAAACATTCCAGCTTTTTGACCCTTCGGCTACGCCGGAAGGGGCTTTACTGCATTTAGAGCAGGCTATTGTTGAAAATATAGAAAAAGTTGTCAGAACAGCCATAAAACAGGACATTTTGGGTGAAATAAACCAAACCATTAATGAGCTAATAAAACAAGCATTTTCAGAAAGAAGGAAAGAAAAAAATAAATAAGGGAATCCCTAAAAACTTCAGTTTTTAGAGATTCCCTTATTTATAACCGGTAATGGTCTGAATATCAAACCCAGTGATTTTCTGTACAAACTCAGGTGTAGCCCCCTGTGCAAGGGCATTACGCGCCACTTTTTCCATGCCTCTTACCTCACCTTCGGCACGGCCCCTTACCTCACCTTCGGCACGGCCTCTGGCTTCACCTCTAGCTTCACCTTCGGCACGGGCCTTGGCGGCTAATCCGGTTTCTTCCATAAACCTTTCAAACGTATTGGTCATTTTTGCAGCCTCCTTTGCAACAGCAAAATTCGCTGTTATTATCACATATAAATACGCCGCTAACCGCGCCGCTTTTCCTTGTTTGTCTATCTCATTGCTTACCCGATCAATCGTAAATCTGTTATGCTCGTTGTTCAGGTTTTTTAGCCACAGATTTTCTTCCGCAGGCAATTTACGGCTGTTAATCACCTGTATCGGCAATATGTCCCCGCTTACAGTATATATCCCCGGGCTGGTTTCGGCAACCTTGTATCCACGGTCTTTTCCCAGATGATCGAGCAGCCTTTTGGGGTGGTGGCTTTCCACGAAAGATACCGTCAGACTGGTAATGGGAATATTGTTAAACGAAGCGTACAGGCAGGCATAGGCGTAGACTTTGTAAAAATCGTCTACCGATACATAATCATCAGGGCTTTTGTATTCCAGTAAATTCCACTCCCGGAATATGACGGCAATGTTTTTCTTAATAACGACATTTTTCGCCTTTTTGATTACCACGCAATCTATCCGTAAAGGTTCGGAAGTAAGCTGGAATTCGGGATGGAATTCCAGCACATCCTCATAATCCTGGAGTTCCATTTGCAGTGCTTCTACAAAAGCAGGATGCCAGGGTATATGCGGAGGCTCAGTATCAAGCGGATTCAGTTCCACAATGGGTACTCCTTTAGGGCTGTCAATTTTACTTTTGAGCCTGCCCTGTATATGGCAAAGCCGTGATTGTTGCTTGTATAATTTGTGATTTTTTTCATGTAAAAGTCGCTTACCCCCCAATTATTATTTGCAAGTCAAGTTCAGCTCGTTTGGGCGGTTTTTTTAGGGCAAGCGGCATACTTTTCTTCTTTCATATTCATCCCGAAAGACCTTGCACGAAGGGGGGAAAAGTGTAAAAAAAGCTGGCGTTGCCGGAGAAAAAGAGAAAAAAGTGGAGTAAAGGATTATTTGATGGTTGACTTTTTATAGGAGATCACAAAGAAAGAGGAAGAGGGGATTGTCCGAGAGCGGGGCTTAAAACCCAGCAAATTCCCGCTTTTACACCCGCAAATATACCCGCATTGTTCGGAAGCTCCGGCCTTTTACCCTCCCGCAGAAATTGCCGGGCTTTTCCGGGGTTGTAGGAAGCGCATAGGGAGTGAAAGCACTGAAAAAACGGACGCTTTAGAGTAATGTTGCCACGTGGGCGGCGGGAAGGTTACCCCTGAAGGACGCTTTTTCTGCGGCCTGAAGGGGTGTTCTTCCCGCCGCCCA
>JAITCP010000064.1 GCA_031283025.1 Spirochaetaceae bacterium | reverse complement strand
CAGGCGGTGGACGGCGGCCTGTGCCGTTTTGGGGTAGTGCCGCTGGAAAATAGTTCTGCTGGTTCTGTCAATGAGGTGTATGATCTGATGAACCGCTACCGGTTTTATATTGTACGCAGTGTAAAGCTGCCAATAACGCATACGTTGCTGGCGATCCCCGGCGCAAAGATAGACGATATTAAAGAAGTGTTTTCACATGAGCAGGCGATCCGCCAATGCAGCCGGTTTTTGAAATCATGGAACGGCGTTAAGATAACCGAATGTGCAAATACGGCAATGGCTGCAAAGCAGGCGGCAAACTCAGGAAGAACGGATGTTGCGGTTATTTCGTCGCGGGATTGCGCCGAACTGTACGGTTTGCAGGTGCTGTCGTTCAATATCCAAAATACAGACAACAATTACACGCGCTTCATCTGCATATCAAAAAAACCGGAAATATATCCGGGAGCGCAAAAAACCAGCCTTATGCTGGCGCTGAAACACAAGCCCGGCTCTCTTTACCATGTCCTTGCCAAGTTTTACGCGCACGGAATCAACATGAACAAACTGGAAAGCCGCCCAATCTCCGGACAGAACTTTGAGTTTCTTTTTTATTTTGATATTGACACGCCGGTCATTTCGGACGAGTTAAAACAGGTGCTGGCCGAACTAGAGCAGGAAACTGATATGTTCAGTTTTCTGGGGACTTACCAGGAAACGTAGTTTCCTGTTCGATTTTAATGCGCAGCCGTCTGGCTGCGCTAAATTAAGGTTATCAGGAAACATAAGAGAGCCCTCTACCGGTAACCGAGCCGGGTTGCTTCAGCAAAATCGGCGCTGGCCTGACTGGCGTTTCCCGTCATGCGGTGGGCGGTTCCCCGGTTATGCCAGGCAAGGGCGTAATTGGGCTTAAGCCGGATTGCTTCAGAAAAATCCTGGATAGCCCGCTCATCGTTTTTCTTGTAATACCATGCAGTTCCCCGCTGATTAAAAGCGGCGGCGTTGCCTGGTTCCAACTGGATAAGCCGGGTAAAATCTTCTATCGCTCTGTCGTACTGTCCCTGAATACGGTAAGCATAACCACGGTTATAAAGGGCATCCCCATAATCCCGCTTTAGCGCCAGGGCCTGATTATAATCCGTCAGGGCTTTTACATAATCGCCCCGCTGAGCAAGAATATGACCCCGGTAATTATAGGCAGCGGCACTGTCTTTCTTCAGGCTGATCACTTTGCCGTAATCATCCAAAGCCCGGCTCAGGTCTCCTTTAATGTGGTAGGTTCTGCCCCTGGAAAAGAGGGCTTCCGCATAATCCGGCTTACTGGTAATGGCCTTATTGTACTCCGTTAATGCCCTGTCATAGTTTCGCGCATTAAGGTAACGCTCCCCCAGAATAAACGAAACTTGATATTGTTCCATTCCCATCTGGAGCAGCACCGCAGGATCAAGGGATTTATAGTTTACCGGATTTAGTTCGCCAAGAACCACTCCCCGTCCGCTTTTGATACTGCTTAGGGATAGGGAGTCGCCGCCCGTTCCGGCATTCCGCCCGCCTGTAGTTTCCTGTTGTGTTCTCTGAACCGCCGCGGCCTCCTGAACAACAGAAGCGCTGTCTCTTGAAGCAGTATTCGCGGGGACACCGCCTGCCGGAACAGTACTTGCCGGAACTGCGCCTGCTGTTCCGGCAAGCGTTTGTGCAAGCGTTGATACCGCATTTGCAGTATCTGCGGCTGCTTCTCCGTCAGCTTCACGGGGATGCTCCGCCTGTTCCGTAGAAACAAGCTCCGGCTGGTTGTTTTCTTCAACATCATTGGCAGCTTTGCGGCAGCCGAAAAACATTAACAGCGCCAGCAACACAAGACAAATAAACAGTTTATTTTTCATTATCACTCCGGTATTCCAGCGTTTTTCAGAATCTTCAGTTTCTGAAAAACTTCCCTTAAAATTGCAAAATACACAGTATTTTGCTTAACGTGAGAGGCACCCAATCAGGGCGGCTCCCACGTCTGTTACTCGACGGCCATAGGTAATAATTGATCGGAAAGCCGGTAATCTCTGGTAATCAATTCTTCCCAGGGGGATGGTTCCAGGCCGTCCTTGTCTATACGCATATATATCTGCGGATCGTAATTTGGTTCGGAAAGAGTTATGGCACGGACATTAAGGAAAGCCAAATTGATCCCGGGCGCGTAAAGGTCTTTCAATGGCCGCATTCGGGTCATTGTTTCCGGGTCGCGGGTCAGCACATCCCAGGCCCGTATTGAGTCTGCAAAAAGTCCCAGCGCACGGGAACGGTAAGCGGTGTCTCCGCTTATCCGGGTAAGGGTTTCCAGAGTTACCCCCAAATTATTTTCAGAAACCATGATCCGCTCGATTAAAGCCTGTTCTTCAGGACGACTGTCGGGCGTCAGGTTGGGGAAACGTAAGCGCTGGGTATCCAGCATATCCATAAGCCGGTTGTAGTAACCCTGGGCTGCAAAATAATTTCCCCGCTGATATGAAACATTACCTAGCGCATAGAGCAGCCGCCTGTTGCCGGGCATGACGGAAACAAGGGGGAAGAAGCGGAGAAGAGCGTCTTCCCATTGTCCAAGCTGATAATGAGCCGCCCCCATGCGGTACTGAATTTCCGGCGGCGCCCAAAGATTTAGCTCTCCCTGTAAATAAAGCTGCAAAGCCGCTTCCATATCACCGTCTTTGACAAAAAATTCCAGATCGCCCAAATTGGCATAGATACGCCCGAACATTGCATCTGTTTTAAGAACCTGCCGGGCAAGAGCGTCTTCATAAAGCCGCTTTGCCTGGAGCAGCTCTTCTTCCGCGGGGAAAAATTCGCTGGAATTGATCATTACTTCCGCAAGGCGGCGGTGAGCGTCTATCCTGAAACCAGCACGCCGGGAGCTTTCCTCCGGCGCATTGCTAAACGCCCTTATTGCATCTTTCAGGGACTGTCTTTCTTCAGAAACGGAACCGTAATGACGATAATACCTGGCCAAATGGTAGTACGATTCCGGGTATTTGCCGTCTTCCTTAATGCCCCGCAGCAGTACATCCCTGATTCCTTCTATTCGATCCGCATATTCATCGGGAACGCCTTCAGAGACTTCAAAGCGTTTATCCAGAAGATAGGCGCCCAGTTCGGCCAGAGTGGGTACGGTAATTTTTCGTTTTTTTGGATCACGCATAAAGTAGGCATGGATGGGGAGCACTTCACTCAGCTTGTCGGTTCGGATAAAGTATTTAAGCATTCCCTCCAGATAGGGGTCCTTCCTGCCGTATATTTCTATTAACCGGGCATAAGCAGCTCTGGCGTCATCATAGCGGGATGGATCAACCGCCCCCCATGCCAGATTATTTTCTGCCAGGGCATAAAGGCCTTCCTGGTCATTTACCGCATAGTCCAGTATATTGGTGCGAATAATCCTGTCCGCTTTTTCATAATTTTTTAGCCAGTTGGTTTCCATGGCGGCATAATCCAGCGCGCCCTTTTTATCACGGGGATATACCCGCAGGAGTTCATCGTATTTCCGCTCTGCGAAGATATACTGCCGTTCATCTCTAAAGCCTTCCGCATAACGGTAGAACCAGTTTTTTACCCGGTGCTTTTCAAAACCCATGATGAACAGATCGTTTGCACGGGTATATTGCCCGGAATCAATCATGGCATATCCCTCTTTATAGAGGTTTTCCGCCTGTATTGGTGTAACGATAAACCGCCATACTAAATAGGCAAGAGAGAGAGCAACAAGGGTAATGGCGCTGAAAATTTTTATTATAGGAAGGAAACGGTGAATAAAGATATAAGCGAAACTGGATTGCTCCGCTTCCATATCTTCTCCGGTTTGTTTTGCATAACCTTTGGGTATGGTTATTGTCCGTCCCAGTATTTTACCGGCAAGGGCGGCAGTCTCCTTTGCAGGAGCGCCCCGAATCAGCAGCCTGACCAGCGCCGACATTTGTTCCGGGGCAACCGCGTGCTCGGCGATCAATTCTTCACAGGCTATGCGCAGGTTAAGGGGATAGCCCGAAAGGGTATTCAAAAGCCGCTTGTAGTCATCATTGTTTAGGTTGATTTCTTCTACATCATCTGATGCGGCATAGGTAGACCGGGCTGGCCCCGGCGCTTTGGCCTTTCCCTGCCCGGCAAGCGCATCGTCAAATCCGGCTAGGGCAAAATCGCCAAAAGTTTCCGTAGAATGCGGCGTATCCGGAACAGGCTCCGGAAGCGGTTCTGGGGCTGATTCATCGCCTTCAAATACCGCCATGCCATCCGTATCATCCTCCGGTATTCCGGCCCCAAGATCCGAACCTATATCCCCCAAACCGGCAGCATCAAAATCCGGCGTACTTAGATCGGCAATATTAAAATCGGCGCCCTCTGTGGAAGCTTCGCCAAAACTGTCGTCGGAAATATCCAGGCCGTCCGTAAAATCCCCGCCGGCAATCTCTCCGCCGGGGAAGCCCTCACCACCGGAGAAGTCCTCGCCGGCAATGTCTCCAGCGGCAAAATCCCCACCGGAGAAATCTCCGCCGGAAAAGTCTTCACCGGCAATGTCTCCAGCGGCAAAATCCCCATCGGAGAAATCTCCGCCGGAAAAGTCTTCACCGGCAATGTCCCCACCGGAAACAGTCTCCATGGGAACACTGAAACCGCCGCCCTGTACTTCGCCGCCCAGATCAAAACTGTTCGACAGATCAATTCCCTCGTCAAATCCCGTAATATTTGAGCCGTCGTCTGCGGTATCCGTAATTCCCGCAATATCAGCGGTTTTCGTTTCAACGGCCTCGTCCGTTTTCTGTGCGGGAATATCCCAGGTTTCACCGCCAATGTCCATGGCCTGGGATAGATCAATGTCTTGAAAGGCCGAATCAGAAAAATCTGCGTCATCAAACGTGCTTTCCGGCAGGTTTGCTGTTTCTGTTTCTCCTGGAAATAAATCCGCCAAAGAATCCGGAGTTTCCGGAACAGGCGGAGGCTCCGGCTCTTCCATGACAGGCGGAGACTCCGGTTCCGGGATAACCGGCGGAAGTTCCGGTTCTTCCATAACAGGCGGAGTTTCCGGTTCTTCCGGAATAGGCGGAAGTTCCAAGCCGCCGGAAATATCGTCAAGTAAATCGCCAAAATCAAAATCGGCGGCGTCTAAAGGCTCATTTTCTGAGGGCTGCTCCTGGGACGGCGGAGTTTCAATACCGGCAAAACTTTCAGGGGGTAAATCCAGCCCCAATTCGTCAAGGTCCAGAATTCCCGAATCCGTTTCCGGTTGAGTTTCTGAATCTCCCAGACCTTCAGGAAAGGGAGCAGGGGGCTCTGTGTCCGGAAGTTCAATATCCTCATAGCTGTCTTCTTTTTTGCTTAGGGTTTCCGCTTTATCACCTATGCGCTTAAAAGAGGCTTGAAATGCTTCCAACTGTTTGAGCTGCGGCATAATTAAGATATTGGGGCATTAACCGATATTAGTAAAGGTAAATGAAAAAGCAAGCGGTTTTTTTGCTCCTTATAGTTATTATCGGCAGTATAGGGGCGGCAAATACAGATTCTTTCCAATTTATTGATCACTTGCTCCGGCTCAAAGGGCCGGAAAAGCCGCAGATTATAGAAGATGCGGTAATCTTTACCGCCCCTTCTTCTTACCGCCGGGTGGGGATTGCCTTTGCCCATGAAGGATTCGGCAAAGTGTACTGGTTCCAGCGGCTCATGGTTCCCAACGAAAACGCCGGAGCATGGAACAAAGACAAGGCTCCCCCGGATTTGCACCGGGATTCGGGGATGCTCTTTTATATCTATACCATTCCGGAAAACCTTAAGGATGTTCTTGAATACCGGCTTATTATTGACGGTCTATGGGTTAAAGACCCCCTGAACCCGGATTACCGTATCGATCCTGCTTCCGGCATAGCTAAATCGGTGATTGCCCTTCCCTACATTAAGCGCCCCGATTCGCCTAACCGGGGGCCTGCGGGAACCCTTACTTTTACCTACTACGCTCCGCCGGGGGAAACTGTTACCGTGGCGGGCTCCTTTAATAACTGGGACCCCTTTATGTACGAATTGCGGGAAATAAGCCGCGGCTGCTATTCCCTTTCCCTGCCCCTGCCTGCGGGAACATACCAGTATACATTTTTCCACCGTGGTGAGCGCCGGCTTGACCCCAATAATCCCCGCAGGGTTTATACACGGGAAGGAAAGGCCGCCAATGAAGCAACGGTGGAGTAACAGCTAATTCCAATTGAATATTTTGTACATTAACAGCAGGAATTTGTAGTAAAAAAAGGGAAAAATCCGCAAAATGCGCCAGGGTTTTTGAATACAGAAAACCATCCACTCAAAGCCCCGTTCAAAAACCTTGCGGGAAGGCCGGCGCCTGCGCTCCGCAAAAACATCAAAAAGATCGCTGCACCATAAGCGCAGGCCCATGTTAAGCTGGAAATCGTGGCGTGATATCCAAGCCTCACCGCCTTTGACACCTTTTCCCACAAGGAGCAGGGAAGGGGCGGCCTTTCTGATAGCTTCGAGTATAGTCGATTCTTCCTGATGCTTAAAGTTTCCCACATAACGGCCTACAATTCGCAGCCGGGGAAAGGTCTGGCGCAGGTTTTTTTCCGCCCGCTTAAGGCTCCTCATCCTTCCCCCCAAAAGATATACGGACAATTCACGCTTTTCCAGTATGGAAAGCAGGCTTATCACAAAGTCAAAGGGCATATAGCGGTATACTTTTTTCCTTTTAAGGAACCGGGCGCCTGTTACCAGCGTTTTGGAAATGGGGATAACCATGGCGGCTCGCTGTACAAAGGGGCGGTACTCATAATGACGCCGGGCCTTCAGAAAATCCCTAAGGGAAAGGAGGATCACATCCTGACCTTTGCCGGATTTTAAAAGATCGTAAACTGTTTCCTCTAATTCTTCAGGGTTAACAATGTCAAGAGGAACTTTTAAGAGCCTTATCCGTTCTACTGTTGTTTCAGCATCCACCATGCCTTCTCCATAAGTATAACTTTAACCGCAGCCACCCCATACAATGCCGCAGTTTCTGTCCGTAAAACCGCATTCCCCATGCTCAGGGGCATAAACCCCGCATCCATAAAGCGGCCCACTTCGGCGGGAGATAATCCCCCCTCAGGCCCCACCACTAAAACTGTTAATAAGTGTTCTTTACTAAGGTAATGGTGAAACCCGGTTTTTTCAAGGCCGATTTTTTCAAGGTCATTTGTATCTGGTTTTTCAGCCGGACTTGGACAAAAAACAATGCCCAAGGGGGGACTTGCTTTTGAGGAATTTGAATTTGGGGAATTTGAATTCATGGAAAGCTCTTTCCAATAGGCAAAAAGCTCATCCGCTGTAAGGGGCGAGCGTATCCGGGTGTCTATGGGAGAGCCGCTTTGTTGGCGAGCCTCCTTTATAATGCGCTGCCATCGCTCCATTCGGAAATGCTCCCTGGGAATAGAACGCTCTGCGGTAAAAGGAACTACCTCGCTGATTCCTGTTTCCGCCGCCTGCCGGACAATTAAGTCCATTTTGGCTTCCCTGGGCAAGCCCTGAAACAGGATAATAGGCGAAATTTCCCCTGTAGTATCCGGTATTACCGGGCATGATGATGCTGGGCTTTGTACTGCCGAACCTGTCAGGGTACAACCATCTATGCTTAGTACAGTAACAGTAACAAACCGCCCGGAATCTGCAAATTCCCCTGGTTTTGCAAAATCCTCTGAATTTCCAAAATCTCCCTTATCCGCAACGGGCAGCAAGGCGGCAAATGTATTGCCGGGTTTTAGCCGCCGGACATTCGCCAAATAGTGGTAATCTTTACCTTCAAGCCGGACAAGACCGTCCTTATCCGGCCTGGCTGCAAGGAGGAATTGTCTCACCCTTACGAGGCCAGAGGCAGCGCCTCTTCCGCCTCTTCCTGCAATGCCTTTAGGGTTTTGCTGCTTTTCATCAACTGGTTGTAATTCCCGCTGCGGAGTATTTTTACCGCTTCTTCAAGCTGTGTATCATATTCCAGATCATACACCGGGGCTATTACCGTACGGGTCTGCTCATTCCTGATAAGCCGGCGCAGCAGGTTAATGTCCAGGCCGAACTGGCTGTTAAGCTCCCTGGCAAAAGCGTTTATTTGAGCGGCGGAAGCTTTGGGGTTCTCCTTGACAAATGCAGGGATTTTATTGGATGAAATAAGAGACTTGAACTTTTCCGCATCGGCGGCGGAAAAATCCGGGTAAAGCTGTATTTCCTTGTCCGGGGGTATTCCTATTTTGTCGATATTAACATCGCTTGGAGTATAGTACCGGGCCGTAGTAAGCCGGAACCCCTCATGGTTCCCCACGGGGTATACTTTTTGTACCGAACCCTTGCCATAGGTTTTTTCACCCACCAGATAGGCCCGGCCTCGATCTTTGAGGGCGCCCGCCACAATCTCTGAAGCGGAAGCAGAACCCCGGTTGATCAAAACAATCACCGGCATTTCCTTGGGCACTACTATGCGGCGGCCTGCTTTATATTCATGGTTTTCTCCGGGTATCCGGGACTTTGTAGAAACAATCATCCCACCGTCCAGAAACAGCTCGCAGACCCCTACTGCGGCTTCAAGAAGCCCGCCGGGGTTGTTTCTCAGGTCCACTACCAGGGATTTGTAGTTTTTCGCCTTAAAGCTGTCCAGCGCTTCTCTGGTACGTGTTACCGTCATGGGGGTAAAGGAAATAATTCTAACATAGCCGGTATCGCCAATCATATCGTACTTTATCACCGGCACTTCAATTACCGCTCTGGTAAGCACAACGGGGAACTCAAGCCCCGCCCCCCGGCGGATAAGGAGCGTTACATCGGTGCCAGGCACCCCTCGCAGACGGGAAAGTACCGTATCCATGGAAATGACATCCGTCGGCTCCCCGTTTATTTCAACGATCAAGTCCCCGGGATTGATCCCCGCCCGCCAGCCGGGGGTGTCTTCTATGGGGGATGTTACTTCCACAAAGGGAGGCGTTCCGTCCGGCTTGGTATCCAGAGGTTTGCTGATAAAAAGGCCAACCCCGCCAAAACGTCCGGAGGTGGTATCGTTCAAATCTTCCATTTCCCGGGAGGGTAAAAAGGATGAGTGGGGATCATTCAGTGAATCAAACATCCCCTTCATGGCCCCTTCAAAAAGAGTCTGTGAGTCAACCTCGTCTACATAGTTCCGCCGGATAAAATCAAAGACATTCTGGATAATAGCCGTATAGGCCCGCTCCCCCGCAGAGCCGGAATTGTTCTGCGCTTCCGCTTTGGGAACTGAAACGCCGACAAATACCGCCCCCAAAATAAGGCCGGAAAGCACCCAAAAAAGTGTCCGGCGTTTTTTTTCAGATAGTTGAATCATATATAGATTGTAAGCGACAGGTACAATTCATTCAAGTTCCCAAGGATTGATCAGGTTTATTCCGGGAATATCTTTAAAATCTTTTATATTTCCGGTAACAAGCGCCATGTGGTGCGTTATTGCCGCCGATGCGATTAGTGAGTCAGCAATAGGAATCGTCCTTGGTGAATCTGCGCGAAGCCTTCCCCATTCAATCATGACTTCTGTTTCAAACGGAATGATGCGGCCATTAAACCATCGGGGCAGTTCATTGTAGAGCCACAGGGATAGCTCATGCTTTTTTTTGCCGGGAGGGAGTTTTTCCACGCCGTAACATATCTCTCCAATGGAAAGGACGCTTAGAAAAACATCCTGTGGGTGAATTGCCCCCATAAAGGATATAAGCCCCGGGTTACAGTTTGTTTTTTGCATCTCCGAAATAACATTGGTGTCTAAAAGATACTTCATAGCTCAATACC
>JAITCP010000004.1 GCA_031283025.1 Spirochaetaceae bacterium | reverse complement strand
AAAGAAAACCGCATGGGGGATCTGTATCTGAACATTGTAGAAAGCAAGAACAAGGAAAGCGGCGGCTTTGAACGGCAATCGGTAATTGTCTTTGCCGACGATCTTCCCCTCTTTTTGGGTGAATTTGATAAATCACTTAAAATGCTGGAAAAGGCCAAGCGGGAACAAAAACGGCCTGGGCGGGAAACCCATTCAGGCCGGGCCGGACGGGAAACTCCGCAAAACCGGCGCAGTCAGGGGGAGTATTCCGGCGAAAAAGAGCCGGGGAAACCGGGGCGGCGGAACGGCGGATTCAGGCAGGAAAAACCGCAGCGTTCGGAAGGAAAATACGAACGTACCCAGGGAAAGCGGGTGGTGGCTGTTCGCGGCAAGTTGGGCAATGACAAAAGTTCCCCTCATTCTTATTAAGGGCTCGGTTTCCTAACTGCATACCTCAGCTGAATAAAAGCATATACCCAAATGCATCTTGTCTCTTGGACACATAAGCTGATATTACTATAATACCAAGCATGACTGTGCATGAAATAGCGGATCTTGCCGGTGTTTCTATCGGAACTGTTGACCGGGTGCTTCACAAGCGGGGACGGGTTTCAACGGCGACAAGAGCGAAGATTGAGGCGATAATCGAACAATATCAATTCATCCCCAACCCAATCGCCCGGCGGCTCAAACGTAACCGGCCCTATCGTTTTTGCGCGCTTATTCCCCGGCGGGATCAGGATGCCGGTTACTGGGGCCAGATCGTTACAGGCATTGAACGGGCAGCCGGTGAAATTAAACCACTGGGTGTTGAAACTGAAATAATTGAATTTGACCGCTATGATCCTGCGGCTTTTGAACAGGCTTCTGATACGGTAAGCGCCGAAAAACCCGAAGGACTGTTATTCGCCCCCATCATGCAAAAGCGTACCCGGCCTTTTGTCGAAAGAATATGCGCAGAAAAAATGCCTCTTGTTTTTGTTGATACCGATATGCCGGGAACCGAGCCCTTATGCGTTATAGGGCAGGACTCTTTTAAGGGCGGTTATCTTGCCGGACGGCTCTTTCATCTTTTTGCCGGTACGGTATCAATGCCAATAGCGGTACTGGATGCCCACGGCGATGACTACCACATTACCCGCCGCCGGGACGGTTTTTTGAATTATGCGGAAGAAAACGGTTTTTCCGTTATAGTCCGGGAATATTCAGATTACGATGGTTGTGATATTTCGGTAGAAAAAATCGCAGAGTTTCTGGGAGAACACCGGCATCTTTCCGGCATCTTTATTACCAACTGTATGGCTCATCGAGTGGCAGAGGCGGCGGAACAACGGAGAAAAAACGAGACTTTCCTGTTGGTAGGCTACGATCTTATTCCTTCCAACCGGCAGTTGCTGCTTCAAGGCCGTATCAGTGCCATTATTTCCCAGCGTCCCGAGGAACAAGGCAGGGAAGCCCTGTTAACCCTGTTCCGTTCAGTCGTACTGGAACAGACAGTGGAAACCAAGCGGGAAATACCTCTGGATGTGTATATTCGGGAAAACACACAGCCTTTAACTTCAGGGAACCTCTGAAAACTGAAGATTTTAGAGATTCCCTGAAGTTAAAAATTTAGTTGACAACGTAAAATTGCTATGGTATAGTAAATCATGCGTGTACGTTAACGCAAAAACAAATTTAAGGAGATAATTATGAGTAAAAGAATCGCTTTCCTCGGATTGACCTTGCTTGTAGCGGCGGGTATGGTGCTTGTCGGCGGATGCCAGGGAAAAAAATCCGGCAGCCAGACGGGTAAAGGTTTAATTGGCGTGGTGATGCCAACCAGGTCGGAGGAACGTTGGAACAAAGACGGCATGGCTGTCAAGGAAGGCCTTGAAAAATTAGGTTATGTCGTGGATTTGCAATTTTCAGATGACGATATTCCCACCCAATCCCGCCAGATTGACGACATGATAACCAAGGGCGTAAAAGTTTTGGTTATTGCGTCTATTGACGGATCGGCCCTTTCCAATCAGCTTGCAAACGCCAAAGCGGCCAAAATACCGGTCATTTCGTATGATCGGCTGCTAATGCAGTCTCCCAATGTTGACTATTATGTGTCTTTTGACAATTACAAGGTCGGGGGGCAAATGGGCGACATCCTGATTACCGGACTCAATCTGGCGCAGGCCACAACCGCAAAGCCGGTTATCATCGAATTGTTCGCCGGTTCCCCCGATGACAACAATTCAGTCGGCTTTTATCAAGGCGCGATGGATAAGCTGAAACCCTATATGGACAGTGGAGTGCTTAAAGTTCCATCCGGCCAGATCGAGAGGACCGTAGTCGGAACCCTGCGCTGGGATGCCGCAGAAGCCCAGAAGCGCATGGAAAATTTGCTTTCGGCTTTTTATTCAGGGAATGTGGTACTTGACGGTATTCTGTCGCCTTATGATCCCATTAGCCTGTCCTGCCTCGAAGCCTGCAAAGCCGTCGGTTACGGCAGTACTCCCGGCAAGCCTCTTCCGGTGGTAGGCGGCCAGGACTGTATCGTCGCTTCCTGTAAATCCATTCTTGCCGGTGAGCAGTACGCGACCGTTTTGAAAGATACCCGTTCACTGGGCGCCGCTACGGTAACGTTAGTGGACGATATTCTGCAAGGCAAGACGATTACCGGTCTTGATACCACAAGTTACAACAACGGCGCCAAGATAGTGCCGTCTCTGCTGCTTGATTCTGTTATTGTTACCAAAGACAACCTCATGGCGGCGGTCATTGATACAGGATACCATACAGCGAGGGACCTTGGCCTGTAAGTAAAAGAACGGATGGCGGCTGGCAGTGTTTGCCGGCTGCTGCCCGTTATCCTGGTTTTCTGCTGCATATTGCAAAAAGGAGTGTTTATGTCCGGTCCAGCCGCATTGCTTGAAATGAAAAATATTATCAAGACATTTCCTGGAGTAAAGGCTCTGGATAACGTTAACCTCCTGGTTAAGCAGCGTGAAATACACGCCCTGGTAGGAGAAAACGGCGCGGGTAAGTCTACATTGGTGAAGGTGCTGTCCGGAGTATATCCCTACGGCGCTTATGAGGGCGACATTATCTTTGAAGGAAAATCCTGTGCGTTTGCCGACATTAAACAAAGTGAAAAAGCCGGTATCGTGATTATTCATCAGGAACTGGCCCTTAGTCCCTATCTTTCTATAGCGGAAAATATTTTTATAGGTGATGAACGGGCAAAATATAACATTATTAATTGGGACAAAACGCGCGAAGACGCGCTTATTTATATGCGGAAATTGGGCTTGGATGAGAATCCTAATATGCCGGTAAACAAATTGGGGGTGGGTAAGCAGCAATTAGTGGAAATAGCCAAAGCACTTGCCAAGGATGCCAGAATTCTGATACTGGACGAACCTACGTCGGCGCTTAACGAAAAAGACAGTGAGCATTTGCTGCAAATTTTACGGGAATTGCGGGACCAGCATAACATCTCATCGGTATTGATATCCCACAAATTAAACGAGGTAGCCGCCGTGGCGGACAACATCACTATTTTGAGGGACGGCAAAACCATTGAAACTTTACAGGTAGACAGGCAGTCCGGCGGCACGGCTTCCGTCAGCGAGGAGAGGATCATCAAAGGAATGGTGGGCAGGGAAATCACCGACCGTTTCCCCAAACGGAATACCCCCATCGGCGAAGTGATATTTGAGGTTAAGAACTGGACGGTCTACAACCCCGACAATCCGGAACGGAAAAAACTTGACAATGTAAACATTACCGTCCGCTCCGGGGAAGTGGTGGGGTTGGCGGGCCTGGTCGGCGCGGGCCGCACGGAATTGGCCACCAGTATTTTTGGCAAATATTACGGTGATAATATCAGCGGTACAACCCTGATTAACAACCAGGAAGTGAATCTGAGCTCGATTCCAAAAGCAATTGAACAGGGCCTTGCCTATATGACCGAGGATCGAAAGGAATACGGGCTTGTGCTGATCGAAACTGTAAAAGAAAATACTACCCTGGCAAATCTTAAAAAAATCGCCAAAGGCAACGTTATCAATGAACATGAGGAAATTTTAGCGGCGGAGGATTACCGTAAAAAATTAAATACAAAAACACCGTCAATTCTGCAGCTTGCGGGGAATCTTTCCGGCGGCAACCAGCAAAAAGTTGTATTGGCAAAATGGCTTTTTTCCGATCCGCGGATTCTTATTCTGGACGAACCGACCCGAGGTATTGACGTGGGCGCAAAGCATGAAATTTATATGATCATTAATGATTTAGCTGCTCAGGGTATAGCCTGTTTATTTATTTCCAGTGAAATGCCGGAAATTATCGGCATGAGCGACCGGATTTATGTGATGAGTGAGGGGCGTATTACATCTGAACTGGAAGGAAAGACAGCAACCCAGGAAGAAATTATGCGTCATATTCTGTCCAATTAGAATTAGAGTTGTTCAAAAACTTCAGTTTTTGAACAACTTCCTATTAAAACTGCAAAATACACCGTATTTTGCTTAACTTGTTCAAGAACCAACCGGGTTCTTGAACAAGTCTATTGCATATACAGGAGGGACGATGAATACTTTGTTGGAACTTTTGAAAAAAAATTCACGGCAATACGGCATGGTCATCGCGCTGGCGGTAGCGATGATCTTTTTTGGTATTTTGACAAACGGTATTTTCTTTAAGCCGGTTAATCTGACAAACCTGGTATTGCAGAACAGCTATGTGCTTATTCTTGCGGTGGGAATGTTGCTTTGTACCCTTACCGGCAATGTTGACCTTTCTGTAGGTTCCATTATCTGTTTTGTGGGCGCGGTGTGCGGGGTAATGATCGTGGATATGCATATGAATCCCTTCCTTACCATGTTTGTCGCTCTGCTTATGGGGGCGGTTATTGGTATGTGGCAGGGGTTTTGGATTGCTTTTGTAAACGTCCCCCCCTTTATCGCGACTTTAGCGGGTATGTTGGTGTTCCGGGGACTGGGGCAGGCGATCTTGCAGGGGCAGACCAAAGCGCCGTTTCCCAAGGAATTTCAGGTAATTTCTTCGGGGTATATTTCCGATCCTCTGGGCGGTCTTGAAATCGGCAATATATCACTTCATTTGTTTTCTATTGTTATAGGACTGGTGATTGTAGCGTTCATCATCATTAACGAGATTGTTAAACGTAAAAAACAAATTGCGTACAATTTTGATTTGCTGCCCAAAGGTATCTGGATAGTTAAATTAACGGCTATTGCTGTAGTGCTGATGGCTTTTACCGTTGTGTTTGCCCTGTACAGGGGATTCCCGAATATCCTGGTACTCCTGGGGTTTCTTGTTATAGGGTATCAGTTTATAGCGGCAAAGACGGTACAGGGCCGTCATATTTATGCTATGGGGGGGAACGCAAAAGCGGCAAAACTTTCAGGGGTTAAAACCGAGTGGGTAATGTTCTGGATTTACACAAATATGGCGGTTCTTGCATCAATTGCGGCGGTAGTTTTTGCGGCCCGCCTTAACGCGGCAACGCCGAAAGCAGGCCAGGGTTTTGAAATGGATGCTATTGCCGCCTGTTATGTGGGCGGTTCAGCGGTTTCCGGCGGTATCGGCACCATTATCGGGGCAGTAGTCGGCGGCCTTTTTATCGGTGTTTTGAACAACGGAATGTCCATATTGGGAGTCAGTACCGACTGGCAGCAGGCAATCAAGGGTTTTGTACTTCTGGCGGCGGTTGCGTTTGATCTTTATTCTAAAAGAAGGAGCGGTAAATAAGAATAACGAACCCCGCCCTATGGATTTTACCTGAGATATTTCACACGGAGGAACACGGAGAACACAAAGGGGAATAAGTTGTCTAATGCTGGGGGAAGCGCGCTCATGGCAAATAGCACTGAAAAAGCGGACGCTTTTTCAGTTTTACTGCATATGGGCGGCGGGGCCTGCCCTCCGGCAACATACTTTACATACTGTAAAGCATATTACCAATAGGGTGATAGCACTGTTTATGCGGCCTCCGTCACTTGCGCTCCGCCTCTACTTTTTCTCCGATTCCGCAAGGATAAAATTGACATAGCCGTTAGGTGTAATTGTTGTGGGGTTCTGGCGGCCGTTTGAAAGTTCGCTGACTATTTCCGACACATAACTGTCAAGAGACTTCATGGTAACAGTTCC
>JAITCP010000091.1 GCA_031283025.1 Spirochaetaceae bacterium | reverse complement strand
GCGATCACCAAAACTATCGAACTTATGGAATCCGACAAGGTATGCCAGGCATCGGCTGTCAGGGCCAGCGAACCGGTAATAACGCCCGCCCAAAATTTAAGGGCAAACAGGATTGAATTGACGATAATTGACGCAACACCTTCAATATAACCGCCTTTTACCTTATCCATTTTTAGACCTCCTCTGAATTATTCTGACAGCGTTAAGCACCGCCAAAAGAGAAACACCTACGTCGGCAAAAACCGCTTCCCACATGGCGGCCAAACCAAAAGCCCCCAGCAAAAGAAAAACCGTTTTTACGCCCAATGCAAAAAAAATGTTCTGCCAAACGATTCGTTTGGTAAACCGGGCAATATCCATGAGCAGCGGCAGTTTTGAGGGCTCGTCAGTCATCAGCACAATATCGGCGGCTTCTATCGCGGCGTCAGAGCCAAGGCCGCCCATAGCGACTCCGACATCAGCCATTGCAAGAACGGGAGCGTCATTTATCCCGTCCCCCACAAAGGCAAGTTTGCCCCCGGCGCGTTTTTCCAGGTTAAGAGCTTCCAGCTTCTCAACCTTTTCATGGGGCAGGAGTCCGCCGTATGCCTCATCCAGGCCCAATTCGGCGGCAACAGACCCGGCAATCTGAGCATTGTCCCCGGTAAGCATTACGGTTTTCCGCACGCCCCTTGCTTTAAGCGCGCTTATGGCGTTGCGGCTGTCAGGCCTGGCTTCATCGGAAATAACAATGCAACCCAAATAAACGCCGTCCGCCGCTACATAGACTTTTGTCCCGGTATGCTGTAATTCCTGAAAAGCAACCTCCTTATGCGCCATAAGTTTTTGGTTCCCCGCCAGAATAACTTTACCATCTAATTTAACGCTTACGCCATAACCGGGCAGCTCGGCGTATTCAGAAAGCTTGTTCCGGTTTACTTCCCTGCCGTATTCCTGCATGACAGACAACGCTATTGGATGGTTGGAAAACGCCTCCGCCTGCGCCGCCTGTTCAAGCAGCGCATCGCCGGAAAACCGGTCAGCCGGAAAAATTCCGGTTACCTTAAACACCCCTTTGGTTAACGTGCCGGTTTTGTCAAACACCGCCATATCAAGGGAGGTAAAAGCTTCAAGGTAGTTCCCCCCCTTTACCAATATGCCTTTTCTTGCCGCTCTGCCTATCCCGGCAAAGAAACTCAACGGAATGGACAAAACAAGAGCGCAGGGGCAGGAAATGACAAGAAAGATAAGAGCGCGGTTTATCCAATCACCCCATACGCCGCCAAAAAACAAAGGCGGCAGGACGGCAAGCTGCGCCGCGCAGGCGACGACGACAGGCGTGTAACAGCCCGCAAACCTGGTAATAAAATTTTCCGTTTTTGCTTTTCTGCTTGCCGCATTTTCTACAAGGCTGATAATTTTTGAAACGGTAGATTCGCCGAACGTTTTGGTAACTTCAACGGTTAATACCCCGCTTTGGTTGACGCAGCCGGACAGCACCGTATCGGAAACAGCGGCTTTTTTTGGAACGGATTCACCCGTCAGTGCCGATGTGTCCAGCATTGACCAGCCTTCAATAACAACGCCGTCCAGGGGGATTTTTTCACCCGGCTTGATGATGATTACTTCCCCAACACTCACCGTATCCGGCTTTACTTTGACAATCGCTTCGCCTTTTTTCAGGTTTGCATAATCCGGCCTTATGTCCATTAAGGCGGCGATGGATTTTTTTGATTTTTTTACCGCCATTTCCTGGAAATACTCGCCAACCTGATAAAACAGCATAACGCCGACCGCTTCCGAAAATTGCCCGGTTGCAAACGCCCCGATAGTGGCTATACTCATCAAAAAACATTCGTCAAAAAATTCCCCGTGCGCTATGTTCCTGACAGCCCGCAGCACAATATCGCCCCCCAATATTATGTAGGCCGCCGAATATGCAGCAAGAACAACAACAGGCGGGACGGAGAGCGCTCCAGCGGTCTTTTCCAGCGCTATTCCGGCGGCAAAAACGGCCGCTCCCGCAGCCAGCCTGGCGATCCTTGCCTTTTCGATATATTCCTTTATCATAAAAAATCTCCTATTTTCATTATATCAACAGTTGAACAATTATTCAACTATTGATAACAAAAAAACCGCAAAAAGCAGCCGGTTTCAGAGCTTCCCAGTACCAAAAAACTGTATGAACGGCAAGAAATCCAAGAAAATTTCACCTCACGGGAAAAAACAGGGTAGTTTTTCACCTATATATAATAGGTGGAAAGAAAATCCGCCGAATGATACCCTGTCAAAAAGGAGAAATTCCCATGAAAAAGTTCCCGCTGTTAACTGCCGCCCCGTTATGTACAGCGCTCTTGCTTTGCGCCTGCGTTGCCGGCCCTCGAATTGGTCCCGGTACGGAAAAAGCGTCTGCAACCCCCGATGTAAGAGTCTTCCCCCAGGTGTCGGGAGGAGTCAACTCAGCCGTGTTCAGCCCGGATGGCCGATATGTGCTTACCGGCGATAATGCTGGTGCGGTTAAGGTTTGGGAAGCGGAAACCGGCATTCTTGTCAAATCCTTTTATAGCCACGACGGCGAAGTAAAATCTGTCGCTTGGAGTCGTGACGGAAAATACATTGCTTCGGGTTCAATTGACAATACAATCAAAATTTGGGATGTTGATAGTTTCTCCTCTGAGGTATGCGAACCTCGTACTTTCCAACATCAAGATAAGGTTTATTCTGTTGACTTTAGTCCTGATAGCAGCATCCTTGTTTCAACTTCCGCTGATAAAACAACCCGTTTCTGGAATGTTTCAACTGGCAGACAATCTGGCATTTGGAAAGGATATAGTTACACTGTCCATTCTGCAATTTTTAGTCCTGATGGAAAACAAATTGTAGCCGTATCTGATGATGCGAAAATTATGGTATGTGATCTCGCTGCCTCTGAAATACGCGCATTAGATTCAGGTTATCTTGCCGCATGGAGTCCTGACGGTGAATATATTGTAAATGTTTCAGGAGCAACATTTGTTTCAGATCAAGAAATCAAACGTGGGGTTACTGTTCGAATAATAGACCTTAATAATAGTAAAGCCGGGTGGCTTTCTTATCAGCAAATCGGAGATTTTGTATGGAACGATCAAGATGTAGTTTACGGAGTAAAATTCAGCCCTGATGGTACGCGTATCGTAACAGTGGGAAGTGTTTATCATTATCCCATTATAAAAATCTGGGATGTAGAGACTGGCGCAATGATACGGGAGTTTTCAGCGCATATAAATAGTATACTGAATGTTGATTGGAGTCATGACGGCAAGCATATCCTTACCGCCTCTGCTGATACTACCGCAAGACTATGGGATGTAGAAACAGGGAAATGTATCAAAACATTCGCTGAAACAACTTACCCGCTTACATGCGCTGATATTAGTAAAGATGGGAAGAGAATAGCAACAAGTTCCATAAATGGAAAAGTAAACATTTGGAATGCCGAAACCGGCATTCTTGAGCAAAGTTTTGAACATATTAATAGTGTATATGCTGTTGTCATCAGCCCGGACGGACGCAAGGTCGCTGCCGGAGCCTTTCCATCATACATTGGCTACAGCGGTCTTAATAGAACAAATTCATCAGAAGATGAAATCAAGATATGGGATGTGGAAACAGGAAAGGAACTGTTTAATTTTGGGGGACATGATGGTTACGTATTTTCTCTTTCATTCAATCCGGACGGTAAACACCTTGCATCTTCTTCTGGTGATAGAACAATTCGTATATGGGACACAGAAACCGGTAAGGAACTGGACATTCTTCGCGGGCATAGAGATTTAGTTTCTTCGGTGGCATTCAGCACAGATGGTAAACGACTCGTTTCCGGTTCTTATGATAACACCATCTGTATATGGGAATCATCGGATACAGGAAAATATATTTTATTTCGCAGGTTTACCACGCATCATTATGAAGTAAATTCCGTAGCTTTTAATTCTGATGGCAAGAAAGTTGTCTGTGGCTTTAGGGATCATACTATTGAAATCTATGATATTGAGACAGATTTGACAATGACTCTTGAAGCTGATATTAATATTCTCCAAATACGGTCAGTTGGTTTTAGCCCGAATGACCGTTACATTATTGCCAGCACTGACAATAAAAATATTCTAAAATGGGAAATTAGTAACGATGGGACATATCATTATAAAGGAGCTAACAATAAACTGCTGAACGTGGCACAATCCCTCTCCTACACCTCCAACGGCACCCGCATCCTCGCAGGCATCTCTGACGGCACTGCCCGCCTCTACAATGCCGATGACCTTAGCGAAATCGCCTGCTTTGTCTACTTTACCGGGGAAGACGGGCGGGCTGTTACCAAGGATATGTCCCAGGAAACGGCGCGGGGGGCATCACGGATTGACGGGGAATGGCTTACCATCACCCATGACGGCTACTACCGTTCATCCTCCAAGGGTGCCCGCTTTATCAATGTCCTTATTGATGGCCGCCGCCTGAGTACCATTGACGCATATAGCGGCATCTTTTACCGGCCTGACGTGGTAGAGGCGCGGCTCCGGGGAAGACAAGACCCGCCTAACACCGGCCTTTCCATACAGCAGGCGGGGGATTTTGAGCCGCCCTCAATCATCATCAAATCCCCGGCAGCGGGAAGTACCGTAACAGGAAACGGTACGGTAACCCTTAAAGTGGAGGTAAAAGACAGAAACCAGCCCATTAAGGACATTCGCGTCCTGGTCAACGGGGTGCGTATCGGCGGGGAGGAACTCCGTACCGTAACGGGCACGCCGGGAATCACTGCGGTAACGGGGGGCCTTTCTTTGCGCCGGAATATCAAAACCGTAGAGTTTACCGTGCCGGTAACGCTGGTGGAGCGGGGAAGCAACCGTATCGAGGTCATGGCTTTTAACGGCTACTCCTGGGGGTATTCGGGGGAATACGGCAATGTAGACGTAAACTGGGAGCCTCCCACAGGCACGGAAGTGCCGCTGCCGGACCTCTGGATACTGGCGGTGGGGGTAAATGCCTACGACAATGCCGGAACCGGTAACTTGCCGAGTTTGGGTAACCTTAACTATTGCGCCAATGACGCAAAAGAGCTGGTAAAATCATTTGAAGCCCAGCAGGGTAAACGGTATAGCACGGTACACTCGCGCTTGATCATAGACGGAGGAATCGAGCCCACAGCGGAAAACATCCTCAAGCATTTAAGTTTTCTGGAAGGCGCAGGTCCGCGGGACGTGGTATTGTTGTTTCTTGGGGGCCACGGCATAAGCGAAGGAAACAAGTTTTATTTTTTGACAAAAGATGCGGTTATGAAAAACGGCAAAGTAAACCCCGCTTATGCCATATCCGATGAAGTTCTGAAGAAGGTGATGGACAAGCCGGGGAGGCGGCTGATATTCATAGACGCTTGCAATTCCGGCGGCATGGACATAGACAGTTTCATGCACTCACTGCAGCGAACCAACGCGTATATGCTGGCCGCCAGTGAAGGGGACAAGTATTCTTATGAGGATCCTCCTGAAAGGCTTTCATGGAAGTGGGGCGGCCACGGAGTATTTTCCTACAGTATAATCCGCAGTTTGAACGGAGAGACGGATGTACCACGTGGAAACTGGGACGGAATCAGCGTATTGGGGCTTTCCTGGTATGTACGGGAAGATGTTAAGAAGTTAACCGAAAATTTGCGATACCAGCAAAAGCCGGTACCGTACACCTGGGGTTTCAGCGATTTTGACATAGCTCGGTAGGCGCTGCAAGGAGATTTTACCTGAGATATTTCTTACGAAGGTCATGGAGGAACAAAGAACACAAAGAGGATAAGAGAGGATGAGTTAATCAAGCATAGCTAGTTATTAACTCATGTTACGCAGAAAAAAGAAAACCACGGAGTTCGCGGAGTTAATACACGGAGTTTCACAGAGAAAAAGCAAAAATCGTCTTAAAAACCCCGTATTTTTTTTGCGGTATCATGGACTTCCACTTTTTCTCCTTCTCCGTGTCACTCCGTGTCTTCTAAACTCCGTGTTACTCCGTGGTTTTTTTCATTACATAATTTTGCGTAAGGTGAGTTATTAACTACCATAAATAACTTACAACACCGCCCTTCCCTCCCCTTCGTGTGAACTTCTTCGGGAGCCTATTCTTTTATGTGTTCAAACCCATTTTCAAAAATATCTTTTATATGGCTGTCCATAAGGGAGTAAATGACCATTTTGCCCTGTTTTTCATATTTGACAAAGTTGGCAAGGCGCAAAGATTTTAACTGATGGGAAATTGCCGATTTGGTCATTCCGGTCAAGACCGCCAAATCGCAAACGCACAGGGGATCGCAGGAAAGGGCCCACAATATACGCAGGCGGGTTTTATCCGCAAATACCTTGTACAGGTTGGCCAAATCGTAAAAATCCCTGTCTTTTGGCATAACGGCGCGGACGCGCTTTACCACGTCTTCATGGATAACTTCACAATCGCAGGTAAATTGGTTTTCCTTCTTCATGATTACCCCCTGTGCGCCGTAAATTTCCGTACAAAGCCGCAGGGCCTGTAGCTCATCTTGGCCTGCCGGAGCCCTTCATCCCCCAAATCCTGTTCACGGTTAATGTGAATGTAGTGTCCGGGAAGGGAGGCGGCATAATGCTGGTTTACAAACTGATAAATTCCCTTAAACTCCTCCAGCGCTTTTTCAAAATGGACGGCAAACATCCGGCCCCTTGCAAGGCGCTCTCCCAAGCACCATGCGGCGGGCTTTCCCCCTACCCAGTATACCATGCCTTGAAGAAAGAGCCCCTCGAACTGTTGGAGCGCTTCCGTGGCGGCCAGAAAATCGCCGTCAAAGCCTTTTTGCTCGCGCCATTTTTCTAGAATCTCCAGCGCAACCGGAATCAATTCCGCCGTTAAGGGCTTTGCTTCCCATTCCGCATAGCTGTTGTGAAACTGGCTGACCAGATTGCGCTTTTTGTGGAATTTTTTCCCCGGCAGTTCCGCAAGGTCAGTCCGCAAGTAGAGGTAATCAAAGTTGTTACGGTCTTCTGCAAAGCTAATGCCCCATTCTTCCATACGATCCCTGTCCGGGGTCAGGAGGGAATCGGGAATCCCCTTCCAGTAATCATGGGTTTTGAACAGCTCCTCCAGAATACCCCGCCCGGGAACGGCGCAGGGGGTGCAGAAAAATTTCTTTTCCGTCCCGCCTTCTGCCGCCGGAGGCTGAATTCCTGAAATAATAAAGGTTTTGCATTGTATTTTAGATACCTTGTAAAGGTAGCGCCTTCTAAAAAGGTAGAGGTTGGCAAAAGTGTATTCCGATACCCCGTCCACCGTCATGGGAAGCTGGGGATGCATCTCGTTCCGCAGTTCGTAACTGATTGGTACAAAATCGGGGAATTCCGGTATCAACACTTATTCCAGTATAGGCCGGAGGGCCGTTTAATGCTACAGTAAGGTAATAGAAAAGAAATTATGGATAATATCGAAGGTTTGATAGTTCCCCGCTTTCTTCGTTATGCGGCGATTCATACTACCAGCGACAGGCACAGCGAAGCCACGCCTTCCAGTGAAGGCCAGTGGGAACTGGCCCGGCTTTTGGCGGGGGAGCTTGAAGCTCTGAGCGTTATCGGGGTAGAGATTACCGATCATTGTTATGTACTGGGAAAACTTCCCGCCAGCCCCGGTTTTGAAGACAAACCGGCCATAGGATTTATGGCCCATCTGGATACCGCCCAGGATGTGTCCGGCAAAGATGTTAAGCCCGTTATGGAAAAAAACAGCGCGGGCGTTACGGTGATCCGCAGTGACGGAAACACACTTTTAGGGGCGGATGACAAAGCGGGGATTGCAGAAATTATGGGCGCTGCCGAATACCTTGCCTCCCATCCGGAAATAAAGCATGGCCCGGTTTTGATCGTCTTTTCCCCCGATGAAGAAACGGGCAAGGGGCTGCCTTTTTTCCCCATGGAGCAGATCAATGCGCTTGCGGGCGGCGGCGAATTGGCCGCCTGCTACACTCTGGACGGCGGCCCGCTGGGGGAACTGGAGACGGAGTGCTTTAACGCGATAGAAGCCCGTGTTTCATTTACCGGCAGGGTGATACATCTGGGCACGGCCCGCGGCCAGTTGGCAAACGCCTGCCTTATGGCCGCCGCCTTTGCCATGATGCTCCCCCGTTCGGAAAGCCCCGAGGCCACTGACGGTTATTACGGTTATTACTGCCCTTTAGAAATTTCCGGCGGCCTTGAAAGCGCCGAACTGGAAGTGTTTATCCGGGACTTTAACCTGGAGCGGGCCAGGGGGCGGGCTGAGGCGCTGGAAACTTTTGCCAGGGCGGTGGAAGCC
>JAITCP010000063.1 GCA_031283025.1 Spirochaetaceae bacterium | reverse complement strand
TTCCGTTCCATCTTTTACAACCCCGACGTGGTACGCGCCCGCCTTGCTGGAGAGCCTGATCCTGTGTCCAAGAAAACGGTTACTATCCAGCAGGCCGCTGCTTTTATGCCGCCGGAGGTTTCCGTGCAAACTCAAACTCGCACCGTGTCGTCGTCTAACACAACTATCTCCGTCTCCGTTACCGATAAAAACCTTCCCGTTCAAAACGTGATTGTCATGGTCAACGGCAGGCGGCTGGGCAAGGAAGAACTCTCCGCAACTTCGGGCGCTGTTGGGTTACAGCCGGGTAAGGCAAGCATCACCGTTACGGGCAATCAGAAAACATTGAACTTCACCCTGCCGGTGAGCCTTGACCCCGGCGATAACCGTATTGAAGTGGTTGCGTTTAACGGCTACTCTGAAAACCGCCGTTATGTTGACGTTACTTGGGATGCCCCTGTTGGTAACAAGCCCGCGCTTCCCGATTTGTGGATACTCGCCATAGGCGTAAACAAGTACGACAATGCGGGTAAGCAGCTTGGTACCCTGCGAAACCTTGAATACTGCGTGGCCGATGCGCGGGGAGTGATCGATTCCCTGAAAGCGCAGGAGGGTGTACGTTACGGCAAAGTACACAGCCTGTTAATCGCAGACGATGGGCAGGTACAACCCACGGCGGCGAATATCAGGAAAAACTTGACATTTCTGGAAGGGGCGGGGCCAAAGGACGTGGCGCTGTTGTTTCTGGCGGGGCATGGGGTAAGTGCGGCGGAGGGGAAATTTTACTTTTTGCCCCGCGACGCGGTTATTTCCGGCGGGGGTAAAGTAGACCCAAAACGCGCAATCTCCGGTGATGAGATAGTACAGGTACTGGACGCGCCCGGCAACCGGCTGGTGTTCATCGACGCGTGCAAGTCCGGCGGTGTTGACAATGACCGAATGGTGCGCCTGTTTATGGACACAAATGCGTTTGTATTTGCCGCGTGCCGTGGAAATGAGTCATCGCTGGAACTGTCAAACCTGGGGCACGGTGTGTTCACGTACAGCGTCATGGACGCGTTGAAAGGAGCCGCCGGGGCAAGAGCGACAAACAATGTCAGTGTAAAAAGCATGAGCGGCTTTGTGTCGCTTGACGTGCCGGAGAGGACGGGGAACCGGCAGCATCCAAGCGCGTATTCGCTGGGGTTTTATGACTTTCCGATTACGGTGGTAAAGTAGAATCCCTTTCTTTCTCAGTTGATTTTGGACTTGGGAGTTTTTGCTACGCAAAAACTCCCTGCTAAAGCGTTGGAAACAGCGGCATCCCTGCCGTCTAAAGCAAAGAACACGAAGAGGGAAGAGAGGGTTCTTGTATGAGGCTGATCGTAAAATTTCACGCAACGCTTCCGTACCCCACCCTATGTTTCACGTGAAACATTTCCATGGTGTTTACTGAACTACTTTGACAAACTTGCCAAAGAGGTAAAGTGGGTCTTCCTTGGGTACGGGTTTGACAACTGGCGGCGGTTTGGGCAGATTGCCATGTACAACAAAAATAGTTTTGTTTTTTTCAACTATTTCTATAATTTTACGGCGGAGCGCATAAGGACGGGCGACTCCAAAAAATGTCGGTATCCTTCCACCAATACCAGAAACGTAAATCGTTCCACTCCGAAAAATTCTGTCCCAAAAACCTTGAACACAATAAAGGCTTTCTATGCGGTCGGTGGGGATTTCCGCCACAAAAACTCTAATAATGCCTTTTTTGATTATTAGCCGCTTGTTTGTAACGCCAAATTCGGTATAGACGTACTGTAAAATTCGCCAAATAAAAATCGGCAAGAAAATAACAATAACCCCCAAACAGGTTCTCTTGAAAATGTCATTGATTAATGAGTAGGGTTCTGATGCCCCCAGCACTCCAAATAAACTGCCGCTGCCCGAATTGGCAATGCTCTTAAGCAGGAATAAAACCAGAAAAATCAACACGATTTGAAGAACAGGCCTAAATAAATACCCCCAGTGTAATTCCGGTCTATATAATAGTTTTTCTCCTTCAACTAAATTTTTTCTTTTTATAAATTTCATGGCAAGCCTCCGTTTCAGTTTGTAAGAGCGGTAAACTTTTAAAAAATTCAGTAGTAAAAATTTTCAAGTGTATTATTTTAGGCTTGATACGGTATAATTGTCAATGTACATACGCAACAGAAAGTTATGAAAGGAGAAACTATATGAAAAGGCTGTTTTTTTGGGCGGTTTTTGTTACTGTTGGGTTGGTGGCCTTTGCCCAATCCAACACCATTACATTCAAAGTGTCTTCTTATCTAATTAACAGAAAGGAAACGGCTCAGTTATATGTTCGGGCGGAATTGACCATTGATGATGAAACCCAAAGCTGGGAAATTATTCTTCATAGAAAAGATGGTACTAACCCGGAACGAATCAAATTGGAAAAACCCAGCGACATTAGTCGTAATAATATGGTGTTCCGTACCGTTGCTATTCAAGAGGGGGCGGGTCCTTCCGGGGCCAATCTTTACGCTTTTGTTCCTCCCTTTCAAGGCAGCAAAATCCGGGTGGATATTTGCGATGCCAAGACAGAGGGCGTCAAACGCCGATTAATTCTTGAATACTAATGAACCTGCGCAGGGCCTGCCTGCGCAGGCAGGCAGGCAAGCGTGGACTATTAGTCCGGCGCGGTATCTTTAACGTTGAGTTGTATTGGAACGGAGCTTCGATCGATAGGAAATTTATTATACTGGCGGGGGCCATACCCCGGAGCAGAGCTCTAAACTCGACCCACAAACTATAATTTGCAGCGCTATCTCCGGAGCCTGCGTCTATGATGAATTCTCCGGAAATAGTCCTACAAAGTGGGATTTACAGAAGTTCCCTGGTTATAGGTCAAGTCAAGTCCAACCCAGAGACGGGATAATAAGCGGCTTCTACATGAAAAAATCACAAATTATACAAGCGCCATGTATTGCTTTAGATGCCAAGGTATACTCAACCGAGCCTGAAAGGCGAAGGTTCCCCTCTTGATGGCATTGTTTGTTTGCTTTAGGCAGGAGTTTTTGCGAGAAATTTCCAGAAAATACAAGCGCCATGCGAGGCTTTGCCTTATTATAGAATAGGCCCTAAAGTAAAAAATCCGCAGGACGCGGATTTTACATGAAAAAATCACAAATTATACAAGCGCCATGTATTGCTCTAGGTGCCAAGGTATACTCAACCGAGCCCGCAGGGCGAAGGTTCCCCTCTTGATAGCATTGTTACAATGCTTTAGCATGGAGTTTTTGCGGGAAATTTCCAGAAAATACAAGCAACAATCACCGCTTTGCCATATAGAAGGGGAGGGATAAAAATAGAAATTGACAGCCCTAAAGGAGTACCCATTGTGGAACTGAACCCGCTTGATACTGAGCCCCCGCATATACCCTGGCATCCTGCTTTTGTAGAAGCACTGCAAATGGAACTACAGGATTATGAAGATGTGCTGGAATTCCATCCCGAATTCCAGCTTACTTCAGAGCCTTTACGGATAGACTGCGTGGTAATTAAAAAGGCGAAAAATGTCGTTATCAAGAAAAACATTGCCGAAATATTCCGGGAGTGGAATTTGCTTGAGTATAAAAGCCCTGATGATTATGTATCGGTAGGCGATTTTTACAAAGTCTACGCCTATGCCTGCCTGTACGCTTCGTTTAACAAGGCGCCCATAACCAGTTTGACAGTCTCTTTTGTGGAAAGCCATTACCCCAAAAAGCTGCTTCACCATCTGAAGAATGACCGTGGATACAAGGTTGC
>JAITCP010000088.1 GCA_031283025.1 Spirochaetaceae bacterium | reverse complement strand
ATGTACGGCTTTGCCCCGCTTGCCCCCCACCAAAACCAGCCGCCAGCCGCTTCGTGCAACGGCCGCCATAGTACGGGAATATCCTTGTCTTTCAGCAGTTGTAAAAGAGCGGCGGCTTTGTCCAAATCGTTTTTAATGGTTTTGAAAGCGGCGCTTGCGGTATCCAGTTTGCCGTCTTTCCAGGGAATGCGGAAATCGGTTTTATTGGTATAAAATTCGTTGCTTGTTACCCGCCAATGCCAGCAAAAGGCGACGATGCCGTGAATGTCAGGATTGTCCGGCAAAAGTTTTTCGGCAGGCGTTACGCCGGACATTTTATTTTTGCCTTCCCACCATTCAATCGCCTCGTCAATCTGGTTTTTGCCATAACCGCCCCAACTGTTGGGAAGATCGATAAAATCAAAACCCTTGAGCGCCGGATATTTGCCCGTATCGGAAAAGACACGGGCAATCATGTCCATAGTGCCGTTGGTAGTCCATGCGGTGTCCATTTGGCCGGAGATAATATATTCGCCGTACTGGTCAACCAGATAATTCATAAGCCGCCGGGTGTTAGGTGAACTGCCAGCCGCCGCTCCGGCATCAACCGGGGGCGGATTAATTACGTCAGGATTGGAAGGACATGAGGCAAAAAGTAATACAATCAATAACAGCGGCAGTATTTGAATATTGCGCATCTTCATCTCCTAGAAACCTACTTCCAGCATGAGGGGCAGGAAGAAGTCAAATGGCTGTTTGGTTCCGTGCCATGAAAGCGGCAGACGGGTTATCATTCCGGTTTTGAATGTGGCATTGCCCATGTTACGCTGAAACCATAGTCCCGCGCCAGCCTGCATTGCGTCTTCATCCCAGCCGTTAAAGTTGTCTTTCTGTTCGTATTCAAAGCCCAAGTCAAGACCCACCGTGCCGACGCTTAACTGGTACGATGGAATCAGATAGACGATCATGTTAAGGCCTCGGGTTTTAACGACGCTTCCCGATGAATCTGAACCCGCAAAGGCCGTGTCAACACGTCCGGTAAAACGGAAATCATAATTACGATAGGTAGCCGCAACCGAAGCCTGAAAATCCCGTTTCTTTTTATAGGAAACCTTGTCTTCGCTATCCGTACCTTCAAAGGGGATTTTAAAGCCGATGTCAAATATTAAATCTCCCAGAGCGGTAAGATTGAAGGCCGCCTCTACGACATTCCGCACTCCGATAAACTGAAGGCGGGCGGCTCCGATGCCTTGAAACGTATAACCCGCTCCAATCTGTATATTGCGGTACGTTTTTTTAACATCGTAATAATCCTGATTAATGTCGTCATCTCTCAATTGGTCGCCGTTAATTGGTGTGGTATTATTCCAGGATACGCCTCCGATATTGCCCCAATCAACAAGATCTCGCATTTCAGGGGCTACAAAAAAACCGATAAACAGATTTTCAACCGGTTCCCATGTAACCAGAGCCGCCGCCGCTATGCGTGGCCACCAGAGATTTTGCGTGGGGGCGTTGGCGTTTCCCCAGGAATAGGGGTTAAATCTGGTAAAAATATTGTATTCCGGATTTTGTTTTTCCATACGGAAATCACGCTGGTCGCTTTGCGATATGATATAGTACGAGTTATTCAGCACATAGGTCGCAAAATTGGAACCGCCGATTTTTCCCGCCAATTTATTGTTATTGGGGTTTCCAAGATAAATGGTAAAAGTGTCCATCTTGGGGATAAAATCAAAAGGTTTTACCCATACCCATCCTGATCCTTTTGCGGAAAAGGGATGGGCGGACACGTTACCCGCTCCGTTGGCAATGTCAATGCTAAGATGAATACCGCCAAACTCTGACCAGCCATCAAAATTAAGCCCCGCGCTTATGTCCGGCTCGCCCCAGGGAACCTGCACGGCGGTAGTATTCGCCGTTTCCCCGTCTTCGTAAGCCGTGTACCGATAGGGTATCCAGTACGATTTGGTATAGCCGCCAATATTTAACTGGGCGGATACGGACAGAGTTACCATACATATCATTACACATAACACGGTTATCTTTTTCATGGAATCCCCCTATTTTTCCGCCCAGGCTAAGTTGTCAAAAAACACAGGCCCCTTGTAATCGGTCAGAGATCCTGCGACGCTCAGGCGCATATCGGGAATAAAGCCCCCGCCCGGAGTAGTGATAAAAATTCTAACAGGAACCTTGATGTAACCGTTGCCCACAGCCTCGCCTTCTTCCATATCCAGTCCGGCTTCGTTTATGAATTTACTGCCGTTGTTGCTCCAGATTTTCGGCTTAAATGTTCCGGTTTTGCGGAAGGACGGATTGTAATAAAAATCAAAGGTAAACCAATTGATGTTCTTCATATTGATGGACTTTGGAAAGTCGTTGGCGATTTTAACTTCGGACCATTCAACATTATCATGGCCTGTAAAATCAACGTCCAGTCTGAGCATACCCCTGCCAAAGGTGGTATCATCACGGCTCAGTTTTGCCGTTCCCTTGTACTGATAAAATTCCGCGTTGGTAAGCCACCAGCCTCCGGTTTCGTTATCTGGATTTTCAAAAGTCCAGATTCCCAACGGAGCGCGCTCTCCTGTCGCACCGCCCCCGCCTCCGCTTGAGGCGCAGGACGCGATAAATAACGTACACGCCAAAACAGTTAAAACAAATACTTTTATAGATTTCATATCAATTCATTCCTCCTGAAATAAAATGAGTCAGTCCATAATGCAAACACATTACGGACTGACCTAAAGTTAAACGTCTGTCTTAAAATCGAATTAAGTTCCCGGTTTAAAAAGTTCAGCTTTGGTACATTTAGCGTCATCCCAGAGGTTAAGCGCAATATTATCATCGCCAACAAATTCTAGAATATCGGCTATCTCAATTCTGACTGTAAATGTAATTTCCCCTTCCTCCGCATCGCCCGGAACATTTATTGATACACCTTCATCTTGCGTCCACGTCCCTATCTGCCCTACTCCCCAGCCTGCCTGAGGACCAGCTCCACCTTCGGCGGTTGCTTTAACGGTAACAGTAATAGTAAGTTCAATTATACTTCCCGCAGGCAATGCACGGATTTTTGCCATATCTTCGTCAGTAAGATTACCTTTACCTGGATTTGCAGTTTCTTCGTTGCTAAGAGTTACTTCCCCTTCGCTTTCCCAGTCGGTAATTACTTTTTTTTCATTGACAGTAAATCCGCCCTTGACTTTGAAATTATCGGTTGGACTGTAGTCATGCCAAGAAGCATCTTGAGCTGTTAATGAAAAATACTGTTTCCCGCCTTCGGGGGTAGTAGCGTCAGTTTCAGGAGTTAAACTATCTTCATTTCTTTTACCTGCTTCGAACGTCCATTTGTATGTTTTTACATTTTTACTTACCGTATTAGGAACAGAATTAAGCCATCCGCTTAAAAGCTTATCATCTTCGTCTTCGCTATCCAAGTCCATTTTGTAGCAAATTTTCCCGCCCAGATGACTGCCGATTAAGCCTTCATCACAATTCTCAATTGTGAAGATGACTTCGTATGTCTTGCCATGCTCGATTTTCGGGGTATCAAACACAAATTGATACTTCCCGCCTTTAAGCTCAAAATCGAAATCGTCAATGGGGGGGGGGGGGTCCGATGTACAATTTGTCATTACTAGCCCTGCAAGTAGCAGGAATAGAACCGGAAAAACAACTTTCATTTTCTTCATATTATGCCTCCTTACAGCATTTACTTCATAATACTCACAGTTTTTTTGGGTTGTCAAATAAAACTTTCAAATTTTGTGTGGTTTAATCACTTTTTTCCAAAAATCCTTTTACGGAGGCGCACGGTTTATGTACGATAGAAATACAAACCTAGCCTATAGATGTGATTTTCTAAAACGAATTTCCCCCTTGAACAAACGCCATTAATCGTATATAAATAGGAAATATAGATTGATAATAAGGAGTATTTATGAATTTAAACGAAATAAAACATTCGGGGCTTAAAAAATGGGTGGAGGACGCAAACGCGCTCATGACCCCCGATTCGGTGGAAGTCTGTGACGGCTCTCAGGGCGAGTACGACAAAATGTTAAAAATCCTTGTGGATGCGGGTCTTGGAACCAAGTTGAACGAGGGCAAAAGGCCGGGTTCTTACCTGTTCCGTTCCGATCCTTCGGACGTTGCCCGCGCGGAAAGCCGCACCTTTATTTCCAGTAAAAACAAGGAAGACGCAGGTCCCACCAACAACTGGAGAGACCCTGTCGAACTTAAAGAAACGATGAAAAAACAGTTCAACGGCTGTATGAAGGGGCGCACAATGTACGTTATCCCCTTCTCGATGGGTCCTGTCGGTTCTAATATCGCCAAAATCGGCGTGGAAATTACCGACAGCCCGTACGTCGTGGCTAATATGCACATTATGACCCGTGTGGGATCAAAAGTTTTGGACGTTCTCGGAACGGACGGCTTTTTTGTTCCCTGTCTGCACTCTATCGCAAAACCGCTCGCCGCGGGGGAAAGCGACAACGGCAAATGGCCGTGCGAACCCGATGTCGAAAAGAAGTTCATCAGCCACTTCCCCGACACTTACGAAATTTGGTCTTATGGTTCAGGTTACGG
>JAITCP010000174.1 GCA_031283025.1 Spirochaetaceae bacterium | reverse complement strand
CCGGTAATTACCTTGACCCAGGAAAGTTTGCCGGAGAACTGGTCGTAGGTGGTCTTGATAATCAGGCCGGAAAAGGGTTTGGCCGGATCAATCGGCACTTTGATTTCTTTATTATCCGCGCCCAGCGCAGTATCTTTTGCAGTAAGCGGATTGGGCACTACATCGCAGACAAAGTCCAGCAGGGCCTGAAGCCCCGAATTTTTTAGCGCCGCCCCGGCAAATGCGGGAACGAATTTATTTTCCGCCAGCGCTTTAACAAGGCCGCTGCGTATTTCCTCCGGGTCAAGCGAGCCCTGATCCAGGTATTTTTCCATCAGGGTATCGTCCCCTTCCGCGGCGGCTTCTATGAGTTTTTCCCGTGCCGCATCATAAGCTCCCTTGAATTCATCCGGTAAGGGCTCCTCTTTTTCCGGGGCATCCCCTCCCTGGGTCAGCCAAGCCTTGCCGTTCAGGACATCAATAACCCCTTTGTACGCTGCGCCCTTCCCCATGGGGATGGTCAGGGGAACCGGTTCCCTTTTTAGCTTGTCTTTTATATCAGCCAGTACATGGTTAAAATCGCCACGCTCATCATCAAGTTTGTTAAGGAATACCCCCCGTGGAGTTTCCCGGTTTTCCAAGTTCCTCCACAGCTTGATCGTTTCTATCTGAACGCCGTCCCTGCCGTCTACAAGAAGCAGGGCAAATTCGCTGGCCCTAAAACTTAATATTACGTCTCCGGTAAAATCCGAAGAACCGGGGGTATCAAAGAAATTGAGCTTTTTGCCCCGCCGTTCCACATGGCCAAGGGCCGCATGAATTGAGATTTTCCGCTCGATCTCCTCCGGGCTGTAATCCCCCACAGTTTTTCCCGATTCCACCGTTTCCGGCCTGGAAATAACGGCACCCGCAAATAAAAGCCGCTCAAACAGGGTAGTCTTACCGGTCCCGCCATGACCGGCGATAGAGACATTTTTGATATTTTCTGTCGTGTAACTCATGGGTACTCCTTGTAAGTACTATGATGAAGGAGTCCGGCAGTGTTGTCAAGGCGGTAAATAGAACCGGGAATAGCAAAGTGCTTGTGGGAGCTTTAGGCGGCAGGATGCCGCTGTTACCAAAAGAAAAAATTGTTCGCCTATTCAGTTAACGCACATGGCAGCGGCGCATATGCTTGATACTGCCTAATGATTCCGCCATTGTTCCGGCGGCGGAGCGCTAAATTTCTTCCCGAAGCACCACTTCCCTGAAACCTGCGCGGCCCAGGCGCTCCGACACGACGGGAAGATCACCCTGCTTAAGGCCGGGCAGGACTACCCGGTAATAATCGCCGTATTTTTCATACTCAGGGTTAAGACCCGCGTTTTGGAGTTTTTTATAGGTTTCCTCCGCATACCGGATTTCTCTGTAGGCGCCCACCTGTACCCGGTATGTCTTTCCCGTAGGGGTTTCCGGAATAGCCGGTTGGAAGCGGACTGCTTCGGAGGATGAGCCCGCGGGCTGTACTGACGGCGGTAGTACTACCGGCGGCGGGGCGGGCTGGACGGGTTTGACGATCTGGGCAGATTTTACAGGGAGGCTTACCTCGGTAAGGCTTTCTATTTTTACGGGGGCGGTGCCGGTGGCTATCATATCCAACTGCTGGGCTGCCGCACGGGAAACATCAATTATCCGGGCAGCCACAAAGGGCCCCCGGTCATTAACCCTGACGGTAACAGACTTATTGTTGTGCTGGTTGGTAACCTTCAACATCGTTCCAAAGGGCAGGTTGGGATGGGCTGCGGTAAGAGCGGCATCATTAAAGATTTCCCCGGAGGAGGTAGGCTTGCCGTTAAATTCCGCTCCGTACCAGGAAGCAATTCCTTCCTGAATAAAAAACCCCCGGACTACTTCTCCGGTTTGGGCGGAACAAAGGGAGGCAAGGGCAAAACCCGTAACAATGGCAAAAGTTATTCTTTTCATGTTATTATATCGGCACTTTTAACCTCTTTTTAATAAACATTTCACTATCCCCTTACAAAAACTACTTGCCCGGTTCCGTAAATATTAGCAGGATGAGGTTGTCCCAAAACTTGGTTAGTTTTGGAACAGCCTTGGATTAAATGGATTTAACGCAGGAGGGCAGGATGAGAATGGAGATTCACCATAAAATCGGAAAAAAAGTCTGCGCCGAGCTAAATGAAATGGGCTGCTACATCCATGAAGGACTGTTCCTCCTGGGGAACCTCTTTCCCGATCTAATTCACTCGTACATTTGGTGCCGCCATGAATACCAACATTCAAGGGAATATACCCGGAAAAAGCTGGAGTTATTAAGAAAAAAGCCCAAACTTTTTTCCTTTCATCTTGGCATATTAACCCACTACATTTGTGATTATTTTTGCTATCCTCATAGTTCCGTTTTTGACAAGGGATTGGCAGAGCATATTGCTTATGAAATACGGCAAAAAGTACCGGAAAAACATTACAGAACAAAACTTAATATCAAAGCCTTTACCATTGAAGAGCTGGATAAATTTGTCCAATGGTACGAAAGTATCCGCGCTTCATTTGAAGATGATGAACCGGACTTTCACATTGCCGCTATGGTGGCCTCTAACTTTTTGCAGGCCGCCTATTAACAGCGTTTAGGTTACTTGGTACTTCCTTCGCCCAATTCGTTGATCTTTTGGATTTCATCCCGGATGGCGGCTGCTTCTTCAAACTCCAGATTTTTGGCGTGCTCCAGCATTTCATTCTCCAGAGCCTTGATAAGCTGCCTGCGCTGGGCGGGGATAAGCATATTGTAGGATTTTTTTAATACTTCGATGGAGGCCATAGCGGCAACGGCGGCTTCTTCTGCATGGCGTTCCAGAATGTTCGCAATCGCTTTTTTTACCGTGGCGGGGGTTATGCCGTGTTCCCTGTTGTAGGCATCCTGAATTTCCCGCCGCCGTTTGGTTTCCGCAATGGCCGATTCCATGGCAACACTCATCCTGTCCGCATACATGATCACCTTGCCTGCGGCGTTCCGCGCCGCCCTGCCTATGATCTGCACCAGGCTGGTAAGTGAACGGAGAAAACCGATCTTGTCTGCGTCAAGGATTGCAATAAACGAAACTTCCGGCAGGTCTATTCCTTCCCGGAGCAGATTGATCCCCACCAAAACGTCAAAACCGCCGGAGCGGAGAGCAGTGAGTATTTCCACCCGTTCGATGGTTTCTACTTCGCTGTGGATGTACCGCACCCGCAGCCCCAGGCCGGAAAGGTAATCGGTTAAGTCTTCCGCCATCTTTTTTGTCAGGGTTAGGATCAGGGAACGTTCCCCGGCCTTGATTCGCTTCTGAAGCTCCGCATAAATGTCTTCCATTTGGCCTTCACTGGGGCGGACTTCTATTTCCGGGTCCAAAAGGCCGGTGGGCCGGATAAGCTGTTCCACCACCCGCTTTGACTGTTTTGTTTC
>JAITCP010000065.1 GCA_031283025.1 Spirochaetaceae bacterium | reverse complement strand
CTTTATGCCGCCGATGAGTTAACCGGCCTTGTCTGGGCGGCGGCGATTATCCGGCCTTCCAAAAGCGTTCAGGACATGGAAGTAAAATCTCTTAAAAAGAAATTCAAAACCCCCGCCTTTGCCGCCGGCTGTTCCAGGGAGGTGATCGAAAAAGGCGCGGCCCTGCTCGGCTGGGAACTGGACACGCTCCTTGAAAAGACGATCCTTGCCATGCGGAGTTGTGAAGATGCGGTTAACGTGTTCATGGCTTCCCTGTAACGCAAAGGAAGCGTTTCTGTCAGCATGAACAAGCGGTGCCTGATCGCCATGTCAGGAGGGGTGGACAGCGCCACGGCGGCAATTCTGATGCAGGATGCAGGCTATGACTGTATCGGCGCAACAATGAAACTTATTGCCAATGGGGGGGGTAAGTGCTGTTCCCTCCAGGACATAAACGACGCGCGGGATGCCGCATGGAAGCTGGGAATTCCCCACTATGTGCTTAACTATACCCAGGACTTTACCCGCCATGTCATTGAGCCGTTTATAGAAAATTATGAAAAAGGGGAAACTCCCAACCCCTGCATTGAATGTAACCGGCATTTGAAATTTTCCCTGCTGCTCCGCCGGGCGCTGGAACTGGAAGCGGAAACGCTCGTTACCGGGCATTATGCCCAAATAGAAAAATCCGGCGGACGCTGGCTCTTGAAAAAGGGGATTGATCCTGAAAAAGATCAAAGCTATGTGCTGTATATGATGACCCAGGAAGAATTGTCCCATACGGTTTTTCCGTTGGGAAAGTTCACCAAGGCGCAAGCGCGAAACATTGCCGCCGCCCGCGGCCTTGCCAACGCGCAAAAAAAAGAAAGCCAGGATATTTGTTTTGTAGACAACGGGGATTACGCCGCTTTTATCGAATCCTATACGGGAAAGAGAAGTCCGGAAGGAAACATTACCGATACTGAAGGAAATGTCCTGGGCCGCCACCGGGGGCTTATCCGGTATACTCTGGGCCAGCGGCGCGGCCTGGGGGTAGCCTGCAATAAGCCGGTTTATGCTGCTGCAAAAAATCAGGCGGACAATATCCTGGTTGTGGGGGATGAATCGTTTCTTTACAGCAAGAGTCTTGCTACCTGCAAGATAAACCTTGTCGCCTGCGAAAATCTTTTCCAGCCGCGCCGGCTTGGAATAAAAACACGGTATCTGCAAAAAGAAAGTTATGCCCTGGTGGAACAAACCGGGCCGGATACGATCCGGGTAGAATTTGAAGAACCCCAGCGGGCAATTACCCCCGGTCAGGCCGCGGTGTTTTATGACGGCGATGTGGTAGTAGGCGGGGGCACGATTAGTCAGGAAAATGATTGTTAGGGGCATACAGGAGGAGAAAGTATGGAAACAAATCTTAATCACCGTAAAGCAGCCGTTAATCTGCGGCTTGTTACGGAAAACGGGCAGCCTGCGGCAAATCAGGAAATAAAAATAGAGCAGAGGAGCCATAAGTTTCTGTTTGGGGTTGGCGGGTTTGAGGCGGTGGAACTTGCGGGCGGGAACCCGGACGGCTCCGCGATAGATGAAGCGCGGGCGGCGCATTTACGGGAAAAACTTGACAAACTTTTTGCTGTTAACAATTACGCGACGCTGCCTTTCTACCTTGGACGCTATGAGCCGGAGGAGGGCAAACCAGACGAAAGGCGCTTGAAAGCCGCAGCGCGCTGGTTCGCCGGGCGCGGCATAACCGCAAAGGGACATCCCCTGTGCTGGCATACAGTCTGCGCCCCGTGGCTTATGAATTATTCCAACGCGGAAATATTAAAGAAAATCATAGCGCGAATTGAGCGCGACGTATCCGCTTTTGCCGGATTGATTGATATATGGGACGTAATTAACGAAGTCGTCATCATGCCAATCTTTGACAAATACGACAACGCGGTAACGCGAATATGCAAGGAATACGGGCAGGTGCGCGTCGTAAAAGAAGTGTTTGAAGCGGCAAAGCGCGCTAATCCAAACGCGGTTTTACTGTTAAATGATTTTGACACGTCGCAGGATTATGAAATCCTTATAGACAAATGCCTGCGGGCCGGCATTCCGATAGACGTAATCGGCATTCAGTCACACCAGCATCAGGGTTATTGGGGCGCGGAAAAACTAAACGATGTGCTTGGGCGTTTTTCCCGTTTCGGTCTGCCCCTGCACTTTACGGAAAACACGCTCATCTCCGGCGATCTGATGCCGCCGCACATAGTTGACCTGAACGACTGGCAGGTGGAAGAATGGCCGACAACTCCCGAAGGCGAGGAGCGCCAAAGCGCCGAGGTTACCGAATTGTATGAAATCCTTTTCGCCCATCCGCTTGTACAGGCAATTACAACATGGTCGGGCGGAGACAACGCGTGGCTCCACGCTCCGGCGGGTTTCCTCCGCACCGACAACAGCGAAAAACCGGCGTACAGGGCGTTACGCTTAAAAATAGAAAACGAATGGAGCACTCAAAAAACCGAACACACGGACGTTAACGGCCGCGTTACACTGGAAGGCTTTATGGGCGCGTATGAAATCTCGTGTATGGGTAAAACCGCCCTGTTTGAACTTGACGGCAAAGACGCGCTTGAACTGCGGTTAAATTGAAAGACAAGATCGATGTACTGATTTTTCTTACTAGAGTTGTTCAAAAACTTCAGTTTTTGAACAACTTCCTATTAAAACTACAAAATACGCAGTATTTTGCTTAACTTGTTCAAGAACCAACCGGGTTCTTGAACAAGTCTACTGGTTTTTGAGTCCGCCTCTAATCACATCCCATTGAGTGATGAACATGGCAAAAAGCATAAAACCAAAACCTAACAGGGTGAAGGGGCCGGGCTTTTCATTACGGAGCAGTATGCCTCCCAGGGTGGCAAAGGGCCCTTCCAGGCAAAGGATGATCGTAGCATGGGCCGGCGGCGCGTCTTTTTGGGCAACGATCTGCAGTGTGTAGGCAATGCCCGCTGAAACAAGGCCGCCGTAGAGGATGGGGACGGCCGCTCCGAGTAAAGCCGTGCCGGTTATGGCGGCACCGTGCGCAGCGGCATCGGGTATGGCGCCATTAACGGCAGCTGCACTTGTGCCGATAAGCCGGAGCAAGTCCGGCAGCGTTACCCACTGTTGCAGCGCATAATCGGGGGCGATGCGGGCCGCCCAGCTTCCCACAAAGGGTTCAACCGCAAAGGCGGCGATGATCGAAAAGAAGCCGCACCAGGCAAATTGGCCCGCTGAAAGAATCAGGGGGTCCATCTTCTGTACCAGGTGATCGATCACAAGAATATGTACGGCCCAGAAAGCTGCACCTGCAAGGATTATGCAATCCCCCGGATTAATGGAGTTAAAATTTCCCGCGGCGGAGATAAAGTAAAGCCCGGTAAGGGCAAAGACCATTCCCACCCAGGTAGGAATGCCCGTCTTCTTGCCAATGAATATTCCAAAAACCGGAGTAAGCACCACATAAAAGCCGGTGATAAATCCCGCGTTCCCCACAGTGGTAAAGATCATCCCGATTTGCTGAAATACTACGGCAATAAAAAGCACGGTTCCCGCCAGCAGCGTCATCCGCAGAATGGCGGTTTTTTTGGGCCGGGCGGATGCCGCCATGTTTACATCAATGTTTGCGTTTTTTGCTTTTCTTCTGAACAGGAAAAGAAGCGGGAGGAGGGAAAGGCTTCCCAAAGGAAAACGTAGCGCATTGTAGGTAAAGGGCCCCACATAGTCCATCCCGGACGATTGGGCCACAAACCCAAAACCCCAAAGGGCTGCGGTAATTAAAAGGAATATGTCCGCTCTGGCCGCCCGTTTATTCATCATGTGTACTCCGGCAGCCAGTTACCGTGGGCTTCGATTAACTCGTCCACCATGGCCCGTATATGATCCGGAGAAAGCTCTGCGGCGGTGTGGGGATCAAGCATGGCGGCATGGTAGATATGTTCCCGCTTTTTGGTAACTGCCGCCTCAATCGTAATAAGGTGGACATTGATGTTGGTCATGTTCATTGCCGCAAGCTGGACGGGCAGTTTCCCGGCGCGGCATGGGCTGACGCCGGAACCGTCAACCAGGCAGGGAACTTCAACGCAGGAGTCGGAGGACAGATTTTCTATCAGGCTGCCTGTATTCAGTACATTCCCCCCGATTTTATAGGGACTGCCTGTTACAATCGCTTCCATGATATGGGACGCATATTCATTGGAGCGCTTATGTTCCAGCGTGTCCTGATTTGCAAGGCTTTCATATTCCAGTTTCCAGCCTTCTATCTGTTCTATACAGCGGCGGGGGTATTCATCCAGAGGAATATTGAAACGGTCTATCAGTTCCGGGTATTTTCCCTTGATATAAAAGGGATTGTATTCCGCGTTGTGTTCGCTTGATTCGGTACAGTAATACCCCAGCCTGTCGATGTAATCATAGCGAACCATGTCCCAGTGTTTTCCCGCCGCATTTTTTGCTTTCGCCCTGCGGCGGATTTCCGGGTACAGATCGTTGTTGTCTTTATCACGAATATCCAGAAGCCAGGCCATGTGGTTGATCCCCGCGATCAATTCCCGCCTGCCTTCGATTTTATCCTTCATATCCAAAGATTCCAGCAGATGTTCTGAACATACCTGCACGCTGTGGCAAAGCCCCACGGTTTTTATGCCGGTATAGCGCTGCATAAACCCGCTCAGTATGGACATGGGGTTGGTATAGTTCAGGAGCCACGCATCCGGGCAGACTTTTTCCATGGCGCGGGCAAAAACTTCCATAACCGGAATGGTACGCAGCGCCCGCATAATACCGCCAATGCCTAAAGTATCTCCTATAGTCTGGCGCAGACCGTATTTTTTGGGGATTTCAAAATCCGTAATCGTACAAGGATCAAAACCGCCAACCTGAACGGCATTGACAACAAAGGAAGCGCCCCGCAGAGCGTTTTCAAGGTTTTCAATGCCCGCAAAACCCGAAATTTTTGAATGTCCGCCCTTTCCCTTGTTAATTGCCGCCAGAATACGCCCGCTTTCCCTAAGCCGTTCCGCATCAATATCGTAGAGGGCGATCTCGGATTCCTCCAGCACTTTACCGGACATACAGTCACCCAAAACGTTACGGGCAAAAACGGTACTGCCCGCTCCCAAAAAGGCAATTTTTGGCATGACTCATTCTTCCTCAAATTTTGTTTCAAAATGCCGGGCCAGGGCCTCTACAGCTTTTTCTTCATCCGGGCCGTCTGCAATGATTTTTATTTGCATACCATAGGCGGCGCCCAGGGTTATAATCCCCATGATCGATTTGCCGTTGATCCGGTCATCGTCCCGTTCAAGAAAGATTTCACACGGAAAATCTTTGGCTGTTTGCACCAGGAGGGCTGCGGGCCGGGCGTGAACCCCGGCGCGGTTTATGACGTTTACTGTTTTTTCGTACATCTTTTTTCCCGCTAAATATTTTTTGAGAATCTCTAAAAACTGAAGTTTTTAGAGATTCCCTTTTTATATTATGTCATCCGGCCCGTAATAAACCGAACGGGCTTGGGTACTTTCTATCCACTTAAGTATGTTCCGGCTGAATTCCTTGGATGAGTTATATCCCATCATTTTAAGCCTTTCGTTCATTGCCGCTACCTCCAGGATGCTTGCGATGTTTCGTCCGGGTTTTACGGGAATTCTGTGTAAGGGTACTCTTACCCCCAGAATTTCCATGTACTCTTCCTCTGTACCCAGTCTGTCGTAGTTTGATGAAGAGTTCCATTCTTCCAGGTTTACTACCAGTTGAATTTGTTTGCGATCACGGATTGCCCGGACACCAAAGAGATGGGTTATATTGATTATCCCCAGCCCTCTTATTTCAACATGATGGCCTATGATCTTGTTTGCCCCTTCTCCCATGAGTATATTGCCGTCAATGCAGTGCATTTCTACTACATCGTCCGCTACCAGCCGGTGGCTCCTTTCAATCAATTCCAGGGCGGTTTCGCTTTTCCCCACCCCGGATTTTCCGAGGATTAGTATCCCTAAACCATAAACTTCCACCAGTACTCCGTGTATGCTCTTTCTGGGGGCAAAAATATTGGCCAGGATTCGGGTCAAGCGGATAACAAATTCAGATGTCGCCAGGCTTGTTTGCAGCAAGGGGCAATCCGCATTCTCCGCCGCCGAAAAAAAATCCTCCCCCGGACAAAGGTCGTGGGTAAAAATGCAGCAGGGGACGGAGTAGGAAAGAAAATTTCTAATGGAATCCAGGTCCTTTTCTTCCGTTAGTTTATTTACCGCCGCTACTTCGCCCCGGCCAAAGATTTGAATCCGCTCATGGGCAAAAGAATCGAAAAAGCCCATAATTGCAAGGCCCGGACGGTTAAGGTTGGGAACGGTAATAACCCTGGAAAGCCCCTTTCTGCCCCCTATGCAGCGCAGGCTAAGAGAATTTTGATCTTTTAGATCAATATCAATTAGGTTAAGAACGGTGAATTCTTTCCGGGCTTTCATGGGTATAGTCTACCGAAAAGAACCGATAGTATCAACCGTTCGTTTTTTTGTGAATTCTCTTGACATTTTTTTCATTTTTTGTTATTCTGACTGTGAAATATTTCACAATAAATGGTGCCTGACACCGTAATTAGGAGGCAATTTGGCGCCCGGAACAGAGCGGCTCCTTAGGATTTTGCGCATTCTTGAAGGGGCTGAAAGGACATACACTTCCGCCGAACTGGAAACGCTGACCGGCTGGCCGGGCCACACCATCAGGAAGGACATTTCTTCGCTGGGGTTTGAACCGGGCGGAGGGCGGACGAGCGGAAAGCTGCGGGGCGGGAGGCATCCTGGCGCGGGAACCAGTGCCGGCTATGATCCCCGGCGGCTTGTTCCCCGGATTAAGGAGGCTCTGGGGCTGGACACCCGGCGCACATTCTGCGTAGTGGGCCTGGGACGGCTGGGTTCGGCGTATCTTAACTTTGATCCCGCATCTCTGGGAGAGTTTGAGCTGGCCGCAGGGTTTGATACCAACGTAAACCGGGTGGAGATACTTAAATCCCCGGTTCCCCTGTATCCGGCCCATAAAATGGGGGAGGTGATAAGCCGCCTTGGCATAGAGATCGCCCTGCTTTGCGTTCCTGCGGAAGCGGCACAGGGGGCGGCGGAAAAACTTGCAGCGGCGGGCATCCGGGGTATCGTAAACTTTGCCCCGGTAAACCTGGTATTGCCGCAAGGCTCAACTGTTGTGCGTAATGTCTATGTGAAGGATGAACTGCGCGCTTTGGCGGTAACAATACCGCCCAAAAAAAGAAATTTATTTTAAGGAGAGTAAAATGAAACGTGTGTACAATTTTTCTGCCGGGCCTTCCATGCTGCCCCT
>JAITCP010000068.1 GCA_031283025.1 Spirochaetaceae bacterium | reverse complement strand
TCTGTAGGAAAAGTCCTTTTTTCAGGATCCGACATTTTATAATTCCTTACTATATAAAGAGTTACGAATTCAAAAAATCGCCAAAATAGGGTTTTCCTACAGACTCCCGTGCCGCTGTGAGAACCTCTTTTTCATGGGTTTTTCTACAGGCTCATAATGCCGCTGTCTGTAATAAAAGCAAGGGAGCCTTTAGGCGACCGACAGTGCGCAGATCACGGAGGAACACAAAGAATGAAGTAAGAGGAAGGGAGTAAATTCATCAACGAATGGCACGAATGTAGGCAGTTGGACAGTGGGTACTCCCCACTCCCCCTTCATTTCCCCCTTTGTGGTATTCGCTGTAAAAAAATGTAACGCTCATCAGTAAATGTTCACTCTTAACCCCGCCAGTATACCCGCATTACCCGGAAGCTCCGGCCTTTTACCCCTCCGCAGTAATTGCCGGGTGTTTCGGGGGATAGTAGGAAGCGCACAGGCAGTAAAAGCACTGAAAAAACGGACGCTTCAGAGGAACGTTGCCACGTGGGCGGCGGGAAGGTTACCCCTGAAGGACGCTTTTTCTGCGGCCTGAAGGAGTGTTCTTCCCGCCGCCCATATGCAACAAAACTAATAAAGCGTCCGTTTTTTCAGTGATATTTGCCGTAGGTGCGCTTCCCCCAATGATCCCCGGCTGTTGGTGAAGAAGGGTAAAAGGCCGGAGCGTTTGTTCGATAGCGGGTATATTTGCGGGGGAAATTACAGTTGCGCGATAGTCTCCGTGGAAAGGCCGGTGATCTTCTGTATAAAATCGGGCGAAGCCCCCTGGGCAAGTGCATTACGGGCAATGTTTGCGGTTGCTGTTTCTATACCTTTTCCTAAGCCTTCTTCCCGGCCTCTTTCCATGCCTCTTTCCAGGCCTTCTTCCCGGCCTCTTTCCATGCCTTCTTCATACCAGACATCTTTTGCCTCTTCGGTGTTCCATTCCGTTATTAACATATTCATTACCTCCGCACCATTCTGTTCCAGAAACTCTTTCAGTATATCATGCTCGCGGCAGTACCTTATTGCCGCCTCCATTGCCGCTTCTTTGTCCTTCAACTCCTTCTCGAAAGAGCGTACTTTGCCTATAAACGCGCTGTATTCCGCCAGCTTTCTACACCGTTGCGCTATGGCTCCGTTCCGGCCCTCGTTGATGTTCAGTACCCGTACTTCCAGTTCAAGAACAGCCTTTTCCGAAAGCCCGGGTATGTCGGGCTTTTCAAAAGCGTCCGACAGCCGTAGTACCTGCTCGTCGGGATAGGGGGCGGTTCCGTTGTACAGTACGAAAAACTCGGGCCGGGGTATCGGTATTAACTGCGTGGTATAGATGCCTCTGTCTCCGATGATCTTTTCGTATACGCGGGCGATATACATGAGCAGCCTTAAGGCCATGTTGGGGTTAATAGTGCTTTGGTGTTCTATTAAAACAACCAATTTTCCCCCTATCTGGAAAGAGATGTCGTTGATCAGTTCCATGAATAACACGTTCTGCAGGGTATTGATTGTAACCGGCAGGTCGGGCGGCAGGCTGACGCCTTTCAATGCGGAGTACAGTTCCCTTAAGGTGTCGGGATTATTGAATATAAACGAGAAAACGCTGTCTTTGTATTTTGAATTCACGCCCATGTTTCAATAATAGGATGTTTATTCCGGTTTATCAATAGACCTGCTTGGCAGACAGGCCGTGGGTACTCCCCCTCCTCAAAAGGGAGCGCCCCCACTTGTACTGAGGAGGGCGTCATTTTGAGGATGATTTCGTAGGGAAAACGTATGAGCCCAAAAAGGGGCGTAGCAGGTCAAAACATAGTATATTATCATTGGGTTTTTTTCAAAATGTACCGGGATTGGGAGCAAGCTCGACTTTTTGAGTAAAAAACGGGTCATTTTGGCTCAATGACAACTAAAACCGGCGATTATTAAAGAGAGGAGGAGAACATGAAAAAATTCAGTATAGTGTGCTTGTTGTTTATAGCGGGCAGCCTTTCCGCTCAGACCGGTATTTTTGCCGGTTTAGGAGTGGAAACCAACGCCAATACCCGTGAAGGCGCTACTTTTGGCGGCAGCCTGGCTTCGGGCCTGGACTTGAACCAGTGGTTTTGCCTTGGGGTAAAAATCGCTTTCAGCGCCGATATGGGCACGGTAAATACGCTTGAACTGCCGGCCTTTTTCCGCTATTACCTTCCCCTCAAGCTCAGCGGCCTCTTCGCACAGGCGGAACTGGGGGGCTCGTTCTTTTTCTATGACGGCGAAACTTATCCCGCATTTTTGGGCGGCCTGGCTGTGGGTTGGCGTTATGACACGGGAAAAAACTGGTATATAGAACCTTCTGTTCGGGGTGGTTACCCTTTTGTCTGGGGGGTAGGCCTTCAGGCAGGTACAAGCTTTGATTTATAAAAAAGGAGAATAACAATGAAACGAAAATATACTATTGTAACGCTTATAGCACTGGCGCTGCTGGCTGCTTGTAAAAATCCCTTTGTAAATAAAATTCTGCCGGATAATACGGGAAATGACGGAAAGGCATCCTACACGGTAACCTTTGATAAAAACCACACGGATACGACAGATTGGACAGAAGCGGACCCGAAGACCATGACGGTAACACCTCCGGCAACGACCGTTGGCAGTCTGCCGAGACCGCCGACGCGGACGGGCCACACTTTTATCAGTTGGAACATCGCGTCTGACGGAAGCGGCGCCACCTTCAACACAAACACCCCGGTAACGAGCGACATGAAGGTATTCGCCAAGTGGCAGGCGGCGCCTGATCCTTACACGATCAGGATTGTGATATTCGATAATGAGAGTAACGACGATGTTACCGCTTCGCCTGTGTCCGGTCAACCCGGAGACGAAATAACGCTCCACTATACTCTTGCCGATGCCAAAATTTACAATCGGCTTACTTTTTCCGGCACACTAACGGCTATCCAGCAGGTGAACAGCGCGGGAACCAGTACCAGGAAGTACACTATAAACGCAGCAGACGCAACTGCCGAAAAAGTTATCACCATTAACGCGACATTTGCCCATTCAAATAAGCAGTTTGATCAAATAGCGTTCGCGGATACCAGTAACGTAACCAAAACCTACGGTGAGAACGAGAATTTGTTTACCAGAGCAATTACAAACACTGGTTCAGGCTCAGGAACGATAAGCTATACCTCGGACACTCCCAGCGTAGCGACAGTGAACAGCGCCACCGGAGAAGTAACTATACACGCCGTGGGAACTGCCACAATTACCGCGACAAAAGCGGAGGATGCAGCGTATGCGGAAGCCATAGCCAGATACACCCTGACTGTTGAGAAGAAGTCTGTTACCATAACCGGCCTGTCTGCGGAAAATAAAGTGTACGACGGCACAACGAACGTTACTATTACCGGAACAGCGGCGATAGACAAGTTCGGCAATGATGACGTAACGGTAACTGCCGGTACTGCTTCTTTTGCGGATAAAAACGTTGGCAGCGACAAAACCGTAACTTTCAGCGGTTATTCACTGGGCGGCGCGGCCAAAGACAACTATACACTTTCGGCGCAGCCAGGCGCTGTGGCAGATATTACAGCGTTACAGCTTACCATAACCCATCCCGCAGGTGGGACAACGAAACAGTATGATGGCACTACAAACACGGCTGTTCCCGTTGGCGTTCTTGAAAATAAAGTCACCAACGACACGGTAACCGTATCCGCCGATGCCAAATTCAACTCGGCAAATGTAGCGGAAGCGAACCAGATTACCGTTGTTTACAGCATTTCCGGCACGGATGCGGCAAACTATATCAAACCGGTTAATTACACGGTTTCCGGCTCTATCACCAAAGCTGACGGCAGGACAGTCAGTGTCCCGACAGCGGCTTCCAAAACGGAGAACAGCATTACCGTCCGTGCGGTAACCCTGCAATCGCCCAATTTGGGGCAAACCGCCGAATACGCAATCGCGGAAGCGGCAGCCCCCGTACCGGAAGCCGGCTGGCAGGCTGGGCGTACTTTCAGCGGATTAATCGCCGATAATATTTACTATGTCTTTGCACGGGCAACCGGAAACCTCGACAATTGCAATGCAGGAACGGCGGCGGTAAGCAAGGCAATAAAAGCAGTTGACGATTCGGACAGAAAAACGGTGGTTGATTTTGAAACTACTATTTCAGGAATAACATTCACGGAAGGCAGCAGTGGTAATCCTACGGTTACTGTTGTTTCTGATCCTGATCTGGTTAATCATCCGTCTCAAAAATCATTGCAAATTGCCACAAGTAATGGTGAAAGTTATAATCAGGCGGCTGTCATTCCAATTTATCTGCCTTATGCGCTGTCCAACTATGAATCTGTTTCGTTCAGGTTTTGGCTGGTGAGCGGGACCGAAAGTGATTTAACAAAAGGGAGAGCAATTAATGTTTACGCGGCGGCTGATAAATCAGTTTTTAGAAAAGGTGGTTTTGGAAACCCGGCAAACAGCCCATACACTCAATTTGCAGCCAATTTAGTGGCAAGCACACCGGGACAAGATACAGAGGGTGTAGGCTTTGACAACAGCTATAAAGGCGTTTGGACTGAGTATGAGCTTACCCTCGAGCCGAGCACTCAAACAATGAAGGACTTACAGGGTAATATCTTTATAGCTATCGGGATTAACCATCAAAATCAGGCGACTTACCTGTTTGACGACATCACCTTTCTGCTAAAGGACGATTTTGATCCGCCGCCGTCTATTACTCCCGTTACTGCGGCCTTTGATAATAACGACATTACCGTTACCATGACGCTCCAGGGTAAAATCTTGGAAAACATTACAGGCGGTACACCCTCTATCGAAACCACGAATTATTCCGTTACTGGTAATGAAGTAACACTGAAAAAAGAGTATCTGACGGAACTGCCTGACGGCACGACGACGCTGACCTTTACTTTTAGTAATGGAACAACTATACCCTTTACGATCACAAAGGGGCTTCTTGTTAAATATGACTTTGCTGCTGGTGCTACTATAGAGGGGGATTATCCGAAAGTAGTTAGTGGAACCATAACTGGGACAATACTGCCGGCTGGTACTGGTGCTGGTAATCCGGCTAATGCTCCGGCGGCGGATACGAGAGTTTTACGAGTAATAAAAACCGGCAGTTATAACGGAACCTCATGTTTAGCATTGCCTTTTAATGTGGGAACGGGAGAAGGTCTTGGCAATTATAACAGAATTCGAGTGGTGATGCGAGGAACAGGAGCAGGAGCAGGAGATCTCTCCAATAAAACATGGACGGTCTACATTAATGGTAGTACCACGCTTGCCAGCAGCGGAAACCTAAGTATAAGTACTTCTACTGCAACAACATATACATGGAATTTTAGCTCTGGTACTTGGAATACTTATACTGGACAAGTAGAGATAGGGTTGGGCCTTCCTAACATTAATCCTTATGCTTATGATATAACGAGCATAGAGTTGTTGAAACCCACGGACCCATAAAACACATGGGTGCCAGCCACCCTTAAGGAGAAGCCGATGAAACGAAAGTTTACTTTTATTGTTGTGGCGCTTTTAGCGCTTGTAATGCTGGCAGCTTGCAGGAATCCCTCGAATAATTCGGGAACGAGCGAGCCCGGTGGTAATCCGACCAATCCGACAGATCCGCCGAGCTTCACGATCAGTATTAACAAATCCGGCGATGAAAACGTCGACAATGTTACCGCTTCACCTGCAACCGGTAAAGCCGGAAACAAAATAACGCTCACCTATACTCTTGCCCGTACCAAACTCAACAACAGGCTTGTTTTTTCCGGTACACAAGCGGCTATTGCGCAGGTAGACAGCACGGGAATTGCGGAAACTGCGGTTACCGGTACAAGGGAGTACACTATAAAAGTAGAAGATGCAACTGCCGAAAGGCTTATCACCATTAACGCTGTTTTTTCTCATTCAGACAAAAAGATTGACACCATTGCGTTCGAGGATGCCAATGACGAAACTAAAGCCTACGGTGATCCTGCCTTTACCAAAGCAATTACAACCACCGGCTCAGGCACAGGGACGATAAGCTATACCTCAAGCGATACAACCGCAGCGGAAGTGAACGGCACTACCGGGGAAGTAACCATACTTAAAACGGGAACTACTGAAATTACCGCGACAAAGGCGGCAGACGAAACTTGGGAAGAAGCCACAGCCATGTACACCCTGACTATCACCAAAGCGGCTGGCAGAACAGTCAGTGTTCCGTCCGTGGCTTCCAAAACGCAAACAAGCATTACCGTCAATGCGGTAACCGTAACTCAGCCTGATTATGGGCAAAGCGCCGAATATGCGATCTCTACAGCGGCAAGCCCCGTACCGGAAAGCGGCTGGCAGGATGGGCTGGCTTTCAGCGGGCTAAATCCTGGTACAGATTATTATGTCTTTGCCCGGTCAAAGGAAAACGACAACTGTGATACGGGAGCGGCGCAGGTAAGCGCGGCAATAAAGACGCTGGCAGTAGTCCCAATAGAAGTACCGATCATTGATTTTGAGGCTGACGCAATAGGAAAAACGTATGAGTCCACCAAAGCAGCCACTGGTCCTACGGTGAAGGTTGCCGCTGACCCGCTTAATTCAGGGCAACACTCGCTGCAGATTACCAGCAGCACTTATAATCAGGCGGCTGTCGTTCCGGTTAATCTGCCCTATGAACTGCAAAATTACAAATCTTTTTCATTCAGGTTTAACCTGCTGAACGGTGCCAACTTAAACAATCAATCAATTATGGTTTATGTGGCAAAAACCACCGCAACTTTCCTGCAATACGGTTTTGGAAACCCGGCAGACAGCCAATACAACCAATTTGCGGCTAATTTACTGGGGCAAACACCGGCAGCAGACTTTGACGACGGCTATAAAAACAAATGGACTGAGTATACAATCACCATCACCAATCCGGGAGATGCAATCAAGAATTTAAAGGGCGATATGTATCTGGCTATCGGGATTAACTGTCAAAATGGCGCGGATTATCTGCTTGATGACCTCGCGTTTACGCTGAAAGAAGACTATAATCCGCCGTACGTTCCGCCGCCGCCGCCCGCGCCGAATCCGCCTGTAACCGGAGCCGCGGTATCGGGAACCTACCGGAATATGTTTAGCGAATGGGGGAAAAGCGATGCGGAAATTACCGCGAAAGTAAACACCACGTGGGAGAAGCTGTTTAATGGAACAGAAGCGGAGAAAATCTACTATACAGTGGGAAGTGACATGGCATACATTCTGGATTCGGGTAACAGCGACATCCGTTCCGAAGGGATGTCTTACGGCATGATGATCTGCGTGCAGCTCGATAAAAAGACGGAATTTGACCACCTCTGGAAATGGGCAAAGACGAATATGTACAATACGACGAATGGCGGAAAAAACGCGCGGGGCTATTTTTCATGGCAATGCGGAACAGACGGCAGTAAAAAAGATGTGAACCCCGCCCCCGACGGTGAATTTTATTTTGTAACCGCTTTGTTGTTCGCGTCCGCCCGCTGGGGGAACGGAACAGGCGATTTTGATTACGGGAAGTGGGCACGGCAGATTCTCTACGATATGATCCACCGTACGCCGAATGGGACCGTTGACCCTTATAGCGCGGCCACCATGTTTGACAAAGGCAACTATATGCCCGTATTTGTTCCTTATGGAGTATCAGCTAACCATACTGACCCCTCCTACCATTTACCGGCGTTTTACGAGGTATGGGCGGAAGAACTGGAAAATGACTATGATGACGGGCAGTTGTCCGGTATCTGGGGCAATTTGGCTGAACTAAAAACCGACCTTGATTTTTATAAGAAGGCGGCACAGGAAAGCCGGAAATTCTTTGCAAAAACGGTAAATGCAACAACGGGGCTTGGTCCTGATTATGCCGAGTTTAGCGGAGCGGCTACCGGCGGAAACCACGCGGACTTCAGGTTTGACGCATGGCGGATCGCTATGAACATCGCTATGGATTACGCATGGTGGGCAAAAGACACATGGCAAAAAACGTTTGCCGACAAGATTCAGGCGTTCTTTGTCAGCAAGGGAGTTACCACGTATGCGAACCAGTGGAAATTGGACGGAACTCTGATTGAGGGGGATCATTCGCCGGGTTTGGTTGCGTGTAACGCGGCCGCCTCTCTTGCGGCTACCCATGAAAATGCCTGGAAATTTATCGAAGACTTTTGGAATGTCAATATGACAACAGGGACATACCGTTACTATGACGGATGCCTGTATATGCTTGGTATGCTGCACGTTAGCGGCAATTTTAAGGCGTATTTGTCAAATTCAACGCCAAGCGCTGTCCTTACTCCCACTACGGCGGTATTCGATAAAAAGGCAGGAGAGCAGGCGGATATTCCGGTAACCATGACGCTAAACGGTAATTCCTTTGTGAGCATCAAAAACGGCTCTACAGCCCTTACCGATGGCACGGATTATTCCGTAAGCGGCAATACGGTAACGATTAAAAAAGAGTATCTGGCGGCACAGGCAAACGGTACGACAACGCTTGTCTTCACATTCAGCGCGGGAAAAACCAGGAACATTGCGATTACAGTGAAAGACACTACAGGCGGAGGGGGCGGGGGAGAGTTGCTTCTTGAGTATGATTTTGCCAATCCTATAGCTGCCAACTATCCGAAATACGCCCCTGCTCCTTCCACCAGTACGGCAGTATTAACGACCAATGGCGGAAACAGTGTGCTGCAAATTACGATAGGTACAAAGGACGATGTGGTAATTTTACCGTTCAATCTGGGAAGTACTAAACTGTCAGATTATGCATCGTTATATGTTGAAGTAACGGCTGTTAGCGGAGATTCCACATACAAATCTTTTGTCGCGGAAATACTCAAGTCTCCCAGTACGACATTTGGCAAAGGCGGCACCAATACAGAAATTGCCAGACAAGACAGCAATGCTTTGGGGAGTAATAATACTTGGGGATCATATCCGATAACGCTTAAAAACAATACATCCGCCGATTTAACAGGGCATATAGAGATTGCATTTTGGCTGCCAAATGCTAATCCTGGCGCTGTTTATCAGATAAGGAAGCTGCGCTTGAATCCCAAATGATAGAATGAAACCCCGCGGTGGCAAGCTGCGGGGTAATTCCCCGCCTGGATTACTTACGCTCCCCCCCTTCCTCTTCCTTTTTGTGCTTTCAGTGAGAAAATTTGCGGGTAAAACCCCCTATACGGCCATTTCCTTAAAATACCCCCCCCTTGACTAATCCTCTGCAATACTTTATACTATTACAATAGTAGACCATTAGATCTATGGTAGCTTTTCCAAAAACTGAAGTTTTGGAAAAGCCGCATTTAAAAAAAGGAGACAGAAGCATGGAAACCCTGCTTCAACTACGGCCCGAGGGCGCATCTTCCTTCCATTTTAAGCGCCCGAGGTTGAACCAACTGTTCATGGAAGCGGTAAGATTCCCGTTGGTTGTTGTATGCGCCGGGGCGGGCTATGGCAAGACCAGCGCGGTTCATGATTTTGTGGAGGAGTATCAGGCAACTACGGCATGGATTCAGCTTTCTGAGCGCGATAATGTCGGAGCGCGTTTTTGGGAAAGCTATATCCATTCTTTAACACAGGTTAATATACCCCTCGCCCAGGCCATGACCAAACTTGGTTTTCCGGACACCAAAGAGAAACTGCGTCATTACCAAACCTTATTGCATAATCTTGTTGAGATGAAAAGGCGAATCATCGTCATGGACGATTTTCACTGCAT
>JAITCP010000001.1 GCA_031283025.1 Spirochaetaceae bacterium | reverse complement strand
CCGGGTCTTTGGCTGCCCTTAGGGACAACCTTATTCTGATACCCCAGGGTTTTGTCAAGGTTTTTCCCCGCAGCCGTAATCAGGCTTTGTATATACAGGGTATGCGGGAGCATGATATTAGTTTTTCCGTGGGCCCTGCGGGAACGGGAAAAACCTACCTTGCCATAGCGCAGGCCCTGTACATGGTTCTTTCCAAGAAAGTGCGGAAGCTGGTTCTTACACGGCCCGTGGTAGAAGCCGGTGAAAGCCTTGGTTATCTGCCGGGAGACCTTGCCCAGAAGATCAACCCTTACCTCCGCCCCCTTTACGATGCCATGGAATCCATGATTCCCTACGAAACGATACGCCGCATGGAAGAAACCCGCACAATAGAAGTGGCCCCCTTGGCGTATATGCGGGGCCGCAGCCTTAACGACTGCGTGGTGATCCTTGATGAAGCGCAAAATACCACAAAAGAACAAATGAAGATGTTCCTTACCCGCATAGGCCGGGGAACCAAGGCGGTGATCACCGGGGATGCCACTCAGATAGACCTGCCCCGCCGCCATGATTCAGGACTGCTCCACGCGCTGTCCCTCCTTTCCGGCGTGGAGGGGATTTTCATTACATACCTCAATACCGCCGATGTCGTGCGGAACCCGTTAATCAAAAAAATAATAGAGGCATACGATGCCGAAAAAAAGTAAAGCCCAAAAATTGTTTTCGCAGTTGAAACTTCCCCCTGTGCGTCCCGGCCTCGCCGCAGCTACAATAGCGGCCCTGGTTGCCACCGCCATAGTAGCCCTTTCCATCAATGGAAAAGTTTCTTTTGATGTTGATGATTTTGAAACGGGGAAGGTAGCGGATCGGGATGTAATTGCCCCTGAACCGGTTTCCTTTATTGACAGCGAAGCGACCAGATTACAAACCGCCGCACGGGTACGGCAGGTTCCGGCGGTGTGGAAATACGCGGTTCACTTTAATGATGAAATGAGTGGTACCTATGACCGTTTTGCCCTTTTTTCCCGGCGTCTTTTTGATGAAGGACGTTCTTTGGAAAACTACATTAGCCAGGTCAATGCGGAGTTTCCCGGCGCTTTTGGCAGGGAAGCCCTTACAGCCCTGTACAATGATCCGGATCGGGAGCTTTCTTTGGATGTGGGCAGAAAGGAAATACTCTTTTTTACGGAAAAGGGAATCTTTGCCATGCCGGAAAATGCGGAGGATGCAGGGTTTGCCGCCTGCAACCCGGATATTGCGGAACTGCTTCACAATTACGGCGAACGGCTGGAACGGGAACAAATCACCTATGACCGGATTATCACCAAAGAAAATATAGATACCCACATACTCCGGTACATTGAAGACGAAAAACTTTCCCCCGCTTTTTCCGCCGGCGCGGGAAACATAGTCCGTTCCATACTCCGGGAAAACGTGTTTTTTTCCCCTGCCGATACTGAGCAGCGTATGGCGGAAGTCCGTTCCCGTCTGGAACCGGTGCACCGTTTCATAGAGCGGGGGGACAAGGTGATCCGCCGGGGCTTTATCGTTACAGAAAAAGAAATGGAAGAACTGCGGGTCTTAAGCCGCTTGTTAACAAAACGGAACCCCAGCTCTATTGCCGGACAGATACTTCTGATTCTGGTTATTTATCTTATCCTTGTGCTCCTTATGGGAAAGCGAACCGCCGGTCGGCTTTTACTGTCCGCAGAAAGTTATATGATGACCGTTCTGGCGGCGGCCTACCTTATTGGCGCCTTATTGCTCAACAACTTTTTCGAGGAAAGCGGCAGTTTTCCCGTATCTATACTTCTTCCCACGGCTCTGGTGGTGATGCTTCCCGCCATATTTTTAGGTTTCCCCACAGCGCTGGTTACCGCTACGATACTCCCCCTGGGCGCTTTTCTTTTGGAAGCCTTTGATACGCCCGCTTATTTCTTTGCCGTTTGTTCAGGGCTTGCCGCCGCCCATGTGTTAAAAAAAGCTCAAAAGCGGATGGACCTGGTTAAGGCGGGGCTGCTAATCGCCGCCGCCAATGCAGGGGCGGCCCTGATCATGCTGCTCCTCCACCAGACTTCTGTGGGTGAGTATGTGAGTGTGATCTTTTGGGCGGCCTTTAACGGTATTGTTTCCGGCCTTTTAATAATCGGTATACTCCCTGTGATGGAACAGGCCCTTAATGCGGTAACCCCCTTCCGGCTTATCGAACTTTCAGACCTTAATTCCCCAATCTTAAAACGTCTCTTTAACGTTGCGCCGGGAACCTACAGCCATTCGGTTATGGTCGCCAATCTGGCGGAAACGGCCTGTCAGGAAATTGGGGCTAATGCGCTTCTGGCCAGAGTAGGTGCCTATTATCACGACATCGGCAAAATGGAACAGCCCGCCTATTTTGTAGAAAACCAGACTTCCTACAACAAGCACAAAGACATATCCCCCCGCCTTTCCGCTACGGTAATACGGAGCCATGTAAAACTGGGAATTGAAAAAGCGCGATCCCTGGGCCTGCCGGAAGCAGTTGTTGCCTTTATCGCCGAACATCACGGCAATTCGGTGATCACATGGTTTTATAATGAGGCCATTAAGCAGGAGGGGGAAAATGTCAACAGAGAAGACTTTAGTTATCCGGGAAGCCCCCCCCGCACAAAAGAATCTGCGGTGGTGATGCTGGCCGACATTACAGAGGCGGCCACCAGGGTTTTGAAAAAACCAACTGCCGCCCGGCTGGAAAAATTTATTCAGGACCTTTTTAACAGCAAGGTAGATCAAGGCCAGCTTTCACAATCGGAATTAAGTTTCCGGGAACTGGAGATAATCAAACAGGCTTTTGTTAAGGTACTTGCGGGTTATTATCATTCCCGAATTGAATACCCCAAATTGCCTAACGGCAAGGATACGGCAAGATACTCTCATCAGGCGCAGGAAGAAGATGAACAGGGTTGAAATCAGCCTGGAAGGGGTAGAACCCCCGTTATGGCTGGAAGATGCAGCGGCCTTTGCAGAGGCGGCGCTGAAAAAGCTTGGTAAAAATAATTGGGAACTTTCCCTTCTTTTTTGTTCCGATGAAGTAATCCGCTCCCTTAACAGGCAGTACCGGAACCGGGATGAAGCCACTGACGTTCTTTCCTTTACGCTGGGGGAATCCGCCGGGGAACGTTTTCTTCCCGGCGACATTGTTATTTCTCTGGAAACGGTTACGGAGAACGCGCTGCGCTTTAATGTCCCCCCCGGCGAAGAGTTACGCAGGCTCCTCCTTCATGGTATTCTCCATCTTGGGGGAATGGATCATGCTTCCAATGGCAGGGAGGAGCCCATGCTGGCCCTTCAGGAAAAACTGCTGGCCGAAATTTCGGCGGGATTCCCATGGGAATTTTCACCGGAACTTCCGGCAGGCCCCATAATAACAGGCAAGGAGGACAGGTGAAACTGTCAAAAAAATCAGACTCAAAAAAACCAACGATTGATAAAAAAATAATTTCTTCCCTTGATTCGGATCAACAGGAAATGATCCGGGGCGTGGTGGAACTTGAAGATACCGCCGCCCGCGAGGTAATGGTTCCCCGCATAGATACCGTGTTTATCTCCGCCGCCGCAACACGGGAAGAACTGCTTTCCGCCATCGTGGAGAGCGGCCATTCCCGGTTCCCCGTATATGAAGATACCGTTGACAAGGTAACCGGCATACTATATGCAAAGGATGTCCTTAAAGCCCTGGTAAAAAACGGGGAGGTGAAAGCACAGGAACTGCTCCGCAAGCCTTTCTTTGTTCCCGAATCAAAGCGCATCCACGAACTGCTGCGGGAATTCCGCCGCCGCCGTGTTCACATTGCCGTGGTAGTGGACGAGTACGGCGGAGTGTCGGGAATTATCTGCATGGAAAATATTCTGGAACAGATTATCGGGGACATACAGGATGAATTTGACAACGAACAGGAAGACATCCTTTCTGTTGGAGAAGGAGTCTGGCTTTGCGACGCGCGGGTAAATCTGGAGGACCTGGGCGAAGAACTGGGCATAGAATTTCCCGTTGAAGAATTCGACACCCTGGGAGGCTTTGTTTTTGACCTGTTTGGAAAAATCCCTGTTAAATATGAAAAAGTTCTGTACCGGGGAATTGAATTTATTATTCAAAACATGGAAGGCCCCAAGATAGGTATGGTAAAGATTGTACAGCATGATGGGAATCTCTAAAAACTTCAGTTTTTAGAGATTTACCGCTGATTGAATAGCGCGTCCATTACCGCTGAAAAACAGATAGACTTCTTCAGCGCCCCGCAAGTGAACCGGAAGCGGAGGAACAACATGGGCTGCGTGTGATATTCTCCTGGAGTGTTAAAAACACCCGGATGCCGGTGCGGCGGGGTATTTATAACAGCGTTTTTCTGCTATTTTTTGAATTGTGCAGCAATTTGCAGATGAAGCAATAATAGAAGTCGCCTCAGGAAAAGGGGGTAACGGCTGCGTTGCCTTCCGGCGGGAAAAATTTGTCCCTCGCGGCGGGCCCTCCGGCGGGGACGGGGGCAGGGGGGGGGATGTGGTTTTTACCATACGCCGGAACCTCCGCACCCTGGCCCATTTGCGGTACAAGCATAGTTTTAAGGCGGAGAACGGACGGGACGGAGAGGGCCGGGAACGAAACGGCAGGAACGGAGCGGATGTAGTTGTCCCCCTGCCCCCGGGAGCGGTTTTGAAAGATCCGGACACGGATCAGGTGATACAGGATTTTGGAGGAGCCGTGGGGGGTGATTTTGTGTTCCTTAACGGGGGGAACGGCGGCTGGGGGAATGTCCATTTTAAGTCATCGGTAAACCAGGCCCCCCGCCGGGCTTTGCCGGGCAAGGAGGGCGCTTTCCGCCGCCTCAAGGTAGAATTGCAGATCATAGCCGACGTGGGGCTTGTGGGTTTTCCTAACGCGGGAAAGTCCTCCCTTCTGGACAACTTAACCAATGCCCGGCCCAAAATCGCCCCCTATCCCTTTACCACAAAAATCCCCAACCTGGGGGTTCTTACCCTGGGGGGAAGTCGCGGCGGTGATTGGGACGGCAGGGACATCGTTATTGCCGATATACCGGGGCTCATAGAGGGGGCATCCCATGGCGCGGGGCTGGGGCATCGTTTCCTTAAGCATATTTCCCGGACGGCGGCCCTGATTTTTCTTATCGACCTTTCTGATGTAAAGTACCTTGACACTTTTTCTGTTTTATACCGGGAACTGGAAGATTTTTCCCCCGCACTAACCGCCAAAAAGCGTATTATCTGCGGTTCCAAGTGCGATCTGGAAGGAACAGCGGAAGCGCTGGAAAAACTCGCCGCCAAATACCCGGAAGAAACCGTTTTGGGAATTTCTGTATTTTCCGGCCAGGGGCTGAAAGAATTGGCCGGAAAAATCGGCGCGATGGTCAGCGGTGGGAATGAAGAACCGGGCAAGAGTGATGAGGGGCAGGATAGCGGTGAGGAGCAGGGCGACGGCGATGAGGGTGAGAACGGCGGTAAAGGAGTGGAAGGGGAGTGAAACTTGCCGTTTTGGGAGGTAGCTTTAACCCCGTTCACCTGGGCCACCTGCACCTTGCCGAATCCGTGCTGGCGGCCTTTCGTTATGACCGGCTGCTCCTCGTGCCCGCCAATATTTCTCCCTTTAAAGTGCCAGGCGTGCCGGACGACACTCAGAAATCCTCTAGGGAAACTCACTCCCGATTTTCTCACGCAGACGTAAAGGAATATATAAAGGGCAGCTCTGCGCCTTTGCGTGAAAAATATCCGGATATAAAAATAACGCGTATGGCTGAAGGCGCCGACAGGCTGGACATGATCCTCGCTTCCATCACCGGAGACTCCCGCATTGCCGTAGACGATCTGGAACTGCGCCGGGGGGGAGTTTCCTATACCGTTGATACGCTTAAGGAAATTATCGCCCGCTACCGTCCGGAAGGCAAGCCCGCTCTTGTCCTGGGGGATGATCTGGCAGCGGACTTTTCCAAATGGAAGGATGCGGAGGAAGTTGCCCGGATTGCGGACATTATCATTGCCCGGCGTATGGTTCAGGGAGTCGGCGCCGAGACGGCGGGTGCCGAGACGGCGAGCGCCGGGGAAGCAGGCGCCGGGGAGGCGTGGCCCTTTCCCCATACAATGCTCAACAACGAGGTAATAGACATTTCGTCGGAGATGATTCGGGAGCGGATTGCCGCCGGCAAGGCATGGCGCTATCTGGTTCCACGGGGAGCGCGGCATATAATTGAAGAACGGGGCCTTTACGGTGTGAGTAAGCCGGAGCGGAATGACTATGCCCGGATCATTGCCAGAGTGGAAGATGCCGCACGGGAATGTCTTTCTTCAAAACGTTTTATTCATTCCCGGAATACCGCCCTCCTGGCCCGTGACATCGCTTTCCGGTATGGTCTGGACGGCAATGCGGCGTATCTTGCGGGAGTTGCCCATGATATGGCAAAACCACGGGAACCGGGGCTTTCCCACGGCAGGGCTGCGGCGGTATTGCTGCGGGAGCGCTTTGGCATACATAATAAAGATGTATTGGAAGCTGTTGAGCACCATACCACCGGAAAGGCCGGCATGGGAAGCCTGGCCAAGGCGGTGTTTGTTGCCGATAAAATCGAATACTCCCGTGGCAATGAGCAGGCTGAATTCAGGGAGATGGCCCTTCAAGAGGATCATGGGTTAGAAGAACTTTTCCATGCCGTTCTGAAAGACAATGTCTTGTGGCTACAAAGCGAAGGCATAGAAACGGCAGCGGATACCCTTGATTTACTGGAAGGCGATTTACCGGAAAGAAAACAAGCTTCCCCCGGTGAGGCACAGATATGAAAAGAACCGCTAATTACAAGGTTGATGTTAGCATTTTTCTCCTTTTGGCTATGGTGCTGATTTTGGGCGGGGGAGTCCTTTTTTCTCTCAACGTACTCCGGGCCGACCCCATTGACGAAGCCTTAAGGGGCGATGACGTACTCAATATTCTTTTTGTTTTTGAAGGCGGCGGAACTCCCTTAAGTACCTATGTGATGATGTTTTCCCCCATGAACAACCGCGCGTCCGTTATCTCCATTCCCGGCGATACGGGGCGCATCCTTAAAACGGCAGACCGGGTGGACCGGCTTGATTCGGTTTACCATTCCGGAAGCACAGATGCCTATAAAACCGAAATAGAAGATCTTCTGGAGCTTCCCATCGGCTATTCGGTGGTTTTTGAAACGGAAAAATTGTTAAAAACAATTGACGCCATAGGCGGGGTGGAGATTTTTATTCCGTACCCCATAGAAATTTATGAACCGGAGCCGATACTCTTTCCTTCAGGAACTTCCAGGCTGGACGGCGATAAGGGAACGCAGTACATACTTTTTGAGCTTCCTGAGGAGGACAGAAACGATATAAGCTTTAGGCGGGAACGGTTCTTCCTGGGGCTGTTGAAAAGCTTGGGAGAAAACAGTTCCAGCCTTAAAAACCCTGCCATTGCCCGGCATTTTTACCCCCTTCTGAAAACCAGCATGAACCAGCTTGCCCGGCGGCGGCTTTTTGAGTCTCTTTATGCCCTGGACGTTGACCGGATAAGCATACAGCCTGTGGCCGGAACATTCCGTGAAGTGTCGGGCCAGCAGCTTCTTATGCCTTACTATGATGGTACGGTGATCAAGGATGTGGTACGACAGGCCCAGCGGAGCCTTGCCCAGAAAACCCAGGGAACGCTCTTGGAACGGGTTTTTACCGTGGAAATTCTCAACGGGACGAATGTAACCGGCCTGGCCTCGCGGACGGCGGATCTGATTCGAGGCTTTAATTATGACGTGATTGCCATCCGTAACGCGGACAAGAATGATTATGCGGCCACAGAAGTTGTAGACAGAACGGGGCTGGAGGACGTGGCGGCCAGTTTTGCCGCAGTAATACAGTGTAGTAAAATACGGTATGAGATGCGGCTTCCTGATGATGAACTTGAAGCGGGCGCTGCCTCCCGTTCTCCCGAATACCGGGCGGACTTTACCTTGATTATCGGAAAGGATTTTAATGGACGGATTGTTACAGGAAACTGAGCGGGCTCCCGGTATAGGGGAAGTACGGGCTATTTGCGCGTTACTGGAAGACCATAAGGGGGGCGATGTAATTGCTTTAGACCTGAGGGAACTCCATAGCTGGACTGACTTTTTTGTTATCGCTACAGTAACCAGCAATGCCCACCTGGAAGGGCTTTTGCGCCATATCAACGACTATGCCGGTCAAGAAGGGCTCGCCATCTACGGGGGACGGCGCAAAAGCGGCAGTTCCGGCGGCTGGGAACTTATAGACATGGGAATGGCGGTAATACACCTTATGAGCGCTCAAACCAGAGAATTTTACGAACTTGAAGAGCTGTGGCTTTCCGCAGGGAAGATTTACCCTTAATTTACCACAACCACGAACGACACGAATTAACACGAATTAATCGGATTATAACGGGAAGCTTTTTCAAAACTCGCCGGGTTTTGAAAATGGCCCACGAAATATGGAAATTCTTCCCAAACTCCGTTAAAATCCGCAATAATTCACGGCTGTTTCCAGGGAATGTGCCTAACCGGCGGTTCCCTATTCCTCAAAATCGTCGTAATCTACATCTTCTTCGTAGTCGTAATCGTCTTCTTCCTCTTCAAAATCGTCGTCATCGTCGTCATCATCATCGTCGTCATCAAAATCGTCATCAAAGTCGTCATCATCATCAAAGTCTTCATCCATGCCGTCGAAATCGTCATCCTCTTCAATATCTTCATCTTCGCCGTCGCTTAAGACAAAGGGATAGGGACACTCCGGCCTGGCAAAATAATCCCGCGGTAATAGTTTAAGCTTCTCCATTAACCTCTCCTTTACTTTGAACAATAAGTGTGTAAATACAGTTCTGTCAAGAGTAAATCTTGATTTAGTAAAGAATATAATAAAAAATAGTTCATGTTTCAATCGACCGGGAAGGGGGGGGGGATTACCCTCCGGGTGCCCTGTAAAATCAACATCCATCTGGGGGTAGGAGAAAAACGATCTGATGGCTTCCATGAACTGGAAAGCATTTTTGCGGCCCTTGATTTTGCGGATACTCTTACAATTACCCCCTTACCGGAAGAGGAGGGGCGTACACCCCTTGTGATGAGGGCTGAAGGGCCGTTTTCGGAACTTTCCCGGCTCTTGCGCGCCCCCCCTATTCCGTTGGAAAACAATCTGGTTTGCCGGGCTGCGGAGCTTTTTAGGGCTAAAACGGGCTTTTCCGGCAGCCTGGCGGCGGAATTAGTCAAACGTATTCCTCCCGGTTCCGGGCTGGGTGGGGGATCTTCTGACGCGGCAGCCGCCCTGCTTGCCCTCAATTCTCTTGCCTTTCCCCGCAGTACCGGAAAAGCCCCCCTTTCACGGAAAGCGCTTATGGATTTGGCCGCCCAACTGGGAAGTGATGTTCCTTTTTTTGTACAGATTGCCGGTCCGAGGGATAGTCCCGCCTGCCTGGTTACGGGGCGGGGTGAATACATCAAACCCCTGCCGCCGCCGCCGCCCCTGGGGGTACTTCTGGCCTTTCCCGGCTTTGCCAGTGATACTCGTGCGGCATTTGCGCTACTGGATACGGTGCGGGAAGAACCGGGGACGCCCAATCATTACACCCGAACCGGTGAGCGTGTTTTCTCTAAAAATGCGGTACGGCGCAGGCCCGGTAACTGCCCTGCTTACAGAACAAGCCGAAGTGTCGCTGGGGAATGGGGAGTGGCCGCTGATTTCTGGGCACAGCCGGAAAGCTGGAATTTTCACAATGACTTTTTGGAACTTTTTCTGCGGCATGGTACGGAGCAGGAAAAAAAAGCGTATAATGCCATCTTGTCAGGCTTGCGGGATGCCGGAGCGGTTTTTACCGGCCTTTCCGGTTCCGGTTCAGCCTGTTTTGGTATTTTTAGCGGCATTCAAGCGGCGGAAAGGGCAAGAAAATCACTTTCCGGGGCTTTTTTTACGCTTCAAACAACTTTTTTCTTGCGCAGTTGAGCTTTCAGGGTTACAATAAATTGAACCTATTTCAACAAGGAGAGCGCCATGGAAATTACTGACATTCGCGTCCGTAAGGTAGCAGGTGAAGGGAAGCTCAAGGCTTATGTGACGGTTACGTTTGATGACTGCTTTGTGGTTCACAATGTAAAAATCATTGAGGGAAAAAGCGGTGTATTTATCGCCATGCCCAGCCGCAAAACCAGAGTAGGGGAATATAAGGATGTTGCACACCCTATCCACCCTGAATTCCGCGCTGCTTTACAGAAACAAATCCTGGATAAATACGATTCCGGCAACGTCCAGGATGATCTTTCGGTAGAGCTGTAAATTCGGCCCGGCAAACCGTCTTTTAAAGTACTTGCCATATTCTCATATTTACGCTATCTTTAGGGTGCCTGGAGAGGGCGGGTTTCCGGGGCGGAACCCTTTGGGACGTAGGCAAGCGGCAAGCCACCGGGTTTTGGCTCCGGCATTCACAGGTTCGAACCCTGTCGTCCCAGGAATACTTAATTAAGGATAATCTTATGGGTCAAGTAGTATTTTCAGCCCAGGACAGGGCAAACAGAGGTTCCGCGGAAGCAAAAAGACTCAGGCGGGCAGGCCGGATTCCGGCAGTGATCTATGGGCGGAAGGGCGCTTCTGTCGCTATCGATCTGGATGCTCGGGAGTTTATGAGCGGCGTTAAAGGTATTTCCGAAAGTACCATCGTCAAGGTAGCCATAAACGGCAAAGTTCACGACGCTTTTGTCAAAGATACCCAGCGGGATATTAAAGACGGAAACATTCTTCATGTAGATTTTTACGAGATCGAGGGGGATACCCTCCTCAGAGCCAGGGTGTCTTTGAACCTTCAGGGGAATCCCATTGGCGTCCGGGAAGGGGGTATTCTGGAAACGCCGCTTCACGATATAGAAGTGGAATGTTTTCCCAAAGACCTGCCGGAACGGCTCGATGTGGATATTGCAGGCCTTAAAGCAAACCAGGCTATCCATGTCCGGGATTTGGCCTTGGGCAGCGGGGTTAAACTTATTTCCAACCCCGATCAGGTTGTAGCGCTGGTTAAATTCGCCAAAGCTGAGGCGGCTCCCGCAGCGGCGGAAGAAGCGGCGGCGGCTGCCGCTCCTGCCGCAGGCGCCGCAGCTCCCGCGGCTGAAAAGAAAGCAGAAAAGTAACGGCACGCCGGCTAGTACTCTGCCGCTCTTTTGAAGCGGCTGTCTTTGAAGGCATATCCGGCTGTTTTACAGGACAAAAGCCCCGACATAAGCCGCTGTTGCTTGCCGCCCTTTCGGGGGGCGCCGATTCTACCGCCATGACCGCGGCGCTGGCCGCTCTGCGGGATACGGCCCCCTTGCTGAGCAAGGGCGCCTTCACCCTTCACTGCCTTCATGTAAACCACGGAATACGCCCGCCCGAATCTTCCGGCGCGGATGAAGCGGCTTCTGCGGAACTGTGTAAAACGCTGGATGTCCCCTTTACCGTTACCGCGATTCCGCCCGGCGCTATAGAAGCATATTCCAAAAAACACGGAACAGGCATGGAAGGGGCTGCCAGGCATTTCCGCCATGCAGCCTTTAATGAAGAAGCCCGCCGCTTGGGCGCAATGGCAATTCTAATCGCCCACACTGCCGATGACCGTCTGGAGAATATACTCATGGCCTTCCTCCGGGGTTCCGGCCCGGCAGGCCTTGGCGCTATGCCGCCGGACAATTACTTAAGAATGGCGAACCACGGAGAAAAAGATCAAAAGGGCCTTAAGACTCCGTGTTCCTCCGCTTGCCTGCGCAGGCAGGCGATTAATAATCTTTCGCTAACGTATGCGTCTCCGGACGCCATTTCCCCCCGTATAGTGCGGCCCCTCATATCCCTAACCCGCCCCGACGCGCTTGCCTACCTGAAGGAGCGGGGCCTTTCTTACCGTACCGATGAAACCAATGCCGACGAACGTTTTTTCCGTAACCGGGTAAGGCTAAGGCTCATCCCCTTCCTTGATCAACATTTTCCCGGCTGGAAGGAGCCGGTGCGGCGGCTGGGAGAGACCCAGGCCATGACGGCGGATTTTATCCGGGAAGAAGCGGCGCGCCGTCTCCCCTGGGAGGAAGAAAAGGCCGGCCCGCAATCGCCGCGGAGCTTTGGTATTTCTGCGGAAACCTTTTTTTCCCAGCCGGAAATACTCCGGGAAGAAGCCCTTTTTGGGGCGATAGACGAACTTGCCCGCGGGGACGAAGCGGGAAAAACCCTCAGACGGGAAACGATCCGGGCGTTTGTCCGGGGCGGGCAAACTGCGGCGGATCTTGGTATGGGGAGGCTTTTATGTAAAAAGGGCCGGGTTACGGTGCAAAAAGCCGGAAAGAACCGTTCTAACGCGGGTTTTTCAGTGTTGATTAAATCTCCCGGAATTTATAAGCTGGAAGGGATTACCGTATATGCTGCGAAACAAAGCGGTTCTGTGCAAAGCGGTTCCGTTGATGGGGGCGCTGGTTTTTTTGCCAGCTTTCCTTTGGTCCTGCGTTCCTCTACGGGGGGAACAATAATCGCGGAAGACAGCCAGGGCAGGGCGGCGGTGATAGGCGCACAGGGTTTTGTTCAAAAGCGGGAACAAAAAGACGGCGTTTTCTTTTTTATAGAGTTCAATGGAGGATCGGATGCCCTTGGATCAGAATGACAATCAAAAACCAAATAGACCTCAAAAACCCATCTATCCTCCCGGCAAGCCAAACTATTTTGCCCTGTTTTTTTTCCTTGCCATGACGGCCCTTTTTATTGCCTTTTTTTTCCGGAATGATCAGGCCCCTATTGAGGAAATGGCCTATTCGGATTTTCTGGTTTATCTGGAACGGAACGAAATCCTTGAAGTGAAAATTTATGATAACAATGTGATAGACGGGCTCCGCCGGAATATTGGGGGCGAACAGAACCGGTTCAAAACACTTATCCCTTATGAAGACAGTTCCCTTATTCCCAACCTTAGAGACAGAGACGTTAAGATAACAGGCGCGGTAGCCGGCATGACTTTCTGGCGCATACTCCTGGACATAATCCCCTGGGTGCTGATAATCGGCTTTATCTGGTTCATGATGCGGAATATGCAGGGCGTGGGTTCCCGCAACTTCCAGTTCGGAAAGAGCCGGGCAAAGCGTTACCACGATGACGGAAAAAAAATCACTTTTGCCGATGTGGCGGGCCAGATAGACGCAAAATACGAATTGCAGGAAGTGGTCTCCTTCCTTAAAAACCCCCAGAAATTTACCAAGATGGGAGCGCGTATCCCCAAGGGAGTGCTGCTGGTGGGTATGCCCGGTACGGGAAAAACCCTTATGGCAAAAGCGGTTGCCGGAGAGGCCGGGGTAAATTTTTTCCATATGTCCGGTTCCGATTTTGTGGAAATGTTTGTCGGCGTTGGCGCCAGCCGTGTGCGGGATTTGTTTGATCAGGGCAGGCGCAGCGCCCCCTGCATTGTTTTTATTGACGAGCTTGACGCTGTAGGCCGCACGCGGGGCGCTGGCTACGGCGGCGGTCACGACGAACGGGAACAAACCCTGAACCAGCTTTTGGTTGAAATGGACGGCTTTGACTCCAAAGACGGGGTGATAATCCTTGCCGCCACTAACCGCCCCGACGTGCTTGATCCGGCCCTGCTCCGTCCGGGCCGCTTTGACCGCCAGGTAGTGGTAGCCATGCCGGACATCAAGGAACGCGAGGCGATTCTTACAATTCACGCCGCCAAAATCCCCCTGGCGGAAAATATTGACCTTGCCAGAGTGGCGCGGGCGACTCCCGGCATGAGCGGCGCGGAAATCGCCAACCTGATCAACGAGGCGGCTCTGTTTGCCGCCCGCCGGGATAAAAAAGCGGTAGAGATGAGCGATATGGAAGAAGCCCGTGACAAGGTGATTATGGGAGTAGCCCGGAAGACCTTAGTGGTAAGCGACAAGGAACGGCGCATGACTGCCGTCCACGAAGCGGGACACGCCCTGCTCCATTACTTCCTGAAAAACGCCGATCCACTCCACAAGGTAACGATAGTTCCCCATGGCCGGGCCCTGGGCATGGCCATGTCGCTGCCGGAAGAAGACAGTTACAGCCGTACACGGGGCTGGATAGAAGACCGTATCGTGATTTGTTACGGCGGCTGGTCGGCGGAAAAACTTTTTTATGATGAAACCACCACCGGCACCAAGCAGGACCTGGAACAGGCCACCGACATGGCCCGGCGCATGGTCTGCGAGTGGGGCATGGCGGAAGAGATGGGCCCGGTTACCTACGGCCAGGAGGAGGAGCCGATTTTCCTGGGCAAGGAGATAGCCCGGCACAAGGACTATTCGGAAGAAACCGCCAAACGTATAGATGGGGCGGTAAAAAAGATACTTGAGAAGTCAGTTACCACGGCGCAAACTATTCTGGAAAGCCGCAAGAAAGAACTGGCAGACCTTGCAGACGCCCTCCTGGCACGGGAAACCCTGGTAGATGAAGAAGTACGGAACATTCTGGGACTGCCGCCAAAGCTTGAGAAAGCAGAACATAGATAAAGCAACCCTTTTACAGTTTCCAGTTATCGCTTGCGTCACTCTGGTAGCGGTTTGTCCTCTTTTCTATATCCAACACCCGTATCTGCAGGCGGCGCAGGCTGCTTGTTCCGGTAACGGCAACGGTTACCAGGGTATCCGCTCCGGCGGCTTTTCCTATGCTTACAAAATCATTATCGCTTACGATTCCCGATGCCTGAAACATATGTTCCGCTTCCAGTAGTCTTGAATTTTCTCTGTCTACAATGATAACGCCCTTTTTAAGAAGGCCTGATGTTATCCCGTCCGCCATGGAAGAGCTTAAGGTTTTTTCTTCTTTGGTATTATTGAAGATCCATATTTTTGCGCCTTTGGGCAGAACTTTGAATATTTCGTCAACGGCATAGGCAATTACCTTATCTCTTTGACTTCCCGTGCTATACTCGGCAGCCACGCGTTGCTGTTCCTGCAGATTCTTGCTTAAGCGGGACAGCGCATCATAGGCTTTGGGGTTTCCTGTATTATTATAAACGTTTTGCATAAGCGTAATTGCGGAGGGTATGTCTTTTAAGGCTTCATACATTACAGACGCGTTATAAGCGGCGGCAAAGCTGCCGTATTGCCCATAAATCAAAAGATACCGGTTAAGCGCTGAAGTGTAATTGCGGCTGTTTACATCGGCAAGAACATCCTTCATTTGGGCTTTTAACTCTTTATCTTTTGAATTTTCCTCCATGAGGGTACGGCTTTCATTTGCGATATAGGGGGCTGTTTCTCTGGCAAGATAGGCAAGTTCTTTGGAAACAACGGACTGTAACAGTTGGGAATTAGATAGCAAATCCTGTCTGGCATCTTTGCTGTCGCTGGTTTTTCCCTGCTTGGTAATTATATTGGTTATATTGCCGTCACGGGTACGTATAAACCGGTAATTAAAACTCAATTCTACTTCACGTACATAAACGGTAACCTGTGTTTTTTCCTTTGTTTTGGAGTCTGTTCTTTCTTCTGTATAATTGGAGTCGGCGGTACGCAGGCTGATTATTTGCCCGGTAAATAAGCCGTCTACGTGGTCTTCTATTTTTTCTCCTCTTTCCTGCAGGCGTTGAATCTGGCTGTAGTCTACCAGTACAAAGTAATTGGCGTTCCTTAAATTGGTAACTGCGGTGGAAGTTATATACTGGGCAATTTCTTTGTTAAGGCTTGTATTATTGCTGGTTTCAAAAGGTACAATAGCAATACGTTTAATGCCTGCTGTATTCATTACCGGAGTCCGCTGAACCTGAATTGTTACAGACGTGCCGCATCCTGCCAGAATAAGCACGGAAAGCGCACAAAACGCAAGATTTTTTTTGAAAAACATGGTTTTCCCCTTTTTTAACTTGTAAGACAATGGTTTGAGCTAATGGCCCAAACTTGTGGGTTGTCGAACAAGTTTATTAGAGTTGTTCAAAAACTGAAATTTTTGAACAACTCCCTATTATACTAAAGCATATTTATTACTATCGCGCAAGATTATAAATCCTGAATTGATATTTCTCTTAAGCGCGTTGTATACTATAAACAATGCGTACTGTCGTTTTGTTACCATTTTTTCTTATTTTTCCTCTTTTGCTGTGGGCGCAGATTCCGGCGCGGCAGGGGGCCGGCCCTATAGAACCTGCGGTCCCTGCGGACGGCACGCTTTTTTCCGACACGGGGGATGCGGCCATTGCCCGGCGTTATGTCGAATGGGCGCAGAAGGAAGCGTCCGCCGGACGGATCGCACAGGCCCTTGCCGGACTGGAACGGGGGGCGGATTACGCGGACGCTTCTTCTGATGTTTCCTTTCTTTTGGCCGTCCTCCGGTCCGGAGCGGGGCTGTCCCGCTTTTCTGTGCTGGAAGCCTGCCGCCGGGCGCTGGAAACCATGCGCTGGGAGCAATATGTCCCGGAAGACGCACGGCTATTGGAAGCCAAAACCCTCACGGAATTACGCCGCTTTGAAGAAGCCCTCTTGGTACTGGATCGTTGCGATCCTGAACGCTATGCCTCTCAGTACCGGCGGCTTGCCGCTTTGAAGGGGCTTGCCCAATCGCGGAGCGGGGCGGAAGCGGCGTTTGTTAACGCCGCTTCCGCCGTCATGGATCGATTTCCCCGTGAAACCGGCTCGGTACGGCTCCTGTTTGAGTATGCCGCCCGCGGAAGGCCAAAAGACAGCCTCCGCCCGCTCATTGATTTAGCGCTCCGCCGGCTTCCCATACTGATCGATTCTGATCCTGAACTGGCC
>JAITCP010000184.1 GCA_031283025.1 Spirochaetaceae bacterium | reverse complement strand
CAGTATTCCTTCTGACAAGGTTTCTTGAGAAACCTTTGGCTAGAATTTCGACTTTTGACCTGCCTGCTGCAGGCAGGGGCACACTTTTTTCGGCTAGATTTTCTTTTGAGGCAACACGGTGTAACACAACTTTAATTGCAGGCGCGGGCTGTTTTGTATATACTGGAACAGTGAACGGAAAAGAGCTGCTGTATAAACTTGATGAATCTTCATCCCGGCCTCTTTTTGAAAAACTCTACGGGCCGGAAGGCGCGGAAGCCGGTAAAAAACGCTATGCTTCCCTAATAGAAGATTTACTCGATGACGGCAAATTCCCCCGTGATGTTTTTCCTGAAGCGGCGGGGGAACTCCGGCTCTTTACCGCCCCCGGCCGTACCGAACTTGGCGGCAACCACACCGATCACAATCATGGCCGGGTGCTGGCCGCATCGATCCAGTTGGATCAGGCCGCTGTTGCCGCCCCCCGTGCGGACGGGCAAATTTTTTTCCGTTCTACCGGCTACCCGGACGTTATTGTGGATATTTATGGCGCGGATGGCCGCCCCGATATTGAACCAAAGGAACATGAGAAGGAAACCACGGAGGCCCTTATCCGGGGCATTGCAGCGGAGTTTGCAGCACGGGGCGCGGCGGTAAAAGGCTTTACCGTTAATGCGGCTTCCACGGTGTTTCCCGGTTCGGGCCTTTCATCCTCCGCGGCGGTGGAGGCTCTCTTTGGCCGGATTATCAACAACCTGTACCATGAAGGCAAATGCAGTCCCATAGAAATTGCCCAAATAGGCCGGAAGGCGGAAAACATTTATTTTGGGAAACCCTGCGGCCTTATGGATCAATGCGCCTGCGTTTATGGGGGGGCAATAGCCATTGATTTTGCCGATCCCTCCATGCCTCTGGTCAAACAGGTTGATGTAGATCTGGCTGCGGCGGGTTTATCACTTTGTGTGGTAAACACCAGGGGAAGCCATGCGGATTTAACGGCGGATTATGCGGCGATCCCCGGCGAGATGAAGGCTGTAGCCGCCAGTTTTGGCAAGAAAACGCTGCGGGAATGTGACAGGGGGGCGGTGGTAAAAAACGCCGCAGAGCTGCGGCAAAAACCGGGAGACCGGGCCTTGCTGCGCGCCCTCCATTTTTTTGATGAAAATGGGCGTGTGGGGGAGATGCTTGCCGCCCTGGAATGTTTTGCCGCGCCGGAAAGCAAGGCCCAAAGCCCTTCCGCACGGCAGGAAGCAATGGCAAACTATTTACGGTTGGTAAACGAATCCGGGGATTCATCCTGGAAACTGCTGCAAAATGTTTTTACGCCGCAAAATCCGGAGGATCAAGGTATAGCCACAGCGCTGGCCCTTACCCGGAACTTCCTGCGGAATGTCTCCGCCTCAAACTGCGGCGCTTGCCGCGTCCATGGCGGCGGCTTTGCCGGCAGCATTCAGGCGTATATTCCCGCCGCATTGCTGCAAAACTATTGCGCCGCAATGGATGCGGTCTTTGGCCAAGGTTCGGTAACCGTCCTGCGAATCCGGCCCGTGGGGGCGGAAGAACTGGCGCTTTGAAGAATCAGTGTTCTGTAAAACCCTTGATGTGCAGCCGTACCAGCCTAATCCTTTTCTTTAAGCAGAGCGTCGTTGTTTAATACCTTAAACGATATTGCTTTTGGCGCAATGGTATTACGCACGACGATGCCTTCTTTATCAAGGCCGCTTGGGTATTTGCCCTTTGCCTTTTCCAGCAAGGCTGCAAGATCATAATCGAATGTGTCTCCCCGTTCTTCAAGCGGAACTGTTTGTAAGCCCAATTCGGAACATAACGCGACAGCGTCGTCGTAGGAAAGGTAAAGCCCCGCATCCTGGTCTTTAACGTCAAAGACATACCATTCCGTATCTTCCAGCCGCAGTCTGTTTCTTTGAATTCCGGGGCCGCATATTTCTCCGGTTAGAACGATATTTTTGCCAAGCTTTGCCAATTTTTCTTTAAGGCCGTGTTTATAAACCGGCATCCAGTAAAGGGCGGTTTCTTCGTCTTTTATTTCCTTGTTTCTGCTGCAACAGCCAATTTTCCCGTCTATGTAATAGACAATTCCGGAAGTGCCGTCCATTTTTGTCGTAATGTAAAACGGTTTGCCCTTAAGCTGGTCGAGCAGTTCAAGGGCGGACTGTATACGGATTTCATCGGACGGAGGAATGCCGTAAGGATGATTGCCGATAATGGTTCCCCCGGAACTGGCTGTTTCGGGAATGTACCATTTTTTTACGTTGAGTTTTTCTGTAACATCGCCGCCTTCCGCGCAGCCGGCCAGTTCGGGAAATTGTTCCAGCGGCAGAAACAGGCCCTGCGAAATCTGGCCGCGCATTCTCATTGTGCGTATTCTAAAACCAATTCCGTTATACGCGCTTTCGCGGTACGAAGAAGCACGTATAAATTCATAACGTTCATCCAGCGGAAGAAAACTGTCAACTTCGTAAAATACGCCCAAATCCCCTTCTTTAAACTCGCCTTTTTTAACAACGCATTGCCACCCCATAATATGGGCAAGCTCAATAAAATCCGAATCCGGTATTGGACTGACAGCTTTTACCTTTTGAATAGTTACTAATGATCGCATATTTTCCCTCCTTCCTTAGGTATAAGTATAGTATAAAAAGGGGATTTTCCATTAACAAATTATTGCGGCGCAGGCAAACCCGTTCTCTTTTCGGGCTTTTTTGACCAATGTTCCTTAAGGGAATCTCTAAAAACTTCAGTTTTTAGAGATTAACCGCTTAATCTGTATGAAAAACCGCTTTTTCCGCATAATCCTCTTGATTATTCTCCTGTTTTGTACTATTCTGAATAAAATAAATCCCAAGTAAAATCCTGTTGTCAGGAGCTATGGAGGCAAAAATGGCTAAAGTTGAGTTAATTGGTATCGGAAAAGTGTATGAGGGCGACGTAAGGGCGGTAGAAAACGCCAACATTACGGTAGAAGACAGGGAATTTGTGGTTCTTGTCGGCCCTTCTGGATGCGGCAAGTCAACCACCCTTAGGATGATTGCCGGGTTGGAGGATATTACCGAAGGCGAACTCCTCATCGACGGGGAAAGGATGAACGATGTTCCGCCAAAAGACCGGAATATCGCCATGGTTTTCCAGAATTATGCCCTGTACCCGCATATGTCGGTGTACGAAAACATGGCCTTTGGCCTTAAAATCAAGAAAGTCCCCAAGGCGGAAATTGACAAGCGGGTCAACGAGGCGGCAAAAATCCTTGATATTGAGAAATTCCTGGATCGCAAGCCCCGCGCCCTTTCCGGTGGTCAGCGCCAGCGTGTTGCGGTAGGCCGGGCCATAGTGCGGAACCCCAAGGTCTTTCTTTTTGACGAACCGTTGTCCAACCTGGACGCGAAACTCCGGGTCCAGATGAGGGCGGAACTTTCTGACCTTCACCTGCGGCTTAACGCCACGATGATCTACGTTACCCATGATCAGGTGGAAGCCATGACCATGGCGGACAAAATCGTAGTAATGAAGGATGGGTGGATTCAGCAGATTGGCAGCCCCCTGCACCTTTATAACCAGCCGGCCAATAAATTTGTGGCAGGGTTTATCGGTTCACCGCCCATGAACTTCCTTACCCTTAAAGTTGCTGAATCCGGTGGAATCGTGCTCCGCAGCGAGGATTATGAGATTCACCCCATTGGCGCTCATACGGAAGCGTTAACGCCGTATGTTGGCAAAGAAATTTTCTTTGGCATCAGGCCGGAGGATCTTTCCTTCACGGAGAAATCCAACGCCAAAAACGCTATCCCCGGAAAAATTACCGTTGTGGAACCGCTGGGAGCGGACACCCACCTTTGGATCAATGCCGGGACTCAGCCCATGGTCGTTCGCACCGAGCCTAATCGCCTCTTTAAGGTAGGGGATGAGGTTAAGTTTGAAGCGAAGATGGAAAAAGCCCAGTTCTTTGACCGCGAAACAGAGCTTTCATTAATGAAAGTGGAAGATTAACATTTTGGCCCCGCTCCAAAAGGCGGCTGTACCACCCTTCCGGGCGGGGCTTCAATTATTCGAAAGTCTGGTTTAATACCCCGCCGCTCTGCGGCGGCTGAAAGGAATCGAGACATGGGAGTATTCGGTATTAAACCAGACGTTTTAATAAACTTCCTCTCGAACGAGCCTCCGTTCCAATACAACTCAACGTTAAAGATACCGCAGGGCTCTGCCCTGCGGAGGCTCATTGTATGAAACGTATTGAAGAACGGCCTCCCCAGGCCGGGGAGCTTGTTTACCGGGGATTGCTTGTAATCGCCGCAGTGCTGGCGCTTGTCCTGATTATTGGAACGATCTATGGGCTGGTCAAGAAAGGGGAAGCCGCGGGAAAGGCCGTTTCCGGCGGTGAATCTGCCGCCTTTGAGGGAGTGTTTTCCGGCTTGGGCACAATGCGTATTGCTACAGCAGACCCTGAGCCGAAAATCCTGATTATTTCCATAGCCTTTCCCTATGACAAAAACGACAGGCCCTTTTCCGAAGAACTTGCTTCCAGCCTTTTCCGCTTTAGGGAAGCCACCTCCCAGTATTTGGGGGCCTTTACAGCCGAAGCCCTGGATGCGCTGGACACAGTTACAGTTAATAAAGAGTTGTTATCCCGCTATAATTCCGTTTTGCGCCTGGGAGAGATAAAAGAACTGTACATTCTTGAGTATATGCTGCTTTAAGGCCGTAAACACAGTTTGTGCGGCTCTCTTTTTGTTAATCAGACTGTGCCGGAGGTTTTGCGTGGGAATGGGCAACGCCCATGACTTAGTAAAACCAGATCCCGAAGCCGCTGAATGGTTCTTATAATTGCTGCGTAAACAGCTTCCATGCAGTTACCGTCCTGTTGAGACTGTCGAATTTATCACTTTTTGAAAAAACGCATTAAAAAAGTGCTTCAAAAGTATCTCTAAACGTCATAAAGTGTACATATTTTAACATCTTTTTTTGGTGATACTATAAATTCGACAGCCTCGTTATGCAACGTAAAATCTGTTTCTATATATTCCAAATATCATGGAATATTTACCCTAACAGATTCACCCTTAGAGACAAAAAAAGTTTTCTTAGTCCAATAAAGTGTTTCTTCTAACGACGGTTCTTTTTCATCGTTACTTCTCCAAGCACGATAGCGAATATAATTTTCACCTTCCAGTCTTGTAGCATAGGCTATGTAGTGGCCTGGAGCTACACGGAAAACACTTTCATGATTCGCGAGAACCCTTACAACCCAATACCAAGCAGTATTACTTGTATTATATACTTCTACAAACATTTGTTCTGCTCTTCTTGCCGCTTCCTCCTCTGGGGTAAGAGTTACGCATCCAACAGCCGTCATTCCGAATACCAGCACCATTACCAGTATTGTCAAGCGAAAAAGTCT